>JBHJIV010000285.1:0-17902 GCA_050043105.1 Leptolyngbyaceae cyanobacterium | reverse complement strand
CCATCAAAACCTACAGTCTGAGCTACCCATGACCGAATCTCGCGCTCCATTACCCCATAAGCAAATTGGTGTGGCTGTTATCTACGATGATGACGGTCGCATATTGATTGATCGCCGTAAGCAAGAGGGCCTGTTGGGGGGTTTATGGGAATTTCCAGGCGGCAAAATCGCGCCCAATGAAACTTTTGAAGACTGTGTGCGACGAGAAATAAAAGAAGAGTTAGACATCGAAATTGAGGTCAACGACCCGCTGATCGTTATTGACCATACCTACAGTCACTTTAAGGTGACGTTAAACGTCTTTAACTGCAGCCACATCAGTGGTGAACCCAAACCGCTTGAATGTGACGAGATCAAATGGGTCACCCTGGATGAAATTACTAGCTATCCGTTTCCAAAAGCTAACAGTCAAATTATCGACGCGATTAAAAAACGAGCAATCAACAAAGGCTAAGAAAAACTCATCATGCCGTTTCCCAAGCCCCAAGGGAGAATGTGGCAGTGGAGGCAGTAGACACTGAACCGTTTGCCTTGAGGTATTTCTCGAATAACAGCTCAATTGTGAATGGGGGGTGGCACCCATCTTTTTTTGTTGATATCACCAACAGTTCCTTAGAAGAGAAGAAAGCGACCCAAAGATGCATCTCTAGGGCTCGGAATCAGGGTGCATCTACCACTCCAACATGCTTGATTTGTCATGCTCTATCCGGAGTTGAACGATGACTTCACTAAGACTTCAAACAATATCCGGTGTCATCCGAGTGTTAGTAAATTTTCTAGCTAACCTCGGAACCTGGGTTGCCTTATTTACTTAGAACTGCCATGGCTCTAAAGTCTGTCCAGTACGCTGAACGCCCTAAGTATTAGCTATTTCAGGCGATAGATACCGGGCTACGTTTATCTATAAAGGGACTGTTGGGGGGTATCTGTGGCGTTGGCCCTTTAGCATCTAGCGCCATTGCCGAAGGGTTTTGTCGAGCAGCTGTGGGGCTATGACAATTACTTTTCTGGTCGAGCCGTTCATCCCAATTGGGAGTGGGAGGACGTGCTGGCAGGCTATGGTGCTTTAGCTAACGGTCTGATCTTAAATGAGAATGCTTTAGTCGTCTTTAGCACCTTCTTAAACAATGCCGATCTCTCAGCCACCAACATGCGTTAAATCATTGATGAAATCATCATCGACATTACTCAGCTACTAGATTGTTAATCTAATCACTTTCTCTTGAGAAAACATCATACAGTTCAACAATTAAGAAGAGAATCGTTGTAGACAAAATAATCATTGGTTACTTGAGAATAATTCAGACTCTATTGCTGACTTTGCATCTGGAATCTGACAATATAGATTTGTATCTGCTTCTATTAGCTCTACACCGCATTACTCATTAGCGCCTTATTCCCATGGAGCCATTCCTCAATCAGGTGCTGTGCCAACGCTATAAAATTCGCGCTCGCCTCAGCCAAAAACCAGGACGTCGCACCTTTGTCGCAACAGATTTACAAACTGAGACAACGGTGATCGTCAAGTTGCTGCTGTTCGATGTCGAATTCACCTGGGCAAATCTGAGACTATTTGAACGGGAAAGTGTGGCTCTACAGTCTCTAGAACATCCAGCTATTCCCAAATATTTAGATTTTGTCGATATTGAAACAGAGCTAGGCAAAGGTTTTTTACTCGTACAAACCTATATAGACGCCCAATCTTTGCAAGATTTGGTCACTGCGGGTCATACGTTTAGCGAAGCCGATCTTCATTACATTGCCTGTGAAGCCTTGGAGATTCTTGACTATCTGCATAACCGCAACCCCGTTGTTATCCATCGCGATATCAAACCCAGCAATCTTTTGCTCACAGAGCGTACTGAAGATAGCCCTGGCAAGCTATATCTAGTAGACTTTGGTGGCATTCAAGCACCGCAACAAGACAGCACAATCACCATTGTGGGCACCTATGGCTACATGCCATTAGAGCAGTTTGGCGGACGAGCGGCTCCAGCATCTGATTTGTATAGCCTAGGAGCCACCTTAATTTATCTGGCAACAGGACACCACCCTGCCAACCTACCGCAGAAAGACATGCGGCTACAGTTTGCCGATCTAGCAAATTTAAGTCCCGAATTTACCGGTTGGCTAGAATGGCTGACTGAACCAGACATCGCCAAACGCCCCAAGACAGCAGCCATTGCACGCGCGCAATTCAATCAGTCGCCGAGTCAGACTAAGGCATCTGAGCTACATCCCCTCCGAGAACCGCCACCCAAACACAGCGCCATTCAGCTCAATCAGACTCAAGGGAATCTGCATCTTCAAGTTCCCAAAAAGAACCTTAAACTTGAATTTCTCATACCTGCCTTAATCGGTAGCTGGTTCAGAGAGAAATTTGGTTCTTTTGGTGGCGCTTTTGCAGTTGTGGTTTTTGGCTTTCTCATCGTGACTGGGTTAATTTGGCCAGTCCTATTTGTTTCTGCTCTTATTTATTTCGGCACGCCAAGACGAGGCAAAAAAGGTGCCACCTATTCTTTAACGTTCGAGAAGTCTTCTAACAGCACTTTTATGGTGTTAACAGAGCTCTATAAGAACAAAGAGATAAAACTTTTTAGACAACCCCTAACTCAAATGACAGCAGGTCCTGATAAAATTCCTCAATACAAAATCAACTTCAAGAGTGACGGACCATTTCACACGATTCGCATCAATGGTAACTATCAAGAAATTCGCTGGATCTGCGATGAACTAGACAGCTGGGGCCAGATGCCGATTATCTATGAACCGTATCAAAAAAGCATGTAGGTACTTGTGCACAAGCCGAACAACTTGGCAAGCTTGTTACTGTACAGGTTCCTCTATTTCATCCAGTCGTTGTTCTAATACTGATACACGCTCTTTTAACTCGATCATTAGAACGGCAAGGGTATCAAACTGTTGATCAAAGGAAGGAGTTTCAGCAGTGGGAGTCGGGTCGGTGGCCACAGGACGGCGGGCACCAGCACGGGGCAGTTGAGACTGGAGACGAGTCACTTGGGATTGGAGCGATCGCAGCTGAGACTCTAACCGATTAATGCGCGGATCGATCAAAGAGGGAGAAGCTACCACTGGTTTAAACCAAACACCTACTAGTAAAGCAATCACTAGACAGAACCAAGTCAGAAATTTTATAAAAGATTGCATGATTAAGGAACGCGTAGTCTGGTCATGATCTTAGCTATGTTTTTTAGTTTTGTTCTGAGAGAGATAGGGTCAAACCTGAGAGGAGAAGATCTGCACAGCAACAGCCACAACAGCACAATAGTTAAAAAGCTATTTGCGCTGCTTTCAATGGTCCATGTACAAAAGCAAATAGTCTGAATCTGAGTGGCCAGTTAGCATCAAAACTATTCACACATCCAAAATGTAGTCAACGAGGAATAATAGAAAGTATCGGGATTTGCCCTGACCAAACACCTCTATATGTTTTGTCCCCATGAGATACCTTGTTGCTGCTTTTCGCGATCGCACCAATGCCGAAGAAGCCTATGCCAGGCTAGAGTCCAGCAACTTTGCCATGGACGACATCACTATTTTGGGTGAAGGGTGTCAAACCACCGATGAGTTTGGCTTGCAGAATCCTAAAGAGGCGGCCTGGACCCAGGTGAGACGTATGGCCACCTGGTTAGTGCCTTTTGGGTTTGGTGGCGGGTTTGTTTTTAATACCATCACCGGCCTTAATACCTTTCAGTGGACTGGGACTTTGGGCAATCAGATTTTAGGTGGGATATTAGGAGCTGGCTCAGGACTCATGGGCAGCTTTTTTATCAGTGGTGGACCCGCGCTGCTGTTTAACGATGACGGAGACTCATATCGCGATCGCATTGAGGCTGGCGAATATCTAGTTGTCGTCAGCGGTGGCGAAAGCATCATCACCCAAGCCGCGCGTGTCCTGCAGGCCCTGGAGCCAGAGACCATTGAAGCAAGATAGGGGCAAGTAACTCTATAGGGTTTAAGGACATCTGATGAGTTTGCCTTATACCTAAACACTTTTATGACCGCCTACACCCCCAGCCATAAAAAATCGCAGTAGGATAGAAAAACCTAAGTCGGAATGATTCCGGAAAACTGTAGCAAAGATTCTGATTCAGCAGGATATTTGCTAGCTACATTGGCGTTATAACTTACCACCTCCAGGCATATCACCCGTTCTAACGATATGGCAGACGTTTAACTCACCTGAAGATTCTGTCACCTCAAATCCTCGAATACCTATGACTTCCACAGCAGCTACCAGTGCTCCCACGTCAACAAATCCTTTCCTAATTGGCCAAGGATTGCCTCCCTTTGATCAGTTTCAGCCCGATCAAGTAGAGCCCGCTATTACTGAGTTAATTAGTGATCTCACCACCGCTCTAGAGTCATTGGAACAAACCATGACATCAACCTGGGAAGGCTTAGCAGCTCCCCTCACCTAATTTAGCGAACGACGAGGCGGGACCTGGGGCGTTCTAGTGCATCTCATGGGTGTCAAAAATAGCCCCGAGCTGAGGGCCGCCTATGAAGCTGTACAACCTGCCCTGGTTCAATTTGCCACCCGACTCAGCCAGAGCAAAGTCTTTTACAATGGCTTTAAGCAACTGGCTCAGGCTACTAATCTTAGCTCTGCTCAGAAACGCATTGTAGACGCGGCCATTCGCGATGCTGAACTCTCAGGTGTCGGTCTAGAGGGCGCGGCCAAAGAGCAATTCAACCAAATTCAGCAGCAGCTGGCAGAGCTATCAACTCAATTTTCAAATCATGTGCTCGATGCGACTAAGGCATTTAGTCTTACGCTAACCACCCAGGAAGACATTGCTGGTTTACCCCCCAGCTTGCTCAGCCTGGCAGCCCAAGCCGCTCGTGAAGCTGGCGAAGAGACGGCTACTGCTGAGACAGGTCCCTGGCGCATCACACTGGATATTCCCAGCTATGGGCCATTTCTCAAACACAGCCGTCGTCGAGACCTGCGGGAAAAAGTTTATCGTGCTTACATCAGTCGGGCGTCTGCAGGCGACCTCAATAACTCACCGCTGATTGACAAAACCTTGGCTCTCAGAAAACAGCAGGCGCAGCTGCTGGGTTTTGAAACCTATGCAGACTTGAGCATCGCTAGAAAGATGGCACCTTCAGTGGATGCTGTTGAAGGGCTGAGGGAAGAGTTGCGCAGCGCTAGTTATGAGGCCGCCAGTAAAGAATTAGAAGACCTTAAAGCCTTTGCCAAACAACAGAATGCGGCTGAAGCCGATGACTTAAAACAGTGGGATATTCCCTTCTGGGCAGAGCGGATGCGGGAAACGGAGTTTGACTTAAACGATGAAGAACTACGGCCCTATTTCCCGTTACCAAAGGTACTTAATGGCTTGTTTGAGCTAGCGAGTCGGCTGTTTGGTGTGACCATTACAGCGGCTGATGGCCAGGCCCCTATTTGGCATCCAGACGTGCGCTATTTTGCGATTGCCGACGCTAACGACAATCCAGTTGCCTATTTTTATCTTGATCCTTACAGCCGGTCGGCAGAAAAACGCGGCGGTGCCTGGATGGACGAGTGCATAGTTCGCGCCCACACAGAACCTAAAAACCCGGTACGGCTACCGGTGGCCTATCTGGTGTGCAACCAGTCCCCCCCGATTGATGGGAAGCCCAGTCTGATGACTTTCCGAGAGGTGGAAACCCTATTCCATGAATTTGGCCATGGTTTGCAGCACATGCTGACCCAGGTGGACTATCCAGGGGCCGCTGGCATCAATAACGTAGAGTGGGATGCTGTTGAGCTACCCAGCCAGTTTATGGAAAATTGGTGCTATGACCGTAGCACGCTCTTTAAGATGGCACGGCATTACGAAACGGGTGCGCCCTTGCCCGAAGGAGACTATCAAAAGCTACTGGCAGCTCGTAACTTTATGACTGGCAATGCCATTTTGCGTCAGGTCAACTTTGGCTGGCTCGATATTGAGCTGCATTCTCGCTATCAGCCTGACGGGTCTGACTCTATTTGGGATGTGCGCGATCGGCTGTCTGAAAAGACAACGGTTCTACCGCCGTTGGCTGAAGATGCGTTTCTATGCAGCTTTGGCCACATTTTTGCCGGTGGGTATGCGGCTGGCTACTACAGCTACTTCTGGGCTGAGGTGCTGAGCGCTGATGCCTTTGCAGCATTTGAAGAGGTGGGTATCGATAATGAAGGCGCTGTGCAGGAAACTGGCAAACGCTTTCGCGATACGGAGCTTGCCCTTGGCGGCAGGCGGCACCCAATGGAGGTGTTCCAAGCATTTCGTGGACGTGAGCCTAGCACCGATGCGCTTTTGAGACATCGTGGATTGAAGGTTGCATAGTTTGAAGGGTGGGCAATGCCCACCCTTCAAACTATGCGGCTGAGAAATTTGCAGGATTTTCTTCGTTCTAGGCCCATTCCACCACTAGACTATAGGCAACTGGATTGGGCATACATTCCTTGACGGACATTGAACAGGCTACAAGCGCTGCATCATTCTCGCGCAGGGAACTGCGTGAACTGGTGCGATCGCAACTCCAGGCTCTTTTGGAACAGAACAATTATCAGGGGGCCAAAGCACTGCTTGTCCCCGTACAGCCGGCAGACATTGCAGAAGCCATCGAAGGGCTACCCGATACGATGCAGGCCCTAGCATTTCGTCTATTGTCTAAATCAGAAGCCATTGAAGTCTATGAAAATTTAGATTCCAGCATTCAACAAACTCTAGTTGAAGACTTTAAGCGCCAGGACGTCATCGACATTGTGGACAAAATGTCCCCCGACGACCGCGCTCGACTATTTGATGAACTTCCTGCAAAAGTAGTCAGACAGTTGCTGCAACAGCTCAGCGCCCAAGAACGAGAATCAACTGCCCTACTGTTAGGGTACGAATCGGGTACTGCTGGGCGGGCAATGACGCCTGAGTATATCGCCCTCAAAGAAAACTGGACAGTTGAGCGCGCCCTCAACCACATTCGTCGGCTAGCAAGCGTTAGTGAAACCGTCTATTACCTGTATGTCTCCGACAATGCCCGGCGGTTAACCGGCATTCTCTCACTGCGGCTTTTGGTAATCGGTCAGCCAGAACAAACCATTGGAGAGCTAATGACTCGTGAAGTGGTCTCTGTAAAAACCGGTGATGACCAGGAAGAAGTCGCTAGGCTGATTCAGCGCTACGACTTTTTAGCCGTCCCCGTTGTCGATACCGAAGACCGTCTAGTGGGCATCATCACCGTTGATGACGTCCTCGATATCCTAGAAGAAGAGGCCACTAAAGATATCTACGCCCTGGGCGGTGTTCAGTCCGGCGGCGATAATTATTTTCAAACCAACCTACTCACTGTCGCTCGTAAGCGGGTGGTCTGGCTCTCGGTGCTGCTGATTGCCAATACCTTCACCACCGCCGTGATTAAAAGCCAGGAGGATTTAATTCAGCAGTTTGCCGTACTGGCTTCCTTTATTCCATTGCTGATTGGTACCGGCGGTAACGTGGGGGCTCAGTCTTCAACGGTGGTCATTCGTGGTTTAAATACTGATGATCTTAAGCTGAGAGAAGCCTTTCGGGTGATTCGACGAGAAGCGATCGCAGGAGCCTTTTTAGGATTGATGCTAGGTTTAGTGGTGACCGGGGTTTCTTATGTCGTGCCTGCTATCGATGTGGGGGTAGCGCTTACGGTTGGCTGTAGTCTGTTTGCAATTTCGGTGCTAGCCTCTAGCGCAGGAGCCGCTTTACCGATTCTGTTCCAAAGTTTAGGGTTTGACCCGGCCCTGATGTCAGCACCCTTTATCACAACGGTTGTCGATGTATTCGGTGTCTTTATTTACCTGACGTTAGCTCGACGAGTGCTGCAGCTTTAGTCTTGGTTATTGTAGATATGACCAAGCTCAGGCTAACCCACACCGATCCCAGCTATGTGTCATAAATAATCTAGGATATAGATGATGACGGGCAGCACAGCCAGACATCATAGTTTTCTGAAACAAGCACTACCTAGCCACGCTGTTAATCAAAACATTCCACTGCTACGACTGTAATCGAGACGTCAGCCCGTGCTAAAACACTTCCAGCAAGGTTTGAAGAACGACCTAATTGCAGGTCTTCTGGTGGTTATTCCCCTGGCCACAACTATTTGGCTAACCATTACTGTCGCCAGCTGGGTTATTCGTGCGCTGACGCGGTTCCCAAAACAGCTGAGCCCATTTACTGATCTGCATCCTGCCCTGGTCGCTTTATTTAATTTGGGGGTTGGTTTTGCCGTGCCGCTGCTGGCCATTTTGCTCATTGGTCTGATGGCTCGCAATATTGCAGGTCGGTGGCTACTCGATGTGGGCGAGAGGATTTTACAGTCCATTCCACTGGCAGGGTCCGTTTACAAAACTCTGAAACAGCTTTTAGAAACGGTACTGCAGGACACTAGAAGTCAGTTTCGACGCGTTGTCTTAGTGGAATATCCTCGCCGTGGTGTTTGGGCCATTGCTTTTGTTACCAGCTCAGCAACATCAATGAGTCCTGATTCAAAGATGTTGAGTGTTTTTGTCCCCACGACACCCAACCCCACAAGCGGCTGGTATGCGGTTGTCCAAGAAACTGATGTGGTCAATCTGAGTATCTCAATTGAGGAGGCCTTTAAAGTTCTGCTTTCAGGGGGTATTGTCGGGCCTAATTTGGCTGAGGCATTAGTTAACCGAGAAGCATTGCCTGCCAGCGAAAATCCAGATGAAGAGGACGCCGCTGGGGAGCGCTCTGTGGCTGACCCAGTTAAAACTGCCAAAGCGGGTTCCGCCAACACGACCGTTGAGTTGGTCAATATTGACCAACAGGCATAGATAGTATTCCTACGGCGTCTGGCTGATAATATAGCTGAGCTAGATCACCCACTCCCCAATCGCCATGCAATCCCGTCGCATTGCTCGTGAGCTTGCACTCCTCGGTATGAGTCAGCTCACGGACGATCCAAAACGTAGTAAGCAAGCTTCCACACCATCGGTTGAAACCTTATTGACCGAGGCCATTCGCACCCTGACAACTGAAGCCAAAGAGACACTGGAAGCGGCATCGGCAGAGCTGATACAGGGTAATCGGCAGTTACTCGATAGCGAAACTCGCTCTGGCGACCTTCGCAGTGCTCAAGCAACCGTTAAAGAAGCGATTGAAAAGGTACAAACCGCCATTAATCGACTCGGTGCGGCAACGGAACTCCCAGAATTTGTGCAGCTGGCAGGGCGTCAAGATGTGCAGAGCTATGCCCAAAGAGTTATTACTCAGCTGATTCAGCATCGTGACGAGATTGATCAGCAGCTAGATACCGCCATGGTGGGTTGGAATCTTAAGCGTCTGGCCCGTGTCGATCGAGACATCTTAAGGATTGCGCTGACCGAGATTGTGTATTTAGCCGTCGATAAACGCATTGCCATCGATGAGGCTATTGAAATTGCGAAACGATACAGTGATGAAGACGGCTATCGGTTTATCAATGGAGTAATGCGTCGGGTAACCGATCAGTTGGACAATCAAAAACTAGATGCTAGATCGGCACCTTTGAAGGTGTCTCAAGTAGTCTCTGACCCTGAAAACCCGCTTGCTAACGACGAACCCTAAGCAATGCGCCGTCGAATTTAACCTGAGTTTTTGGTGGGTACTGCCCACCCTGCCGTTACCATTGCCCATTTATTGATCTATGTCTTCATTTAATTGGTTTCGCCGTGGCTATGACGAGTCCTCTAAAGCAGAGGGTGATAAACCAGAGGAGACCAACACCGATACCTCTACAGAGTCTGATGCAGACGCGCCAGCTAACGCTGAGGACTATTTAGCTTGGGCAAAGGTCGCTTACCAAAATATTCAGCAGCAACAGACAGCAGAGCCTGAATCTGAAACCGCTACAGAGAAAACTGAGGAGACTAGTGAGGTTGAAGATGGGGCAGCAGAAGTTACTGCAACAGAGGCATCGCCTGACATCCAAGCCCCTGAAATCGAAGACACAGGGGTAGAGCCAACGGAGGAAGAAAGTAGTCCAACAGAAACCACCTCTGTTGCCGCCCCTTTCTGGGCAAAAGCGGCAGAAGCTGAACGGGAAGCCCGGTTAGCCAAACTTAAAGAAGACGCGATCTCAGAGCCTGAGCCCGAGCCCGAACCCGCGCCCGAGCCCGAGCTGGCTATGCCCGACATCGATCTAGATGAGGCATTTCTATGGTCGGCTGAGGTGTTAGCCTCCCAGGGAAGGCGTCCAGACGATATCTCCCTTGAAGAAATCACCTGGCTTAATCAGCTCCGTCAGGGCCTCGGCAAAACCAGGCGGGGGCTAGTTAATCAGCTCAAGGCAGTAGTCGGTCAGGGACCGCTCAACGAAGAAGCCATCTATGAAATTGAGGCACTATTGCTACAGGCCGATGTGGGCGTAGCCGCCACCGATAAGATTATCGAGGCACTCCAGGCCAGAATGCGAGAAGAAACCCTACCGCCGGATGCGGCTATTCGCTATCTAAAGACGATTTTGCGACAGCTGCTGGATAGCCCCCTCGATGGAGAGCACAATCTGATGTTTGTGCCAGAAAGCGAACGGCTCAATATTTGGCTAATGGTGGGGGTAAACGGAGCTGGTAAAACCACCACGATCGGTAAGCTCACCCACATTGCCACAAAGTCTGGCTATAACTGTCTGATTGCCGCTGCCGACACATTTCGAGCCGCCGCAGTAGAGCAGGTTAAAGTCTGGGGAGCCCGCAGCGGGGTTGAAGTGGTCGCTAACCCAGGCCAAAATACTGACCCTGCCGCCGTCGTGTTTGCTGCCATCAGTTCTGCCCAGTCGCGGAATACAGAGCTGCTGCTGGTGGATACCGCAGGTCGTCTACAAAACAAGAAAAATCTGATGGACGAGCTGACCAAGGTGCGCCGCATTATCGACAAAAAAGCACCTAACGCCAACGTCGAAGCACTACTCGTCCTCGACGCCACCCTGGGTCAAAATGGCGTGCGTCAGGCCCAGGTCTTTTCAGAGGCCGCCAACCTCAGTGGCGTAGTGCTCACAAAGCTAGACGGTACGGCCAAGGGGGGTGTGGCTCTAGCAGTGGTGCAGCAGCTGGGGCTACCGATTCGCTTTATCGGCGCTGGCGAAGGGATTGAAGACCTGCGGCCATTCTCTAGCTACGAATTTATAGAAGCATTGTTAAGCGGTTAATCATTTCGATATAAATGCCGGTTTATTTCTTTTGGGGTGCCGATGAGTTTCGGATGAAAAAGGCGGTGCGCGCGCTGTGCGATCGCAACCTCAACCCTGACTGGGCTAGCTTTAACTACGAAAAAATATCGCCAGAACAGCCAGATGGTGTGATTCAAGCCCTCAACCAGGCAATGACGCCTCCCTTTGGCATGGGTAAACGGGTTGTGTGGTTGGCAGATACCCCCATTTTTCAGCGCTGTGCCGCCGACCTGATAACGGAGTTAGAGCGCACGCTGCCCAATATTCCCGACAGCGCTATTCTGCTGCTCACTAGCAGCAACAAGCCTGACGGACGGCTAAAGTCCACAAAACTGATTAAAAAATACGCCGATATCCGCGAGTTTGAAACCATTCCACCATGGAAAACTGAACAAATCGAACACCAGGTTTATCAGGTTGCCAAGGATGTAGGCTTACAGCTCACCCCCCAAGCCGCTGCCCTACTTGGCGAAGTCATTGGCGCTGACACCCGACGTTTATATAACGAACTGACAAAACTTCAAACCTACTGGACCAACCCCAAACAGGCCTTGCCCCCCGAAGCCATTAATGCCCTGGTTGCCACCAGCACGCAGAGCAGCCTCAAGCTAGCAGAAGCCCTACGACAGGGGCATACCGATCGCGCCCTGACCCTAGTGACAGAACTGCTCGAGCGCAATGAGCCGGCCCTGCGAATTGTGGCAACCCTAGTGGGTCAGTTTCGAACCTGGCTATGGGTCAAAATAAAGACTGAGGATGGTGAGCGCGATACCCGTATCATTGCCCAGGCTGCCGATGTGGGGAACCCAAAACGTATCTATTTTTTACAGAAAGAAACGCGCGATATCTCATCAATACAGCTACAAAACGCCCTGAAACTTTTACTATCGCTCGAATATTCCCTTAAACAGGGTGCGCCTGAGACGGTAACATTACATACCAAAGTCATCGAATTAGCGCATTGCTTTAAGCTAACCTAGGCCCACTATGCAATGTCCCTGTTTTATTCACTAGAATTGGTCAAATCTTGTCAGGTCTTGCCATGATGCTTACTCGTCACTCTAGTAATGACAGCCCTCGTCAACTCCGCTGGATGGTTGGAGCCAGCATTAGCCTGATTGCGATCGCAAGCGTCCCACTGTCCACCCTCTGGCAAAGGGGATATGCCCAAACCTTTACCGACGAAGCCATTAGTAACTACGCTGCAGCTGTGCTGGCCATCGAAGAAATCCGGCCAAAGGCCTACGCCGACATCAGCGACCTTATGACCATTGCCAATGCAGATGTGACTCAGCACGATCTTCGCTGTGTGAGCACCAACGATTTAGCAGAATTACCCCGTACAGTCAGATCTCAAGTACGGCGTTTGTTGATTAACTACTGTAATGCTGCCAAGCAGCTAGTAGAAGACGCCGGTCTCACTGACGGTCAATTTAATGCCATCACGGGTGAACATCGAGAGAATGAAGAGCTTGGGGAGCAGATACAATTGGAGATAGCAAGGCTACGATAAGCAACCAGCTCACCTACCCTCGCGATTATCTTCTAGCATTTATCCATCACCCCTATGCAATTCATCGATCAAGCCGAAGTTGACGTCCAAGGGGGCGATGGTGGGGATGGGCTAGTGGCCTTTCGCCGAGAGAAATATGTACCGACAGGGGGGCCATCTGGTGGCAACGGTGGGCCCGGCGGCTCGGTTATGCTCAAGGCTGTCATCAACTTACAAACCCTGTTAGATTTTCGCTACGCCCATCGGTTTCGCGCCGAGTCCGGAGAACGGGGCGGTCCCAAAAATATGACCGGGGCCACTGGCAAAGACCTGGTCGTAGAGGTACCCTGCGGCACCATGGTGTATGACGCTGAGACAGGTGAACTGTTAGGCGATCTGGTCACAGAAAACCAAACCCTGAGCGTCGCTGCAGGCGGTAAAGGGGGGCTGGGCAACAAACACTTTCTCAGCTATCGCAACCGGGCACCAGAATCGTGTCTGCCAGGTCTACCCGGTGAAGAAGGACGCATTCGTCTAGAGCTAAAGCTAATCGCAGAGGTGGGCATCATTGGCTTACCTAATGCGGGCAAATCCACGCTGATTTCAGCACTCTCTGCGGCAAAGCCAAAGGTGGCAGACTACCCATTCACTACGCTGGTGCCTAATCTGGGTGTAGTCCGCAAGCCCACCGGGGATGGTACGGTTTTTGCCGATATTCCAGGACTCATTGAAGGGGCACACACGGGCGCTGGGCTGGGTCATGACTTTCTACGCCACATCGAGCGTACACGGGTCTTGCTCCACGTCATCGACATTACAACCTTAGACCCGATCGAGCATTACCACACAATTCAACAAGAACTGGTGGCCTATGGCCATGGTCTGGCAGACCGGCCTCAGCTACTGGCACTCAACAAAATAGATGCCGTACCCGAAGACGAACTAGAGGTGGTCACAGAAGAACTCATGGCTAGAAGCGGATGCGATCGCATCTTTGGTATTTCCGCCGTGAGCCGCCAGGGTTTAGATGAGCTGCTGCAGGTCATCTGGGATCTGCTGGAAGAAACTGCCCCCAAAGAATTAGAACCAGAACCAGAACCGTTTCCAAACCTGGTGCCCTCAGATATGGCCCCAACTCATTGGACATAGCGCTTGCTAGCGCAGATTCCATGTTTGGCCAGTTTGATCAAGCGCCTGCTGCAGATGGGTGATGGTAATCTCTTCGTCACCCGCCAGACTTTTTGTTAGTTGACCAATTTCCAGAATCTGTTTGCCAGAGAGCAGTAGTCCCTCCGCCAACGATCGCCAGCGCACCTTACCCATAGATTTCACACCGTCTGAGAATGATTGCTGCCACAGCTGCAACCGCAGCTCTGCATCGGGCAGAGGAATGTCGATAGACATCAGCTGCTGTCGCCAGTGGCGTCGAATCAGATGGCGATGTCGCACTAAAAAAACAATTTGAGCTGAGGACGTAGCCAACCAGTGCTGCAGTGCGGCGCTGTCTATCGCTGAGTTCCGTCCCAGCCAATGATGGGCCGATTTAACCAGCACGACAGCATAATTGGCCTGAGTTACTTCATTAAGATAAGCAGACCAATCTTTAGAGGCAACCTGCGTCAGGTCCAAAATGTGTAAGGGCTGCTTGAGGTGAGTGGCAAGTGCGATCGCACATCGTTCTTTTCCCACGCCTTGCTCCCCTACCAACAACAATCTCAGCTGAGGTAGCTCTGCCAGCGTCTGCAGCCGCTGCTTAAGCACGTCTGCCACTATCAGATCTGGCCAGAGTACTCGTTCTCGGCATAGCTGAGCAGACTGATCAGCCGTAATCGCCTGTGTTGGCCAGCCAGGGTCAGGATTTTCGGCTAATATATAATCAACCCACTCAGGAGCCAGCTGCAGCTGACTGCTCAGCAGTGTTGATGAACCCTCAACACTGCGCAAAATCTGTCGCTGCAGTAGTGAGTTAGGTCTCGAAAGTTGCGATCGCGCCCGTCGTCGCTCAGCATCATTGCGACACAGTACCCGCAATGCCAGGTCTAACGTCGGCAATGCGCCAACTGAACAGTTAGTCCCTGTCTGCAAATAGTGATATAGCCGTCCGTAACGCACCTGCACTTCTGGGGCCAGCGCCATCAGCACCAGTTTTTTCTCAAATAGACTGAGACCAAGGCTTATCTGCATCGTTGGCAGCCCCAACGATACCTTACTGGCTCGGCTCAGCAAAATCCGTTTATCTAACGTTTTTTGATACCCCAGCGACGGTCGTTCCCCCAACGCTTTCGGAGCTACATCATCGTAGGCCTTATTTCTAATCGTCACCAGCCCCTGCCACCAGTCACTCGTCGCCTTATCGGCTGACGTTTTAGCCACACGAGTCACCGACTTTAGATTTTTACGCTGCTGTGATGCCGCCACCAAAAGCAGACGCTCCAGCCAGTTGAGCTCTGTCTCCAGATAGGCCCAATTATTTGCAAACGGAATTCCGGAACCCATTAATTATTTCAAGCAACGCAGAAACTCAAGCGGTAACCCATCAGTATCGGCAATAAAGGCCACCTCATATACACTAGACCCAATCATTTGCTGTTGGGGTTCCAACAAGACAGTTAGAGCCACATCCTGTGAAGCCGCATCCTGCCGTAGCTGTTCTAACCAGCTTGGCAAGCTTTCAGCGGTTTGAGTCAGATCAAACGACAGATGATAATAGCCGGTGTAATGCTCATCGCTAAAAGCATCCGCAGCAGGTTTAGGCTCTGGCACCTGCATTAGTTCAATCCGCCCATCTAAGCCTTCCATCCAACAGGCCAAAGTAATACCAGCCGTAAAGCGTTCGATCACCTCAAACCCAAGCAGCCCATAAAAAGCAATAGCTCGATGAATATCTGCCGTTCGAATCGACGCGTGATGCATAGTAGTCCTATCGCCCAAACAACAATTCGCGCAGTTTACTCAAAAAATTTTAAATAGCGATAATTATTGGGTACACCCGGCTCTTTTTCTAAATCAAAATTGATCACTTCCCACTGGGGCACCTCTTGAGAAGACGGGCTAAATGCTACAGGCAAACCATACAGTCTGGGTGTTCCGGTATCAACCTGACCACGCCAGGGGGCACTGTACTCCAAATACGATTTCACCAGAGGTCGATAGCGCTCTGCAATGATGACTCGCGTTGCCCGATACCCTTCGGTATACAACCGATCAAGTGCCTCATGAATTTCAAACCGAATACCGTCAGGATGAGTATGCTGGCGGTACCATTCCCCTTCCCACTGACGCCAGTGACGCCCCGATTGCACATGTACCAAATCATGGGTTTCAAGACTGACCTCAAACGCACCGTGACGTGTACAAAGATAACTATCTGTCAGGGTTAATGCCGGAATGGTCTGCCGACAGTGGGGGCATTTTATCTCTGGCCCATAAAACGGATACTGAGAAGCGGAATTTATCATGCGGGTTTATTAAAACATTGACGCCCAAACTGGATTGGCCTGTCTCAACTACCCCAACGTTGAGCCCAGGAAAAAGCCCGAGGTATTTGAACGCACTAAAGAACACTCCAAATAAGGCAAATAAGCTTGCACTCGCCTTAATTATAACGGGAGGTAAAATACCGCGTTATAACCCTTACATACATTATTTCAAAGAGTTTTGTCTATCCGGATATCCCACGGCTGCCATCCTGAGTACATTTAAGTCGATCCAATACATTCTTTGGTTAATTTTGTGACTAACCTTACCCCTGTATTAACCACCCCCGCTGGCTTTTGGCCTGCCCCCGAGCTCTCCAAAGCCGCTTTTATCGCCCCCAATGCCACCGTAATCGGTCATGTAGACGTGGATGAAGGAGCAAACATTTGGTACGGCGCAGTGGTGCGAGGCGATGTCGAGCTGATCCGCATCGGTGCCCATACCAATGTGCAAGACGGGGCTGTGCTGCACGGCGACCCCAATCAACCCACCATTCTCGAAGACCATGTCACCATTGGTCATCGTGCTGTCGTGCACAGCGCCCACATTGAGCATGGCTGTCTAATTGGCATCGGTGCCATCATTCTTAACGGCGTCCGCGTTGGTGCTGGTAGCATCATCGGTGCAGGAGCAGTCGTTAATAAAGATGTCCCCCCAGGCTCCCTGGTCGTCGGCGTTCCCGGCAAAGTCCTCAAAACTCTGTCCGCCGCACAAATTGAGGAGCTGACTGACCATGCAAAAAAATATGAGCAGTTAGCCCTGGTCCATGCAGGTAAAGGTACAAATTTAGGATTTGAGCCGGAAAATCAATCCTGAGTCGTAGATGGCCACTCTATCGCCTCAAAACTATCGATTTTGATTGTTCATGATCCCATTGCTCTCCATCTACCCCCATGACCTCAAAATTTTTCCAAACCGACAATACACTTCAACAAAAGCTCAATCAGGTTCTCGACCTTACCTGGGCTCGTTTTCCCAACCTGGCACAAAACCAGATTGCGGTTACCTGGCTAACCTACGAACCACCCTACATCGTCAACACAGGGGGTGCCTTGAGTTTTACCGAGTTTTGGAAACAACAGCCAAAGGGAGCCAGCTATCGGGGTGTAGAGCGGATTTACCCAGCCAGCGTGGTCAAACTGTTTTATCTGGTGGCAATCCATGAGTGGTTAGAGCGGGGCATGGTCCAGACAAGTCTTGAGCTAGAGCGCGCCATTCGCGACATGATTGTCGACTCCAGCAATGATGCGACAGGCTATGTCATTGATGTTCTGACGGGTACAACTAGCGGACCAGAGTTACCCCCTGGCCCGTTTGAAACCTGGAAACATCAGCGCAATTTGATCAATCGCTATCTCAACAGCCTTAAGTGGCCTGAGTTAGCGACAATTAATGCTAGCCAAAAAACCTGGTGCGATGGTCCCTATGGACGTGAGCGTGCTTTTTTAGGTGAGGGCTATGAGAATCGCAATATGCTAACGACCGAAGCCTCTGCAAGACTGCTCCATAGCATTGTGGGTGGGGTTGCAGTGAATGCGGAAAGGTCTCAAACCATGATGCACCTGATGAAGCGCGATCTAGCCCCTAAGGCGTTAGCTACAGATCCAGAATATCAGGTCTCTGGCTTTTTAGGCGCTGGCGTCCCAGTTGAGACAATAGTTTGGGCTTAAGCTGGGCTGACGAGCTAGGTACGCCATGATGCCGCCTACCTTGAGACTGATGGATCACATCCCTTTT
>JBHJIV010000284.1:0-12719 GCA_050043105.1 Leptolyngbyaceae cyanobacterium | reverse complement strand
CAGCCTGCGGCCAATATTGTTGAAATACTAAATAAAGTATTCTCGCGGTTTGATCAGCAGGCTGAAAAACATGGCATAGATAAAATCAAAACCATTGGCGATGCATATATGGTGGCTGCCGGATTGCCTCAGCCCAAGGCAAATCATGCGCTGGCCGTGGCTGCAATGGCGGTGGAAATGCAGCAGACACTGGTGGAATTTACCGCCCAGACCAATCAAAATATTTCTATACGAATTGGTATTCATACAGGACCGGTGGTCGCTGGGGTGATTGGGCTTAAAAAGTTTGCCTACGACCTGTGGGGAGATACGGTCAATACCGCTAGCCGGATGGAATCCCATGGGGTGCCCAATGGTATCCAGATCAGTGAGGCTACCTATAAACGGCTGCTAAAGTACGATGATCGCTATGAGTTTCATCAGCGTGGGCCGATTGCAATCAAGGGTAAGGGACCGATGGTCACCTATCTGTTGCAGCCCCATTCAACGGATGTGGATTTAGATACGGATGTGGACTTAGATCGAGCCGTGGTCCAACCATAGGGAAGGCGCTATCTGTAAATGCTAAGAATAAATTATTTAGCTGCTGTGGCATAATTTGTCTCCGACCCTAATCTGTAACAATTAGGGTCTGTATGGATCGCGAAGGAATTAACCATGGCCGACAATCGTAAAAGCCGCGTCGTTACCCAGGGGGTACAGCGCTCGCCTAACCGTGCCATGCTACGGGCTGTAGGCTTTCAGGATGAAGATTTTAATAAGCCTATTGTCGGGGTAGCGAATGGCTACAGTACAATTACCCCTTGCAATATGGGGATTAATACCCTGACTCTGCGGGGAGAAGCGGCTCTGCGTGATGCTGGCGCGATGCCGCAGATATTTGGCACTATCACTATTAGTGACGGTATTTCCATGGGAACTGAGGGGATGAAATATTCTCTGGTTTCCCGTGATGTGATTGCAGATTCCATCGAGACTGCTTGTACTGGCCAAAGTATGGATGGCGTATTGGCGCTGGGCGGTTGCGATAAGAATATGCCAGGCGCAATTATTGCGATCGCACGTATGAACATCCCTGCCGTCTTTGTCTATGGCGGCACCATTAAACCCGGTCATCTTGACGGCGAAGACCTCACTGTCGTCAGCGCCTTTGAAGCCGTAGGTCAGTACAGCGCTGGCAAAATTGACGAAGAGCGACTGATGGCCGTCGAGAAAAATGCCTGCCCTGGTGCTGGTTCCTGTGGCGGCATGTTTACAGCCAACACCATGTCATCGGCAATTGAAGCCATGGGGGTGAGCCTGCCCTATTCTTCCACCATGGCGGCAGAAGATGCCGAAAAAGCAGACAGCACCGAAAAGTCTGCCTATGTTCTGGTGGATGCGGTTCGCAAGCAGATTCTGCCCAGTCAGATTCTCACCCGCAAAGCATTTGAAAATGCTATCTCCGTAATCATGGCGGTGGGTGGCTCGACCAACTCAGTACTGCACCTATTGGCCATTGCCCACACCATGGGCGTTGAGTTAACCATTGACGACTTTGAGGCTATTCGCAATCGCGTTCCGGTCTTCTGTGACCTGAAGCCTTCTGGGCGCTATGTCGCCACCGACCTACATAAAGCAGGCGGCATACCCCTAGTGATGAAAATGTTGCTTAAGCAAGGGCTGCTCCATGGTGATGCCCTTACCGTCAGCGGTCAGACTATTGAAGAAGTGCTAGCAGACGTGCCCGCTCAGCCCAGCCCTGACCAGGATGTGATTCGTCCCTTTAACCAACCCCTCTACGCCCAAGGTCATCTGGGTATTTTGAAGGGCAACCTAGCCACAGAAGGATCGGTAGCCAAGCTAACAGGCATTAAAAAGCGCAACGTCACTGGCCCGGCGCGGGTATTTGAGTCTGAAGAAGATTGTTTAGCTGCAATTTTGGCAGGCAAAATTAAAGCAGGCGATGTAATTGTTGTTCGCTATGAAGGTCCTAAGGGAGGCCCCGGCATGCGAGAAATGTTGGCGCCCACCTCAGCCATTATCGGTGCTGGTCTGGGAGACTCGGTTGGTCTAATTACCGACGGTCGTTTTTCAGGGGGTACCTACGGCATGGTAGTAGGCCACGTTGCACCCGAAGCCGCCGTTGGTGGCACCATCGGCCTTGTCAAAGAAGGTGATTCCATTACGATTGATGCAGATCAGCTGTTGTTGCAGCTAAATGTCTCTGATGAAGAACTTGCCAAGCGACGGGAGCAGTGGACAGCGCCTGAACCTCGCTATAAACGCGGTGTGTTAGCCAAGTATGCAACTCTAGTTTCGTCTAGCAGCCAAGGTGCAGTGACTGACAAAGATCTGTTTTAAATTCATGGCTCTTAAGCAGAGTCTGATGAAGCTTTGACTGAGTAGCAGTTAGCACAACCCTATAAGTGAATGGCACTGACATAAAAGGCAAAGAAAAGGCCTCCGGTCTGATGATCTGAGACGATCAAGACTGGAAGCCCCAATAACTTACCTTTACTATGCCGAATCGTGCGGAGATCCTCAAGCAAAAATATCACAATAGTCTCGGTCTACCCTTTGCTCAGGTCCTGAGTGAGTGTGAGATTCAGCAAGTGCTAGCTGACCAGAATGTGAGGTATCGTCAGGTTCTGTATACACCGATAGTGGTGCTGTGGGCCTGGATATCTCAGGTGGTCGACCAGGACAAAAGTCTGAGTCATGCAGTCAAACGAATCACGACTTGGCTAGCGACCTCTGGAGAGACGATTCCATCCTCCGATACCGGTGGGTACAGCAAGGCAAGAAAACGATTACCCTTTTCGGTTCTCCCTCCGCTTCTGGCGCACACGGCCAACGGCTTGCATGGGTCACTTCCTGCTGAGCAGTTGTGGTGTGGTCGACGCGTGAAAGCGTTTGATGGGACCGGGATACAGATGAGCGATACGGAAGAGAATCAAGCAGAGTACCCCCAACACAGCAGTCAGAAGCCAGGCTGTGGCTTTCCTATCGCCAAGCTGGTGGTGTGGTTTTGCGTGACCACAGGTGCGGTGCTTGATGCGGCGATGGCGTCGTTTAGCACCAGTGAGTGGCAGTTGTCTCGCCAGTTGTATGCCCGACTCACCCCAGACGATGTAGTGGTGGCGGATTCAGCCTACGGCACCTACGTGGACTTGGCCTTGGTCAAAGTGGCGGGAGCCGATGGTGTCTTTCGCAAGCATCATGCTCGACACTGTGATTTTCGTCGTGGGAAAAAGTTGGGGATTGGCGATCACCGCGTTGTTTGGCACCGTCCCACGAGGTGTCCTCAGTCGATGTCTCAAGATGCATTCGAGGCATTACCAATGACCCTTGAGGTGAGAGAAGTCCATCTGCTGATACAACACCCTGGATTTCGCCCAACCGAAATCATCATGGTGACGACCTTGCATGATCCCAAACGGTATCCGAAAGCCAAGTTAGCGGATCTCTATCAGCTGCGTTGGGAGGCTGCTGAGGTGAATCTCAGACATCTCAAGACCACCTTGACCATGGAGATGATTGCCGCCAAAACACCCGAAATGGTTCGTAAAGACCTTTGGGTCCACCTACTGGCTTACAACCTGTTGCGTAGCTTGATGTGGCAAGCAGCCAAGCACTCGACCGTTGGCGCAGCAAGGCTTTCGTTACAAGGCACTCGGCAACAGTTCAATCACTTCAGACCTGAACTCGTTAACGCTAACACGTTAGGGCCTCAGCAGCGGTATCACACCTTGTTAGCGATTGTTGGAACACTCATTGTTCCCCTACGTCCTCATCGATGTGAACCGAGAGTTGTTAAGCGTAGGCCCAAACCCATTCCCAGAATGCAGCAACCGCGTTCAGTGCTCAAAGCTAGGCTAGTGGCTTGATTCGTCCTACGTCAGTGCCATTCCCCTATAAGTAAATTACCTCGGTTCAGCAATTGAACCGGGGTAATTTTTTACCTAATTGTCTATACGTATGTATAATGTAGGGCCGATAAAGCGCTTTTCCTTAGATTTTCTATTACATTGCGTTATGCAGTGGCGTTATGTAAGTTTCCTGAATTTCTCTGCTTGTGGCAACAATCAATTTCAAACGAATTATTAGCCCCCACTCTTCTATTATTTATAGACTGTTGGCTAGTTGTTATCTCTAGACTCTATGATCCACAGTTTAAATAAAAGTTGTTGTTCCAATTCCTGCGTGATATCACGTAAATCGACTGTATATAAGTAGCACATTGGCTAGGACCTTCCTTCTGATCTGCTGTCATAGCCATAAGTTTACCTGTTTGTTAACCCATAAAGATAGTCATAACAACCCTAAAATGAATCACTCTGACTCAAATAAACACTCCGAAATAAACAACCTTTTATATGCTCGTAGCCGCTACCGTGGGCAGTTTTCCCCGCAAGGTTTAGCGTTCAACGCTAATCTTCAGGAGTTCTCACAGCGTATTGGCTATATTTGTGCACTAGAAACAGGCGGCAAGCTGACCTCAATGGAGGCTTATCAAGAAATCAGACAGCTTTGGAAGAAACTAAAGAAGAGTAAAAAAGAACTTGGTGTTGGGGCTTCTGGGCCTTCATCTGGAGATTTCAAAGAGTAAAAGTTTTTGTTTTGTCTCTGTTGAATAGTAGAGTATCTTCTCAACTCATCACCTATAGTATCTCTATAAACTTCTTTACTATCGTTGATATTTACGATTGACAATGTTGACAAGTTATTAATACGTCATACTTTTAGCGAAGCAGCCAGGCAATAATGGAAGCGTGAGGAGTAAGACACTAAAGAAAGTACAAGGACGTATTCTTATGCATGCCGTCGCCTCTTTTGCTTGCTTTGACTGCCGCGCCACATTTAAGCGCCCTGGTAAATCCCCAGGATTTATTCGGGTGTGTCCTCAATGTGGTCATACAACTTACCAAATGGGGGCTAAGTTTCACCCACCCCAAAAATCAGATCAGGCTATGTGGGATGTCGTTGCCTACCTTTCAAAGCATGGCTTTTACTACCAAGAAATCCACAACTTACATGGCTGTATTTGGGAACAGCTTAGATACCCAAAGAGCCTGACTGAAGCTCAGCACTTTGTAAAGCACTTTTGCGATCAGGAAATTCAGCCTAGCAGACTATCAAACGCTGAAAAGTCGACTAACTAGGCAAGAAAGGTTTGGTGACAGCGGCCTGTTGCGATCAGTCTGGCTGTTGGCCAAATAGTTGATCCCTCTTCCATATCAGCATTGATAAATGCTGGCTCACTTTCATTATTTTTATAGTTATTCCCAATCTATTGCTTTTTGTTCTTCGACAAACTCTTGGGCTTGTTTGAAGGTTGGAAACTCATTGTGACTCTGTTCATGTAGCTTATTGACAATGGTTAAGCAGTCCCTGTTTTGAAGAGAGCTAAACTCTGCAGGTAGACCAGCATTGCAAAGTAACGGTGGCTGGTCTCCATTAAGCTGTTGTTGAGTTAGTCCCTGGGCCTGACGTAGATCAGTGCTTAGCAGAATGGCCCCATTTAGTACGGTTCCGTTCAGGTTAGCGTTTTGTAGATTTGTTCCCTGTAAGTTGGCACAAACTTGCTCTGTAGCCTGTGGTAAGAATGGAACCCAGGACCAAAATTTTTGAGTATTGCGCTGATGGCACGATAGATTTGCCGAAACTAGAACGGCCTCGCGTAAATCGGCAGAGGCTAGATTAGTGCCCCGCAAGTCAGCACCGCGAAAGGTGATTTTGGGAAGCTTATAGCCTTTGAAGTTGGCAAACTTTAGGTCTGCAGTTTGTAAAAAATCTTGCTGTGTTTGTTCGTCTACAATTGGTTGCTGGTCTTGTTCTTCTGTAACAGGTTGTTGAGTTTGTTCGTCTACTGTTGGCTGTTGGTTTTGCTCTGTTACGTTAGCTGGCGCTGTTTGTTCTATCGAGCCAGGGACTTCTGGTGTATCTGCAGCATGGCATATCTGATCGGAGAGAATGCCACACATTTGCATCTGATAAAGAAATAGCACTAACTGGGCTTTTCTGGCATCATCACCCGTAAGCTCCCTTAATACAGGCAGTGTCATCCCCATGATGAAGGTGCGTTCTTCAATGAGTTCATCTGTATTGTTGTAATCGCGGCTCAGACTAATTTCTTTGATGTTGCCGATATAGCTTTCTAAAATACGCTGATGGTTCAGGTTTTGAGACGTGGTTTGCTGTCTAACCTCGGCCTGATGGTCTAGCCACCAGGTAAAACAAACGGCAACAGCAGAGAAAAATAGACTTAGCGTGACTGATGGGCGAACTTTGATCCAGAGACAATTAGTTGTAAACAATAGTTTCCGTATAGGATTCCGGACAATTTTTTCTGCAGTTTCCCAATCGTTCTGGGCATCTCCTGATTTTTTTAGCAGCAGTCGGTTTTGATAGCACTGACCGGCTGTCCGTTCAGTACGTCTATGCTGCTTTTGTTTATCGCTTTTCCAAACTCGTCGATTACGCATCCACCTCACCGGCATTAGCTGGTCTCACCATGGCAACTCACCATAGCTTCGCCTAAAAATGTCTGCTGGATGCAGGTTAGCTGTAATTCTTCAAGGGTTTCTGCTCTATCGGGTCAAAATTCTGGACTGCTTTTTCTAGCTATCTCAGATAACTGGATAGGATTTCTCAGATAGTTTTCAGGTTAGGGGCGTATTAATTTATATGATCCTCTTTTCCCCACGCCATGAAACGCTCAATTCTTCTTTCTGTGGTGTTGGCTAGCACAATGCTGCTGGCTAGCTGCGCTACGTCGACACCCACAGCGGATGCACCAGCAGGGACCGAACAGGCAGCAGCGCCCACATATGCTGTTTTTGCTGAAGACGGTGTAGCCATTCGTGGAGCTGACCCGGTGGCTTACTTTTCTGAGGGAGAATACACCCCCGGTAGCGATGAGTTTACCTATGACTGGGAAGGTGCGACCTGGCAGTTTGCTTCGGCTGAGAACCGCGACCTGTTTGCGGCTAGTCCTGAGGAATATGCTCCCCAGTATGGTGGTTTTTGTGCCTATGCCGTCAGTCAAGGTAATACTGCACCGATTGAGCCGACCGCTTGGGAAATTGTTGATGGCAAGCTGTATTTGAACTTCAACGATAAGATTCAGGAGCGTTGGGCTAAGGATATTCCTGGTTATATTGCTCAAGCAGATCAGAATTGGCCTGGGGTGTTAGCAAATTAACGAGTTGTGATTCCCGCTGGCTGAGGCGTGTGGCTTGAGCCACCGGCGGCTTTGATGCGGTTGGATGGTACACTGGCGCAGCCTGGAACTATGGCTTTCAGGCGATTGTATTGAGCCAGAATACTAGTGAATTCTTTGAGCCAGAAACAGTCTTTTGTCCAAACCTGGGTGTTGCCCGTCGCTACAATCACCCTGTTTCTGAGTCTGAAGTTTTTATTTGTGCGCAACATGGGCTCGGTAAATGAGCTACATCATTTACCGATGGCCCGCCACTTTGTAGAGCCATCTTGGCTAGCAAACGATATTTATTACAGTGAGCCGTCAGGGTATCGGTTGTTATTTCAGCTTTTATTGGGTCGCTTAACAACGACGGTTGGATTTTTAGCGACGTCAATTATTGGACGTCTTTTGGGCTATCTACACCTGGCGATTGGGCTGTGGACTCTGTCTCGTAGTCTAGGGGTGCGGCTGCTGACGCTGTTGCTGACTATTGGGTTGCTTGTCTATGTGCGTAGACCCCAGGGGGTGATTGCGGGCGAATGGCTGATGGGCAGCATTGAACCTAAAATTTTTGCCTACAGCGCTATTTTTATGGCGTTACCTGCGCTATTTTCAGGCCGATATTTGCGGATGGTTGCCTGGCGTGGCTTGGCTGCATCATTCCATGCGTTGGTGGGTGGCTGGGCGGCGATTGCTGTCTTACTGTGGCTGCTGTGGCGACGACGAGCTGTGCTGCTGGATGGTCGCCGCTGGCTGGCGGCAATTTTGATTTATGCCATAACTGGTATTTTTGCGGTGACGGCGGTTTTAACTCAGCTGCTTAGCCCGGTCAGCGAGAGTGATGTGGCACCATCCTATATCTATACGTTTTTGCGAAATCCTCACCATGTGAACCCGTTTGCCTGGGTGCAGGAGGAATGGCTATATTTGTTGCTCTATTTACTGGTGTTTGGCTTAAGCGCGTTTTATGTGATTCGTTTGAGTCGTCAGGAGGGTGATAATCAAGGGAGAATTACGGCAAATCGCACGGACTTTTTCTGTTTTGTGATGTGTACGTTAATTTTGTTTGGGGCAGGCGTTACGATCGCACCGTTTGATAGAAATGGGCAAATTTTGCAGTATTACCCTTTTCGAGTTGGGGATTTGATGCTGGCGCTGGGGACCGGATTCTTTTTGGCGTTAGCGTTGGAAAATCTGTTATTTCGGTATCGGAGGGGTGCGATCGCACTTACCCTAATTATTTTAGTTGGGTTTGGTGCTGAGGCCACTCGCTTTTATCACAAAGGTATGGCTCTAAGCGAGTTTCCCAGCGGAGAGCAAGGGGTAAACTCTGAAATGATGGCGGTTGCCAACTGGATTAAGCAGAATGTGCCGGAAGGAGAATTAGTCATCTCTTCTCCTGTGGAACTGAGCCCGTTAGCCTGGCTGTCTGATCATCCATCGGTGGCTAAATTTCGATTCGTTCCCAGTGCAGCCTCGGCCGATGTCGATGCCTGGTTTACTCGCATTACTGACCTGGGGGGCGGCATTGATCTACTCAGCTATGTGGACCGACGCACAGATGCCCGTCGTCAAATTCGGCAAGATTTAATAGTCGCCTATAACGGCCTTGACACTGCCCAGGTTAGTGTCCTAATGGACAAATATCAAAGCCGCTATATGGTCACTAATGCCGGTCAGAGGCTTGATTTACGCGTGGTTTATCAAAATGCTCGGTATTGGATTTACACCGAGTCAGCTGCTAACCCAGCAGAGTTTTTGCTCGATTAACCAAGGCTTCTTGAGTTAACCCATTAAAGGCAAACAGCTTACCTGCACTAGATGTGGTCTCACCACGTTTCCAGGCCATTACATCCCGTGGGAGAGTGCTGCGTAAAATGACAGGCTCTAGCATAGCGCTAGACCCACCCGTTACACCTATTAGAGCATCGCCTGCAAACAGGGTGTTAAAGGCGTCATCATCCAAGAATGTTCCGTCAGAGTTTTTACACGTTTCCCAGGCCACATCAGTGGAGCGATAGAGGCGTCTAGGACTCACCAGTGCGACAACTTTAGAGCCAATACCGGCCTCAGCCAGAGCCGCCGTCGCTTCCAATACAGGCAACAGCATCATGTCGCCGACTACCGCAAAGACAACCGTTTTCTCGCCCGGTGTCTCTTGCAAGACAATCGCTCCAGTTTTTAAGGCTTCACGAGTTTGTTCTAGTGTGGTGCGAATGGGTAGAGGAGACTTACTGGCAGTAATGGTAATGCCTTTATTGCTGCTGCCGACAGCCCATTCGTAACAGGCTTGAATGCTGTTGGCATCGACCGGAAACAATGGAAATACATTGCCGTTGCGCATCATAGCGGCAAAATAATTTTCAATTTCTGGGCGCTGGTGAGTCCAGCCGTTACGACCCTGTTCTAAAGCACCCGCTGTAAACAAACAGATTGTCGAAGGCGTACTGCGTCGCAGTTCAGCCATGGCCTGAGTCACCGTTTGCCAGATGGGGAGACCATTGATGGCAAATGACTCATAGGAACACCACAGACTGCGTCCACCAAATAGTGCTTGGGCTGCGGCCATCCCGGCGCAGGCATCTTCACTTAGGGGTTCATAGACCTGACCATTAGGACCCTGGAAGTACAGGTCATCTTTAGTGGGGTGAACAATTTTGAGCGCCTGGTTAATGTTGTTGATACCAGAAGCGGCATTACCATCAGCATTGGTGACAACAAAATTAGAATCTTTCTGACCGACGTTGCCCACCAAAACACCCATGGCGGTGGTGGCCACCTGTTTGTCGCCACCTACAGGAAACTCATTGAGGGGTAGCTGGCCTAGATCGGCCAGGGGTAGTTCTGACTCAGTTGCAGCGGTCTGAGCGTTAGGGCCACCGTTAGAGCGCTCAAAGTTGGTGCGTACTAAGTCCCAACCGACAGCCGGCAGTGCTCGGGTTTGTAAGGCGCTAGCAATATAGTCCTTATCCAGGGTGTCACCGGGGTATAGGTTGTGAGACTTGGCCCCCCGCTTGTGGACTCCAGCTCCTTTAAGCTGCTTGACGATGAGCACGGTCAGAGTACCTGAAAGTGCTTGCTTGGCGGCTTTATCGGTTGCTTCGAGCAGTGCCTGGGTAAAGGCCATACGCTGCTTGATTGAAAAGGCCGTGCTATCTACATAGGGACCGGACTGAGCAGCGTCGTCATAGTCCTTAGCATCGATCAGAATGACGTCGTCAAAGCCATTGCCCTGCCAGTAGGCAATCATCGCTTTGTTAGACTGGGTGGACACCATGCTGTGGTGTTCTTGGGAGAAGCCATTCCACACCAGGATGGGAAGAAAATTAGTGGAGTTAGGATAGGCCGTGTGGAAGTGGGCCATGCTACTCATGATGTAGGGTTCACCCAAACCGCCATCGCCAATGGTGATGGGGAAGAGAGTGTCAGGGTTAAGCTTGGCACCCGCCATGGCAAAGTGTTGTCCTTGACCCAGAGGACCTGCGGGGTTTAACAATCCTGGAATCTGGCCAGAAAGGTGACCGAGCAGACCATTGGTTTCGCGGAAGCGATCGCAAAGCTGACTGACGGTCTCAATCTCCATCGCTTCTAAAGAGCAGTCTAAAAAGACGGTGCTGTAAAACCCAGGGGCATGGTGTCCTACCTCGGTAATCAAATTTTTGTAGCCCAGCATCACCAGAGCGGCAATCTCGTCGGCAATACTGGCAAACCCGCCTGGATGGCCAGACTGCTTGCTGGCGGTCATTTGTAGTGTCAGATAACGCAGCGCGTCGGCAGCCAGGATAGTCTGATAAACAGCTTTTGGATCGCTGGGGGATGCGATCTCACCCTGACCTTCACCAATGGCTGCGGTGTCTAAATAGGCCACCATTTCATTAGGGGCCTCACCAAAATATTGAATACCGTCACAGAATGCTGGAGTGGCGTAAGCAGTTACCGTCATGGACTTGGGGACCCCTGAACTAGAGATGGGCAGCAAAATGAGCATGGCCAGCATGGGCAACACATCCCTGCCGACTTAAGAGAATCATAGCTTATTTTCTATAGTAAACTCAGCAATCATAGATAAAAGCAGAGATCGCCGTAGACCCTAAAAAGCGAGAAATGATTAGACCCTACAGACTGATGACGGCTTCTGAGCGATATCCATAATGTGGCGACTCGCTACTGTTCAAAGCGCGTCATCAGCATCTTTTCAATCAAACTGTCGGAAGAGCCACTGACCCAGCTGGCAAATCGCTGGGCGATGGGTAACAGCATGGCAAACGGACTGGTAAACCCAGAAAAGATATGGACACCGTCTACATTGGGTAGGGGACCGACCAGCGGCAGGCTATCGCGGCTAAACGTTACTAAACAATGTCGCCACTGACCCGGCGCATCGCTAAGACAGGGTAGCTGGGCCGTAATTCCTGCTCGCATACGGGCTTCGCTCTTAGCCGCATCGATAGAATCTGGGTCTAGATCTGTGCGAAAACGGCTGATCTGACCAATATAAGTAGATTGATCTAAAAACTGAATGACGCCTACATCTAGAATTGGCGGCGAAATAACATGGTTTGGCTGATCCCAAAGCTTTTCGGTGTCTGGATCGCTGGCAGCGGCTTCTGCGTCAAACCGGCTGGCCACAGCTGGCATAATCAAAGTGCGTAATGGCTGGTCCACATGGGGTAAGGCGACAATCTCTGCATGGGTGTGATAGACAGGCACCTGGAGATTGCTCTTTTTGAGGAGTTTACGGCTGTAGCCACCAGCGGCCACAGCTACATTGCCAGCTGCATACGCCTGGGTTGGGGTTGTTATCCCCGTGACGCGATCCTTCACGCGCACTAATCCTGTCACTGCGGCTATCTGTTGTTGTCCTCCCAACTGTCGAAATGCCTGGTTAAAGGCCTCCAGGGTTTTAATTGGGTTGACGTGACCGTGTTTGACAGTAAAGGCACCGCCAAGGGATTCAAGATTTAGCTGGGGTTCAAGCTTTTGGGCTTCTTTGGCAGAAATTAGCTGGGGTGCGATCGCAAACTGACCGTACTGATCTACTAAATTGGCCCCATCTACATCAGGGGCAAAGGTCAGTAGTAAGTCCAGCTCCCTAAATTCAGTGGCTGCCCCTAACTCGTCCGATAATTGAGTGTGGCGTTCAATCCCAGCTTGAAATAGTTCTTGAGTAATCGAATCAGTACCTGACCAATAAGCAATCCCACCATAGCTGCAGCGGGTTGCACTATCGGGATTGCCATCATCTATCAGCATGACTGATAGCCCTAACTTAGCCAGCTCATAGCTGAGGACAGCACCTGCTAGGCCATTGCCGATTACAATCCAGTCAAAAGTCTCCATGTCGTTCCCCCTAGCTAGCTTTTAAGCGCTAAAACCTTATGTCTATCAATCTTTTCGGCTCTTCGGGATTAATTATGCTTTTTGAGAATTAAAAATGCCAGCAAATGAGGCATCTGAGTCGAAAGCGTTCAAAATTTCTGAATCCATACCCAGATCGCTTAATCAGCTTCAGACGAGTATTAATACCTTCAAC
>JBHJIV010000283.1:0-9875 GCA_050043105.1 Leptolyngbyaceae cyanobacterium | reverse complement strand
CTCAAAGCCATCGGTGCCAGAACGTATCCCGACTTGGCTAAAGCGATTGAGGAGGCCTTCTCAGAAGTCTCTCTTGACGATATTAGGTCCTGGTTCACTCATTGCTGCTACTGCACCTCAGAAGACTAGAAACCGCTATAGTCATATATGGAATTAGTGCTGGTCATTGATGCTGCTCTGCCAGAACCGTTGCATCAGCAGGTATATAGCCAACTCCGTTGGGCCATACTTTCAGGTCGGCTATCCTCTGGTCAGCGGTTACCCGCTTCGCGGGTGTTAGCAAAGTCCTTTGGGTTGTCGCGGACTACGGTGACTCAAGGCTACGATCAATTAATCAGTGAGGGGTATCTACAAGCCCGGCCAGGAGCAGGCACGTATGTCTGTGCGCAACTACCAGAACTGTTGCTAGAGGCCGAGTCGATCAAGCAACTGCCTCAGTCAGCCGTTGAGATTCCTTTGTCAGCCTACGGGAAGCGTGTAAATCAATTATCTTTAGAGGCGTTTAAAGAGTCTTGTGAGATTAGTTTTCGTTATGGACACCCCGCTATCGATTTGTTTCCAGTCGAACTATGGCGAAAACTGTTGTCAAAACACTGCCGGAAAACAACTCAGTGGCTTAAGTATTCTGAGGACTCTTTGGGCTACTGGCCGTTACGCAAAGCTGTAGCTGATTATCTACAACAGTCACGGGCAGTACGCTGTATACCCGAGCAGGTGATTATCACCAACGGTAGTCAGCAGTCGTTAAGTTTAATTGCTCAACTTTTAGTCAACCCTGCAGATAGCGTGGTTATTGAAGAGCCCGGTTATCGTGGGGCACGTCATATTTTTAAGGCAAGTGGGGCAACGCTTTTGCCAATATCACTAGACCAGCATGGGTTGGTTGTTGATAGGCTGATGGAACTCGATGAAACACCGCGTCTAGTTTACGTTACCCCGTCTCATCAGTTTCCGACAGGAGCTTTGTTATCTCTACCTCGACGGTTAGCTTTATTGAAATGGGCATGGAAAACTGGGGCACTCATTATCGAAGACGATTATGACAGTGAATACCGGTATGGTGGGCGACCTATCCCTTCGCTGCAGGGCCTGGATAGTCATGGGTCTGTTCTGTATGTCGGAACCTTCTCGAAGGTAATGTTTCCTGGTATTCGCCTTGGCTATTTAGTGGTACCTGAGCCGTTAGTAGAGGTAGTTAGCAAAGCAAAGTGGTTAGCTGATCGGCAGCCCCCTGCGCTGACTCAATATGCGTTAGCAGAGTTTATTACAGCGGGTTATCTAGAGCGCCATATTCGGAAGATGCGCCTGTGTTATGAGCAACGTCGCAGTACTCTGGTACAGGCTCTGTACAAATGCTTTGGTAATGATGTAAAGATTTTGGGAGATAGTGCTGGGCTGCATGTGATGGCTAAGCTACCGATTAGCCTCAACGATGATGATGCGATCGCTAAAGCCGCCAGTGTTGGTGTAGAAATATGCAGCGCACGCATTCAGTATGAAATGTCACGTAATACAGGGGAGTTTGTCTTTGGTTATACTGCCATTGATGAAACACAGATAGAAGAAGGTATACACCGTATTGCAAAGGCATTACGGACATAATTAATCTTGACGTCGCCGTAATCTGTCTATCTGTTGTTCAAAGCCGTAATTTGTAAGAACGTGAATCATTAATAAGTTTTTTGCCTGGTTGAATACTCCCTTGACAAAATATCTATTATTGAAGGTGAGTAGTAGCATTTTGAGGACAAGGCTTTGGATATTACACTGCTTGCCCTGGTAGTCATTAGTATGATTTTGTTTGGATTGCACATGCCCTACGCAATCTTAACGATGGTTACAATTATCGCCCTTGCTACTGTGGCAACTCGCTTATCTTGGTCTGTTCTTAGCGCCTTTGAGTCTATTGAAATTGATTAGCGCCAGACTCACAAGTTTTCATACATCTCTTGAAGCATTAGCCCCCAGTGGAGTGTCAAAACCCCTGGGGGTTAGTCTTGGTGATTCAGAGATTTCAGTTGATTGCTATGTTTAACGGGCATGTGATTAAATCCTCACTATTCTAAATTTCGACTGAGTAACCGACGAACGCCCGCTTACAATGGATCGGCTGTATCCTGCGACACTAGTTTTGATTGAACGTTACACCCTGCCCGAGATGGGCGAACTTTGGACCGACGAGTACAAATTTAAGACCTGGCTACAGGTTGAGATCGCTGTGTGCGAAGCCCAAGCTGAGCTGGGCCGTATTCCCCAAGCAGCGGTGGACGAAATCAAAGCCAAGGCCAATTTTGATGTGGCGCGAATTTTAGAAATTGAGGCTGAAGTCCGCCATGATGTCATTGCATTTTTGACAAACGTCAATGAATACGTGGGTGATGCAGGGCGCTATATCCATTTGGGAATGACTAGTTCCGACGTGTTGGATACAGCTCTCTCCCTGCAGATTGTTGCGAGTCATCATGTAATTTTGTCCCATGTGGAGAAATTAATTCAGGCTATTCGCAACAAGGCTCAAGAGCACCGCAACACTGTGATGATCGGTCGTTCCCATGGCATTCATGCTGAGCCCATGACATTTGGATTCAAAATGGCGGGTTGGCTGGCAGAAGTATTGCGTCATCGTGAGCGCCTCTGTCGAATTCAAGATGAAATTGCCGTTGGTCAAATTTCAGGGGCTGTTGGTACCTATGCCAACATTGATCCAGAAATCGAAGCTTTAACCTGTCAAAGGCTGGGTCTTTAGCCTGATACAGCTTCTACCCAAGTGATTTCCCGAGATGTCCATGCTGAGTTTATGACTACTTTGGCAGGGCTGGCTGCATCCATTGAACGGTTTGCGGTCGAAATTCGGAATCTGCAGCGTACTGATGTGTTAGAGGTTGAAGAATTTTTTGCTAAGGGCCAGAAAGGGTCCTCAGCTATGCCCCATAAGCGTAATCCAATTAAGTCTGAGCGTTTGACAGGCTTAGCCCGAATTATTCGTACTAATGCTTTGGCTGCTTTAGAAAATGTTGCTTTGTGGCACGAGCGAGATATTTCCCACAGCTCGGTAGAACGGGTGATTTTTCCCGACAGCTGCATCCTGCTTCATTTTATGTTGGTTGAAACCACTAAGCTGGTACAAAATCTGCATGTGTATCCTGACAACATGAAGCGCAATATGAATATGTACGGCAGCGTTGTGTTTAGTCAGCGAGTACTGCTATCTCTGGTAGAAAAAGGGATGTCTCGTGAGGATGCCTATCGTGTTGTGCAGCGTTGCGCCCATGAGGCATGGAACGTTGAAGGCGGTGATTTTTATGCTTTGATTTCTCAAGATCCTCAAGTCAAAGAGACATTGTCAACAGAGGAAGTCAAAGAGGCTTTTAATCCTGATTATCAACTTAGAAATCTAGATAAGGTTTATCAGCGCCTGGGTATATAGACCCTCTCTATGAGAAATATTTGTGGATGTAAAAAAACAGGGAGATGATTCGCCATCTCCCTGAAATGCCTACTATATGCTTACTAGACGCTTGCTAGTAGTAGGTAGCTCCAACCATGTACCTACTACCTGCATAGACCCGGATTAACTAAGTTTGTTCCAACTACTCAGGATTATTCCGGATCCTCAACGTAGTCAGCGTCTTCAAAGTCAGCTGTTTCGGCATCCATTTCTTCTTTAAATCCTCGTAGTGTCCTTCCAAGGGCACTACCCAATTCAGGGATTTTCTTAGGTCCAAAAATTAAAACAGCAACAATGGCAATAATGCCTACTTCTGGCCAACCTAAACCGAACATTGCACCTTTCCATGAATGTTTCAACTACTATACCGTAGTCGATTGAAGCCTAAGGCACGATCTAAATAGGACCAAGCTCAACTCGATCTTGGGGTAAGCGGTCAAATTGAGTTTCTGATTGGGGTGTTTGCGAAGGACGATTATTGATGTCTGTCCCCACTCGTTCTGAGTCATCTGTTTCAAGGGGGCCGCTGTGACAAAGAAGAGTTAAGTCTAGAACCTCGTTTGGACGCGCGGGTACCGCTAACTGTTGACCACCGGTAGCTGCTGCCGTACCGTCATTTAAGAACACGGGACATGTTTGCGCCTGTATATCGGACAAATGATGACTGCCATTTTCCTCGACTTGAGCATAGCTAGCGATTGCTAGGGTCAACGTGCCTAAAATTGCATTGCTGATGGCAAATTTAATATTCATTGTCACAGCATTCCTCTGAGCTAACTGTATCTTTATTGAATCGCTAGCTTCTGTAGAGGGGGTATAACGGTTGCAAAAATCAACGTATTTTTCAACTCGTTAGAAGTGTTTAAGATATTTAGCTTAGCTCTGCAATCCTCAATACAGACTGCAGAGCTAAGCGAATGTATCAGTTGCTGTAACGTTGTTCTAACCAGATTCTCAATGCCTCTTCAGAGTCGAATTGGCGCTGTACACTACTAGCTGGGTCATATACATACCAGGCAGTGCTTTGTTTGGTTTCTTTTACCCAAATTCGTAACTGGTTTCCTTCGGTAAGTGACTGTATTAACCATTGACCGGCTGCACGCAGCCAAGTGTTTGAGATTTTTCTAATTCTTTGTACTGGTGTCGGTTGCCACAGTCGCTCTAGCTGCTGACGCTGTACTTCAAGTTCTTGCAGATTGGAGGAATAGGTATTCATAGGAGCCTCCTATATGGAGTAGCGATTGCATACCACCTAATCTAGATATGAAATTTCGAATCATCAAAGCATGAGATAGATGGGATCTATCTACAAAATTAATAGAGGCTTGTATTGGGTCTGAATTGAAAAGCTGCAGGGATAGTAGAGTCTGAGTATCGCCCATCCTGTAAAATACTTTGCGGTCAATACCTCATTCGTGATGAGAAAGCTTTATTTTCTCCTACCAGGAACCACTCGCTCATTTTATTGTGGGGGGCTTTTTGCTGAACTAAATGCTCTTGAGTTAGTCAAGCAAATTTGTCCGGCTGAAGTTGTTACCTATCGTCAGCGAGAAGAGAATCATCCATTTATTGATGATCTCTTGAACAAGACTAATCTGAATGACTATATTTTTGTGGTGAGTTGGGGATTTGATGTTCCTAAACAGCTTAAAAAGCTCTCTCATTGCAATGTGATATATCATGCCCATAGCTCAGGATATGGTTTTTTAGTACCCCCTCAGGTTCCTATTCTGGCTGTTAGTCGTAATACGATGGGATATTGGGGCTCGCGATCGCAAAATTCTCTCATCTACTGGTTGCCTAATCAGCTTCCTGCCACTGTTGTTAATTGTCAGATAGAACGCGATATTGACATATTAGTGCAGTCTCGAAAGACTTCTGAATATGTCATAAATCAGCTAGTACCAGAGCTAAAAAAGAAATTCAATGTTGTTGTTGTTGATACCTTCGTAGACGACCTGATTACCCTATTTAATCGTACCAAGATCTATCTGTATGATTCTGCGGAGTATTGGGTGAAATACCGTTTGACTGAAGGGTTTGGATTGCCGCCGATGGAAGCTCTAGCCTGTGGTTGTCAGGTGTTTTCAAGCGTTAATCATGCTCTAGCTGATTATCTTGATCCTGGCGTAAACTGTCATAAAATTGCAGGCTATGCCACGGGACATGATGTTCAACGGATTTCAGCTGTTTTGGAAAACTGGCAGCCTAGCGACTTGCCCGATAGCTTTTTCTCTCCTTATCGTTCTGAGCAGTTGATACCTCGGTTAGAGACTATGCTCGTAGAACTTAACCAGTTTTTTGATTATCGACAGCAGCAGCCGTCAGATATTTCTAGCCTGACTCGAAAACGACAGCTCTATTTATTTTATAAACGTGTGCAAGCAAAACTAGCAAAGCTTAAGGCAAAAGGGTAAAAGAGTTCTGAGATTTGTTCTTCTCAGCTTGCTGAGTATGTTGAGTTTTGAGTTGGTCTCCTTTGACTGAGGTCTTCTTGATAAATGGCTATCAGCTCAAAACTTAAAATTCTCTTCCTTCACACTTCTCCTGCATTTTTATTGTTTGTCTCTTTAGATAGTCCGTATGGCCTAAATCAGAGCGTTTATAGAGACGTTCAAATTCTTGCTTAAAGTGTTGAGCAACGGTGACATTTTTGATAATCAATAAGTTCTCATCATTTTTGTGGTTGGCGGCGTTACTCCAATTGTGAGAGCCAATAATAACCGTGTGGTTGTCTAGGAGAGCAAATTTGTGGTGTAGCTTGTCGCCGTCAGCTAATGTGGGATACCCAACAGTCTTAATAGAGCTATGCCATGGACGATTCTCTTTTTCATAGCTGCAGCGATGGCTAGGAAGAGCTATACCCAGCATATCCAATGCTTCACTGTGATAGCGATAGATAAAACTGCGGTCGATCAGGGTGCGGAGTTGTAGGTGGGGATTGGCCCCTAATGTGTTGGCAATCGTCTGATCGGTGAATACAAATAGAGCCAGATCAACAGACTGGCTGGCGTTGCTGAGCGTGCTAGCGATGATGCCATTTGTCGTTTGACCCAGTGGTGTGTCGGTACGATGCGGTGAAAAATGAACTGAAACCTGACCGCTGGGTAAAGGTACGTTTTTGAGGGGGCGAGCCGATTTTGCCACCCCAAAGAGACTGTTGGGTTGCCCCTTGGGACCGTCGCCCCACATTAAATTGAATTCTTGCGTGTAAGCATCTGCCAGTTCTGGGCTGGTAATACGCAGCATAGCGTTGGCATTGCCCTGACTTTCAGGAATCAGCCAGTCTCCGTGAATGCCGGAAAGGGTAAAATTGGCCGAGCCAGTGATCACCTGATGATTGTCTATGACCATGAATTTGTGGTGCATCAGACCGCTGCCTTTAGTGCCGTCATCGGTATCGTCAATAATTGGGACACCTGCCTGACGCAGCATCAGAATAGCGTCCCGTTTGGCGGCTTCATCGGGCGAAATGTAGCCATCTTGATCAATGTCACCAAATATAAACAAATTTTCGTACTTACCACGACTGTAGGTGTCTTGTTGGCGAATCCAATTGCGATCGCGTCCACTCCAGCCGTCACTGTATTGGTTATCTACAATGACTCTTACGACAACTCCAGCCTGTGCTTTGTCTATTAATGCCTTGGCTACTTGGGGCAGGTTAAGTTCTTGAACGGCTACATCAACAGATGTATTGGCCTGGCTAATGGCATCTGTTAATACCTTTTCAAGGTTGTCACCGGACCGTTGGCTATGGCGGTAGGGGTCTCGATACTGACTGGTTTTTGTTTGATTAAAGAAAACTTGAATATAGGGATCTTGAGGTAGAGGCGTTAAAGGTTCACTCCGTTGCCTACCTATATAGCTCGACCCTGCTGTCGCTATGGCGCACAGGCCGAGAAAGCGCTTCAGCATAGCACCCTGATAAATTCTTTAGATAGCCTTTAGTGAGCCCGGTCTCTGTGCCGGTCTAACAGGTAATGACAGATAGGGAAATGACCCTCAATGCAAAAGGTTTTCAATGATTATGAAGGTGTCCACTGATACGATTAATAGCGTTATGCTGATTACACATAAAAAGCGCTAGTTTGCTATGCCAACACCCGAAACTTTTTTAGAGGCAACTAAGTGGATGGGCCTCACCACATTAGCCTTTGCAGCTTTGGCAGCGCTGGCGTTTGTAGCCAAGTGGGGAATTCGTTTTAGATTAGTCGGTGTCACTGGATTTTGCGGTGTGCTGACAGCGGGACTATTTGGTCTGAGCTTTCAACCATTTGTAACCACCACGGTGGCGGGTTCAGTTCCTTACACCACTGTGTATGATTCAGGGGCTGCCCAGCTTGTCATTGCAGTGCCTAATGACATTACCAATGCTGAACTAGAGGCGACCCTAGAACAAGCGGCCATCAATGCATTTAATCCCAGTCGGTTAGGTGGGGGTGGTCAACCTCAAAGTATCCGTGCGCGTGCTATCGTTCATCGTGATCCCGGCATTTCAGATTTGTTATATCTGGGTCAAATTCAGCCTACTCCTCAAACTGAGACTGGTTATCGGATAACTCTTTCACAGTCTGCGCTGAAAAAAGCCCGAGCGGCGCTCCAAGATAGTTAGATTTCCCAGGGCGCTTGGCCGATTGTGGGAATTGCCTCTTTAATAGGAGCATCTGATTCAGAGATTGAATCAGATGGTTTGAACCTACTAATCTTGTTCGCTTCGTCTTATTTGTTGATCAATCTGTCAAAAATCAGCTATGTCTACCTTGTCTACACTGATGGTGGCACCGGCCCAGGTGGTACGGGGCTCAGGAATTTTGTCGGAATGCGGACCGCTAATTGCAAAGTTAGGGCAACGTCCACTTGTTGTGGGTGGGGATCGCACCCTAGAGTCAGCGGCACCTTTTTTAGCCCGGATGCTGAGTGATTTTAGGGTTGCTCAAGCGTCTTACCGAACCGATTGTTGTGAGACGTCGTTGACCCAGCTACATCAGGCTGTCTCTGACCACAGTGCGGACCTGGTAATCGGAGTTGGCGGTGGGAAAGCTCTCGACACGGCTAAACTCTTGGCCTATCAGATGAAGCTGCCGGTAGTCACGATTCCCACATCTGCGGCTACTTGTGCCGCTTGGACAGCGTTGTCTAATGTTTATTCTGAGCGGGGAGCCTTTCGGTATGATGTGGGGCTACCCACCTGCCCAGAATTATTGCTGCTGGATTATGAATTAGTGGCGACGGCTCCCAGACGGAACCTGGTGGCCGGCATTGGGGATGCGATCGCAAAATGGTATGAAGCCTCAGTCAGCAGTGGACATTCCTCTCAAACATTAATTATTGGAGCGGTGCAGCAGGCTCGAGTATTGCGGGATATTCTCTTTCAAAATTCTGCCGCCGCTCTGGTGAATCTGGGTGGGGATGTGGGGCGTGATGTAGTCGATGCCTCTGTCCTCATGGCCGGTGTGATTGGGGGTATGGGCGGTGCCCAATGCCGCACTGTAGCGGCCCATGCCGTTCATAATGGTTTGACTCAAATCCTGGCGAGTCACAGTATGCTGCACGGCGAAAAAGTAGCCTATGGTATCTTAGTTCAACTGCGCTTAGAGGAATTGGAGTCTGGCAATGCCTTAGCGGTCGCTGCTCGTCAGCAGTTGCTTCGGTTTTATACCCAGATTGGTTTACCCATGACCCTGAGTGATTTGGGGTTGGGCGAGATGTCCTTAATTGAGCTGCGGCAAGCGGCTGAATTTGCCTGTCAGCCTCAGTCAGATATTCACCACCTGCCGTTTGAGGTCAGTCCTCAGCAGGTGATGGCGGCAATGGTATCTACTACGGTGCCTTGTCGGCGGACCGAGCCGACTGCGCGTAAACTACCCACCGCCCAAACAACGTCACACTCGTTATGAGGAGGTAAGGCTATGCCCCCAGCTTGGATGAAAAAAGCACAGCGACTCGAGCAGCTCCCTCCCTACGCCTTTGCGCGTTTGGATGAACTTAAGGCAAATGCACGAGAGCAGGGTTTAGACCTCATTGACCTGGGTATGGGAAATCCGGGTGGTCCCACACCTGCTCCGGTGGTAGAGGCCGCGCAAAAGGCACTGGCTGATCCAAATCAGCATGGCTATCCCCCCTTTGAAGGGACAGCGAGCTTTCGCAATGCGATTACAGCTTGGTATCACCGTCGCTATGGTGTGAGTCTTGATCCTGAAGGGGAAGCTCTACCATTATTGGGATCTAAAGAAGGACTGACACATCTAGCCCTGGCCTATTTAGATCCAGGGGATACGGTACTGGTGCCGACGCCATCGTATCCAGCACATTTTCGGGGGCCTGCGATCGCAAACGCATCCATCCATCCCCTGCTGCTAACCCCAGAAAACGATTGGCCAATTGACATCTCCACCCTTCCAGAAGATGTTGCCCGTCGAGCCAA
>JBHJIV010000282.1:0-19785 GCA_050043105.1 Leptolyngbyaceae cyanobacterium | reverse complement strand
CCAGTTGCGCTTGAAGGGGGCATTGTCGGGGTTATGGTGCAGGGGCTGCAGCGGGGGGTGTTTTCTAATGGTCCTGGAACGGGGGCTGCTGCTATTGCCCATGCCACCACAAAAAATCCTGAACCGATTCGTGAAGGGATTGTGGCCTTGATTGAACCACTGATCGATACCGTTATTATCTGCAATTTGACCGCCCTGGTTTGTTTGCTTACCGGGGTCTACACACCTGAGAGCATCGTCAATGGCATTGAGCTAACAACTACCGCATTTGCTACCGAGATACCGATGATGAGCTGGGGGTTAGCCATTATTGTTTGCCTGTTTAGCTTTTCAACAATTATTTCGTGCTTTTACTATGGCGAAGCCTGCTGGCGCTACCTGATTGGGGAGCAGGGGCTGTTGGTCTATAAGCTGGTCTATATTGTGTGTAGCTTTGCTGGCACAGTTGTTGGGCTGGATACGGTCATCCGCTTTAGCGACATCATGGTTTTTGCCCTGGGTATTCCTAATATGCTGGGGCTACTGCTGCTCTCAAACCAGGTGGCCCGCAGCTTAGACAAATATTGGCAGCCTGGCTATGGCTTAATAGTCTGGAATCCTACTGAGACAGGTAACCCGATGCAAAATTAGCCTTCATCAGGTCCACCGGAGCAAGCTCATTCAAAAAATATTGGCTCCTCCTTAGCAATATCTCAAAAATATCTCCCCAATCTAAAGCACCACTTTCTGCAAATCGGTGTACCCTATAAGCACTTTTTGATTAGTAGTAAATGGCTGTAGTCAATTAATGGGTAGCGATGTTCTGATTTTGACAATCTATTTTTTGGTAGTGATCTACGTGCTCTATCAAATGGCGCTATCTGTAGAAAAGTCGCTGGAGAACAAACTAAAGATTAATCTAAACCAAGATATATTGCTCGATCAGATTAATCAACAACTTAAGCAACTTCCTGACAGCCAACAGATCGAGGCAGATGTAGAAGAATTGCAGTTTGAGGGCAGAAAGCTTCCGCCACACTTGGCTCTCACAGTTACGTCTCAAAATATCCCCAAACAAAGACGCAAGGTCATCGTCAAAGTAGGGCCAATGGGCAAAATGCCGATCGCGGAATCCCTGATGTCCCTTAATGTGAGCATCATAAACACCACTAGCGACGCTCAGGTTTTTATTGACTGGGATAAAAGCTCTATCACAGCAGGTGCAGCCCGACAGACACAGCGGGTGGTGCGCTCAGGTATCCCTATCAGCGGTGATTTGTCACGCTCTCAGGTACTCAGCGTGATTAACCCTGGGGAAACATTTGGCACAAAAGTCACCGGAGAAAATCGTCTAAGTTTAAATGCTGACACCCGCACTCTCGCCCCTGGCAGACCTCTAATTAATATGCAAGAGGTGGCGAACTATATCGCTGTTTTTATGGAAGATCCTGAAGAAGATGAGGAAATTCCGCCAGTCATGGCCTACAGCCTGTGGTTAATGATCGGCATACGTCAGATCACCCACGATCAAACAAACCACACTGCTTATCTACTACTGCCATTTGCGTTTCAGGCTGTTTTACTACCAGATGAAATTGCTTTCCCGCCGCTACGCTGGCTACTCAAGCGTCCCCGACCTGCAAGCGCTCGTGATGCACTCAGCACACTGATCATGGGGCGCCCAAGATTATAGAGCAATAATGCGGAAAAACCTGTCGATAGCCTGAATCTGTAATCAGTTTGCTTCGGAGCCTGATTATCGATGGATTTTCGCAACATGGGTAAGACAACAGCCTTGATCTTGCCGCTGTGTCTTGCGGCGTGTCATACCGTAAGAGCCGGCAGTCTTCAGGCGGAAACTCTAGCCCCATCGTCAGAGCATCCTTCAATTGAACTGAGGGACGTGCCACCCAACGGGGTTGACACCTTAAATCAGGCAGACTTTAGATATTTTCAAACCATGGGGCCATTGGAATATGCGGCCAGACTGGGTGGGGTCCCCGATGTCCCCACCTGGCGAGTGCGCCTGCGGCTCTATCCCACCTGGCAAAGTTCTGAGCTGGTGTACCAGGTTCAAGTAGACCACTACAATCTCTCACCAACACTTTATAACTCTCTTACTAGCAGCTACGGGGTTGACAATGTTGACCCAAGTCTAGACAACACCGCACCGCACCAACACCTGTCGCTAGATTTTTTGCCAGTGATGAATGTAGCCGCCGACTGGCTACCAGACTCTACTCAAACTCACCAATCTGATGTGACAACAAATCCAGTCTGCGGGTTGGGTCTGGGCTGTACTGCTTTAGAAGAACCCAATGAGAGTGCATGGACCAACGAAACAACACTTTCTCTGGAAATTGCGCCTTGGGATCAAGATAATGAACCGCTCTATATGGTTGTGAGAGCCTTAGCCAAAAAAGCGGGCTGGCTACCAAACGGATGGGTACTACCTAACGAAATTCCTGAAGGCATCAACACCGAACGCCCCTGGGTAGAGGTTCTGGTAACCAATTACGCAGGCAACGGCGGTGGCTATATGGCGCAGTGGATTGAACATATGGCTGACGATAGCGTTCGCGCTACGGTACACCAAATCCATTACGCCCCCGCCCGGATGGAGATAGAAGTCAGCGCCAGTACAGGCTACATTTGCGGTCGCCAGACCAGCACGGAGAAAATTAGAGCACTGTGCCCATAGCACGTGTAACAAAAATATTAAGCTCCCACAGCAATGATTGCATCCTCAGGGCCTCTGTACTTGGACGGACCTCTAATTAGAGGATGCTAGAGGCTGTGGGCCATTTAGCCACGATCTACAGACTATCCATGGCTTAGTCATTAGCTTACGTAAATAATTAGTTCGTAAATACGGATAAAATCTTCAAATCTTAAGATACTATTAAATATAGTAATTTGTGCTTATAATCGGGTTCCATGTGTAGCCCGACGTCTGCCTCTAAATCAACTCCTTTGGGGGTTTTCGAAGTTTCGTTTGGGTTACATTTAAAGGGGCACTGTACCCTCTGGGTTTTGACAGACCGATCTGCATCTTTGCACTGGGGATTCGCTTACTTGTCACAACCAACCCAAAAGAATTCCTCGAATAACTCTCTTATCCATCATTTCTGCAGAGGATTCTTTGTGTGATGTTGCATAACAATACAGCTCCCTTTCAAGATTTGTCGGCCCACTCCACCAAGCAGCACCAGGGTAGGGTGACTGTTTTTATCGATGCGGCCCACGTTTTTTATGCGGCTTCAACTCTGGGTATCGAAATTGATTACAGCAAACTGATAGCTCAGCTAGTACCACAGGGTCAGCTGCTGAGGGCTTACTTTTATACAGGAGTAGATCCTAATAATGCTAAGCAACAGGGCTTTTTGCTTTGGATGAGACGCAATGGCTATCGAGTGATCACCAAGGAGATTACGACAAAAGAAACCAGTGATACGGCCTATCGCTCCATTGATTTTTGCGTAGAAATTACAACCGACATGATTACCCAGGCGGCGTTTTCTGACACCGTTGTCTTGGTCAGTGGGGATGGTCGATTTGCTCATTTGCTCAGTCACTTTGCCCACTCAAGCACTCGTACTGAGCTAGTTAGCCTGCAGTCTATTACCAGTGAAAAGCTTCTGAGTGAAGCCGATAAAACAACTGATTTTGCTGGTTTTAAGGGTGCGATCGCAAAACGTCATATCACCTATAAACGCACCCGATTTAGCGCGGCTTAAACGCTGGCTAGCGATCAAGATCCATACTCAAGTATTAGAGTTTTCTAACATCAGAAGAAACTCTAATTGCTGTTTTTAAGCAGTCCAATATCATAAAAAAATGATTTCATTTGATAGCAAGCATCTACATTTGATTTGGAGTATGGTCGAAACCCATCGTCATATCCTCCAAGATTTAAGTGATGACGCTATTTGTCTCTGGCTACAGCAAAAAGTTAACGATAGTACTTATCTGCACAACGATGATATGGATGAGATAAAAGCCTACATCTCAAGTCGGAGTCATCTGATTCGAGATGTTGCTAGTTCTTAGATTCTTTAGCACAAAATCACTTAAACAGTAAGACTAGCCAACGTATACAGCTTCCAGACAACAAAACAATATAGCCCCATAGGCAACAAAACTAGACTCGCCAAAAAGATAACGGCAGCCTTGACAGGCCAGCGACGTTGAAAAATCATTTTCTTTTTGTTCCAAATAATTAGTACATACTCAGCTGTCAATAAATAGAGAAATCATCCATTTATTTAGACACACCCCGAGAGAGTGATTTAGAGAAAAATCAAATAGCAGTAAAGGACGTTGGAGCTAATACTTACAGATCGATAGATGCGCCATCCAGCGCTTATGGTCAAATGTTCTAGCTTGGTTTGGTCTTATTTATAACCAACATGTCTTGCTATATTAAGAGGACTTTAGATTGTCTTAATGCTCCGTAATATTTGTAGCGGCAGAAATATATACGCTGCTCTCTGTAGGTATGTCCTTCCCAATCCCTCTCTAGAATGCGACAGTCTAATTGCTCTAATAATCCAGGTAGACTCCCGCAAGACCATGAATCCCCCGTCCACTTGATTGGATTAACTCAGCCCCACGGTGTGCTGATAGGACTAGAGGCATCAACGTTTAATATTGCACATATTAGTGATAATGCGATTTCCCATCTGGGTATCAGCGCTCAAACCTTGATCGGACAAAACCTATTTGAGCTGATTGAGTCATCAACACCCATCCAACATCTGCAACATAGTCTAGAAACCTGCTCTAACTATCCCAGCTATCATCCAATTTCTATCTCTACACCTAGTGAAACTAAACAATTTGACGGGTTACTGCATCGCATAGACAACTCCATACTTTTGGAGTTAGAGCCTACCCACAAGCAGACAGCAGTCGAATTAACATCGTTGCAAAATCAGATTCAGCGGTCCCTTAGCCGTCTGCGGAGTCTGGACGACATCACTGATTTTTTGCAGACAGCTACCACCGAAATACAAGCAATCACTGGTTTTGAGCGTGTGATGGTGTATCGGTTTGATGAACACTGTGCAGGTTCGGTCATTGCAGAGGTTAAGCCACCGGAGAAAGTATCTTATCTAGGGCTGCATTATCCAGCGACAGATATCCCTACTACGGTGAGACAGCTCTATCATCAGGGCCTTACCCGCTTTATTCCAGATTTAAGGGCTCCGTCGGTTGAGCTGGTCACAGCAGAACAGTCATTCGCTCAAACACCAGTTGATTTAAGGTACGCCATCCTCAGAGGAGTTGACCCATGCTGTGTTGAATACCACCAGAATATGGGGGTAACGGCCCTCTTAGTGATCGCACTGGTTCAGGGAAATCGGCTATGGGGATTGATTTCATGTCATCACCCAACCAGCAAATTTCTGCCATACCCCGTCCGCTCAGCCTGTGTGATATTAGGGCAGCTGGTGGCCGCTGAGGTCGCGGGCAAAGTAGACCGTAAAGAACTGAATTATCTCAGTAGTCTGCAAGCAATTCAGGCAAACTTTATTGACTCGATCGCTAAGGCCACAGACTTTAAGCAGGCTTTAATTGAGCCAGCCCCCCGGCTTTTAGAGGTAGTAAGTGCCCAGGGAGCGGCCATCTGTCTTGATCAAGACATTACCCTGATTGGGGAAACTCCCTGTCTAGAAGATATCCAGGCATTGATTAGCTGGTCGCTAGAAAAACCATCTTCAGAGATTTTTCACACAAACTGTCTGGTTCAGGTCTATCCATCTGCTGTCAACATTCAGGCTGTCGCCAGCGGTCTCATCGTACTCACAATCTCTAAGGTGCGACGATATCTAATTCTCTGGTTTCGCCCAGAAGTGCTGCAAACAATTAACTGGGCTGGAAATCCTCACGAATCAGTACGTGAGGGCCAAGCAATACTCGGTCCCCGTACATCCTTTGAAAATTGGAAGGAAACTGTTCGCGCCACCGCTTTACCCTGGAAATCAGCAGAGCTAGCCAATGCCCTCGCACTTAAAAATGCCATTGTCGGCATTGTTCTTAGTAAAGCGGATGAGCTGGCTCAAATTAACCTTGAGCTGGAGCGCAGCAATCGAGAGCTCGATTCATTTGCCTATGCCGCATCCCATGATCTAAAAGAACCCCTAAGGGGCATCACTAATTTTTCTAACCTAATTTTGAGACGCTACAGCGAAAGCTTAGATGAGTCAGCCGTCAAACGGCTGCAGACTCTGGTTAAACTGGCAGAGCGGATGGATAGGCTAATTGATGCCCTGCTGAGATTCTCACGATTAGGACAAGCAGAGCTGCAGCAACAACCAACGGATCTTAATACTCTACTCTCAAAGGTCCTTGAAACATTGCACGCAGGTCAAAACGAGGATACTTCTACCATCCAAATCCATATCCCCCGCCAGCTGCCAGCTGTCAAAGCTGACTCAATCTTGCTGAGCGAGGTGTTTAGTAACCTGCTAAGCAATGCCCTAAAGTACACAGATCAACCGCAGCCGAGCATTGAGGTTGGCTACCTGGAACCTAACGACCCTAAAATAGCTGACGGCATCGAACCCAATACCTGCGTCATCTACGTTCAAGACGATGGTATCGGCATCCACAAACGCCATTTTCAAAACATTTTTCGTCTGTTCAAACGACTGCACGAACGTGATAGCTATGGCGGTGGAACTGGAGTAGGATTAACCATTGCTAAGAAAATTATTGAACGCCATGGTGGCCATATCTGGGTAGAGTCCACGTATGGGATGGGGACCACTTTCTACTTCGTGCTAAACTGTGAAGAAAAATAATAAACTCTGACAAAAAATTAAGTTTTTCTTAAGTTTATGCTCCAGGATAATAAGACCCCTTTACTAGATGTTGAAGACAGCGATGAGGACTTTGAGGTACTGCAGATCTTTATGGAAGATATGGCGGTTACTAACCCCATTTACCGCTGTACCACTGGGGATAAAGCGCTAGAGTTTTTATATCGTGAGCAGGATGAGGGAACTAAAGAGAATCAGCGTCCTTCTATGATCTTGCTAGACTTAAATCTACCTGGAACCGATGGTCGAGAGATCTTGGCACGCCTGAAACAAGATGACCAATTTCGAGAAATTCCAATCGTTATTTTTACGACCAACTCTGATCCAAAAGACATTAAGTTTTGCTATCGAAAAGGGGCTAACGGCTATTTAATAAAACCTGTTAGAACCGAGCGGTTTGAAAAGGCAATTCAAGCCTTTGTAGACTATTGGTTAAATACAAATACGCTGCCTGAGTGGGTTGAATTTACGGGCAACAAATAGTCTGTGTAGCTGGGCTAATAGAAGTTAACACTGAACCTGAACTACTTCTTGGGCACATCGTTAATTTTTATGTATTTACGCTTTATATTTTTTTAACATTTAGAGAAGGGTGTCACCCTTGTACATGAAGCGCCCCTCGACTATTCATGTCTGCAGCTCACACCCTACTCATTATTGATGATTGTGCAGAAGATCGTGAGGTTTATCGTGAGTATCTTTCGAGCGATCCTCACAATACCTACGAATTTTGCGAAGCTGCTCTGGCTGAGGTAGCACTGGACCTCTTTTTGCAGAAACAGTTTGATGTGGTGCTGCTTGATTTTTACATGCCCGACATGACTGGTCTAGAGTTTTTGGGTCAGCTCCAGAAACATCAGCGTAAGGTACAGGCGCCGATCATTATGCTGACCGGTCAGGGGAATGAGGAGCTAGCTGTACAGGCCATGAAACATGGTGTACAAGATTATCTAGGTAAGCAACATCTGCAGCCAGAAATTCTACAGCGCACTGTTAGAAGCGTTATTCAGCAATCTCATCTCCACATAGCACTGCAGAAAACTCGTGAGCAACAGCGTTTAATTGCAACGACAGCTCTGCGTATTCGACAGTCTCTAGATCAAAGCCAGATTCTTGATACGGCAGTGGCAGAAGTCCAGCAGCTGTTGGAATGTGATCATGTTGCTGTTTATCAGTGCAACCCACAGGACATACCCAAAATCAGAGTTGAACTTGGCAACCGCTGCGGTCCAACCCCGAGCTTCCATATTGAAGCACATAGCCTCTGTGTAAAGCACACGGCTGCAGGTTCTGCTAATGGTGAGGCCCGAGAGCTGATAGCGCCTATTTTAATTAACGCGCCACCCCTGTCTCAGAGCCATGTCTGGGGATATTTGGTAGCCCACCTATGCTCTATAGTGACGGCATGGCTGCTGGAAGAGCATCGGTTGCTCAATGAGTTGGCAGTACAGCTTGCGATCGCAATCCAACAGTCTGAGCTATTATCCCAAACCCAGACCGCTCTCGAAAAAGCGCAGGAACTCAATCACTTTAAGTCTCAGATCCTGGCAACGGTCTCCCACGAATATCGTTCTCCTCTGGCGGCAATTTTGGGGGCAGCGTCCACCTTAGACCGCCATGGTGAGCGTTTAGACCTTTCACAGCAGACTCGCTTTCTCAGCATGATTCAAGAGAAAGCAAGGCACATGACCCGGCTGGTAGACAATATGCTGGTCATGTATCAATGTGAGCTAGACCAAGCCAGATTTGAGCCAGCACCGATGAATATTCTTCAGTTTGTTGCCGATATTGTTGAAGAATATCGAGAAACGGACGCAGAACACGAACTCATTTTTCAAATCAGCGGGAAAACCTCGGGTTTTTGGGGTGATCAGGGAATGTTGAGACTGGCTATCGACAATCTTTTGTCTAATGCTATTAAATTCTCTCCTGACGATGGACGTATTGAGATTTATCTCCGAGGAGATGATTCAACAGTTACTCTGACCATTCAAGATTTTGGCATTGGAATTCCCAATACCGACCAGGATGATTTATTTCAATCCTTTAACCGAGCTAGCAACGCCAGTCACATTCAAGGGATTGGGCTAGGGTTATCAATTACTAAAGCCTGTATCGACCTCCACGGAGGACAGCTGGGTCTAGAGAGCCAGGTCGATCAAGGGACAAAAGTGTTTTTTCAGCTACCTAAACAACTCCATCAGTCTGCTTATCAAGAAAGCCAGAGCTAAACAGACATACGGTATCCCATTCCCCGAACGGTTTCAATGAGATGGCTGCCCAGTTTTTTACGTAAATAGCCAACATAGACATCTACCACATTTGACCCTGGCGCATAATCATAACCCCAAACGCGATCAAGCAGTTGTTCCCGGCTAAGCACCTGTCCTGGATGACTCATAAATGTCTCAATTAGTGTAAACTCGCGGGCCGACAGCTCAACCGCTTGTTCCCCCACATAGACTAGCCGTGTACGCAGATTGAGCACAATGTTGCGATGTTTGAGCATCCACTCTTGTTCGTGACTGGGGCTGACTGTGCGCAGACGAGCGCGGATTCGGGCTAACAGCTCCTCAAATCGAAAGGGTTTGGTAACATAGTCGTCAGCTCCTAATTCAAACCCGGTAAGTTTGTCGCTAATATCGTCGCGGGCGGTCAAGATTACGATGGGTATCTGACAGCCTTGACCGCGCAGCTCCTCAAGAACAGATAAGCCGTCTTTTTTTGGTAGCCCCAAATCAAGCACAATTAGCTCAAAGTCACCATCCAGGGCATAGGCGATGGTTTCATCACCTGTGGTTGCAATCTCAGTGGTAAAGCCATTAGCCTGCAGCCCCTTATCCAAAAAGGAGGCGACACGAGACTCATCTTCGGCAATTAAAATTCGTCTCATCGGCTAAATTCTCGATAGGAGGTTAGGGCCAAGGGTTGTTCTACCGGCAGAGTCACTGTAAAAACAGACCCAACCTCCACCTGACTAGACAGTCCAACTTTACCGCCGTGGGCTTCAACAATCGCCCGGACGATTGCCAGACCCAACCCCGAACCATCAGATTTACGCTGGGTATATTGCACGCGGGCAAACCGAGCAAAGACACGCACCTGTTCTGCTTCTGGAATACCTTCGCCCGTATCTTGAACCCAAAACTCCACATGGCCGTTGCGATCGCAACAGCCCAGCTCGATATGATCGTTGAGTTGGGTATGTTGAGCTGCATTATGAAGCAAGTTTAGCAAGGCTCCCGTTAGCCGGTGCGGGTCTGCCACAATTTTAGCCCGACTGTCCACCACTAGCTGCCAGTCACGTTCTGCTAGCGTTTGGGCTTTAGCATAGAGGTCGGCACAAAGATGCGCCACATCCACCGTTTCAAATCGCAAAAAGTTGGGATTCTCAGACTTCACAATTAAGATCAAGTCATTGACCAAACGACCCATACGATCCAGCTCATCTAAGAGCAGCTCAACAGTCTCGGCCTGCTCTTCTGGATCATCTCCCATCAGCTCTAGATGCCCCTGCATGATTGTGATGGGAGTGCGCAGCTCGTGGCCAGCATCATTGATAAAATTACGCTGGCTGTTAAAAGAGTCCTGCAGGCGATCCATCATCGCGTTAAACGTTGTGGCCAGAGCCGCCAGTTCTCCTGTACCTACTACATCAATACGGCCACCCAGGTCGGTTTCATTAATAGTGCGAGCGGTTGTTGCGAGATCTTGAACTGGTTTTAACAGCTGTCCGGTAGCTAACCAGGCCATCGCCAGCGCTAATACGATGAGGCCACCCGCCACCCCCGAAAAAACATAGACACCCGTTAACGCTTCCTGTCGCTCACCCGCTGAAAGATGAACACTTACAAACTGGCCACGTAGCTCATTGTCTATAACTAGAGGCTCAATAACATATAGCACATCACCCACACTTGGATTGCCCGTTCTCTCCTTGCCTTGAGTGTTCTCATCGAGTTGGCCCCATTTCTCCATCAGAGCAGAGTTTGCATTGATCACCTGGGGTAAAAAGCCAGGATTAGAGCGATAAAGTTCACCATCAACTAAAACAATCAGAAAATTATCGTCTTCGGGCAGAGTTGTTGACATATAGTCATCAAGGGTCTGTTTGAGCGATATTAAAGATCTATCCTCAGACTGCGACCACTCGACATAAGCCTCATCAAACTCTTCAACCTCCTCTAAGAGATCTTCATTGACGCGCTCATTTACTGCTGAAAACAGCAGCGCACGAAAAATAGGTATAGCCAGCACAACAGCGGCTAACATCAGTGCCACATAAATTAGAAAGATTCTTGTTCGTGTCTCTTTAAAAAAACCAAAGGGTTTAGAACGTTTCATCAGACAACAATCGTAGGTGAGTAATGCCCAGTCTAATTTTTAGAACAGTCCTTTATATTTTCTTTCACGGCTTATCCAGAGACGATTAAAACGTACGACCGACAGCCTGAGAGGGCAATTCAAGCTGTGCCATTTGAAAAACTGGCTGCTTCTAACCGACAATTATCTCCAATAGGGATGAATACATGTGAGTATTTTCTTATGTTATCGAGTTGAGACGATTTCCAGTGAAATTTTGATGAATTTCTAAAATAAGTTTATTGAGGGTTAGATCCCTCGTTTAAAGAGACCTCCGATATCTACGGTGAGTCTTAGAATATTGCTATCTTATCATCCTTGGATTTGAATTTATGATCGTTGAGATGCCCACACAGTATACTGATCGGGCCAGATCACAAATTACTTAAGTTAGCTCTCATGAAAACGCTCTAACAATTACCTCATTCAAAATTTAACCGCGCTGGCGATAGTAAATCCATCGAACCGATCGCACTATCGGAGAATGAAGCTATGCGTGTTTCTGTCATTGGCACTGGCTATGTCGGTCTTGTCACAGGGGCTTGTCTTGCCCATATTGGTCACGATGTGGTGTGTGTAGATAACAATGTTGAAAAGGTGGCTACACTGCAGGCTGGGAAATCCCCCATCTATGAGCCGGGGCTGGCGGACATTATGGAGTCAGAGCAGCTATCTTTCACAACTGATTTAGCCGCTGGTGTCCAGCATGGTGAGGTTATCTTTATTGCAGTGGGTACACCACCGCTGCCAACTGGGGAGAGCGATACCCGCTATGTGGAGGCTGTAGCTCGGGGTATCGGCCAGCATATCGCCAACGATTATAAGGTAATTGTCAACAAGTCTACAGTTCCTGTGGGGTCGGGCGACTGGGTTCGACGTTTGATTTTAGATGAGTTAGAGCAGCGTCAGACCCAGGCAAGTTTTGATGTAGTCAGTAATCCAGAGTTTCTGCGGGAAGGGTCAGCGGTTTATGACACCTTTAACCCAGATCGGATTGTTTTGGGAGGACGCTCTCCTAAAGCGATTGAGCACATGCGTCAGCTGTATGCACCGATTGTCCATCGACAGTTTGCGGTGGACCCAGCACTGCCCGCAGTCCCTGTCGTCGTAACTGATTTGGCATCTGCCGAAACCATTAAATATGCAGCCAATGCATTTTTAGCGACAAAGATTAGCTTTATTAATGAAATTGCCAATATTTGCGATCGCATCGGTGCAGATGTCAACCAGGTCGCCCAGGGTATTGGGCTTGACAGCCGCATCGGCGGAAAGTTTTTGCAAGCGGGCATTGGCTGGGGTGGCTCTTGCTTTCCCAAAGATGTGTCAGCCCTGATGCACATTGCCCAAGACTACGGTGTCCAAACCGCACTGTTAGATGCCACCATCGCCACCAACCAGCGTCAGCGGCTGCAGGTGGTCTATCAGCTACAAAAAACCTTGAAAATTCTTAAGGGTAAGACCATTGGTCTCTTGGGTCTGACCTTTAAGCCCGATACCGACGATCTAAGAGATGCCCCTGCTTTAGACATTATTGCTGAGCTAAATCGGTTAGGGGCCAAAGTCAAAGCCTACGACCCAATTATTCAAGAAATCTCGGCCTCCGTCACCCTAATAGATACCCCAACAACATTGGCTCACAGCTGTGACGCGCTGGTGTTGGTCACCGATTGGGCTGAGTTTCAACATCTTGACTATGGCGATCTGGCCCGTCGGATGAATCACCCAATTATTATCGATGGTCGTAACTGTCTTAACCCCCAACAGCTACAGCAGGCAGGCTTTTATTACCAAGCAATTGGTCGCCCCAGCGCCGGTCAGCTACTGTGGCCTGTTGTCAGTCGTCCCGCCCTCGTCGCCTAACTACGGAAATCTTGAGGAGCCCCTGACATGAAATTAATGGTCTATTCCCACGATGCCTTTGGGCTGGGCAATATTCGTCGCATGCTGACAATCTGTGAGTATCTGCTACGGACCCTGCCTAATATCTCCATCCTGGTGGTGTCAGGTTCCCCCGCCCTGCACACCCTCAGAATACCTGAGGGCCTCGATTACATTAAGCTACCCTGTCTAGGACGCGATACTTCTGGCCAACTGGAAGCCAAATATCTCAAAAGCATGCCAGAGACATTGGTGCGGCTGCGAGCCCATCTGAATCTCACTGCTGCCGCCTATTTCCAGCCCGATGTGTTGCTAGTTGATAAAAAGCCTCAAGGCTTACGCAATGAACTTAAAGAAACACTGGGCCACCTGAGTCGTCACAGCCCTAAAACAAAACGAATATTGTTACTTAGGGATATTCTTGATGCCCCTGCTGCAACGATTCAGCAGTGGAAACAGAACAACTACTATCATCTTACTCAACAGCACTATGACCAAATTTGGGTAGCTGGGACCGCCAAAATTTTTAACCTACCTGACGAATATGACTTTCCGCTGCCCCTGCGACGCAAAGTTGAATTCTGTGGCTATCTGGGTCGCAACAGCGGGCGGACCCCACGCAATATTCTGCGTCAGCAGTTAGGGGTACACCCAGATGAGCGGTTAGTCGTCGTCACCCCTGGCGGCGGCGGCGACGGGTATCAGCTGATTCAGACCTACCTAGAGAGCGCCAAACAGCAGACAGCAGCGACCCAGATCATTTCTAAAACGGTCATTATCTCAGGCCCAGAAATGCCCGCTGAGGAACAACAACAGCTTAAAACACAGATAGCCGCTCACCCAAACATTCAGCTACTCGAATTTAGTGACGATCTGACCAGCTACCTCAATGCTGCCGATGCCGTTGTCGCCATGGCTGGATACAACACCATCTGTGAGATTCTCTCACTGCGCAAATCTGCCGTTGTCGTACCCCGCACCCGCCCCGTTCAAGAACAATGGATGAGGGCCAAGAGATTTGCCGATAGCGGTCTTTTATATGCCATCCATCCCCAACGACTCACCCCGCAACAGTTATCTCATTTTTTATTTCAGGCGCTGACCGTAAAACCACCGGCCATCAGCAGTTTTCGTCTTAATGGGCTATCTCGAATTGCTCAGTAAAAGCACGATCTAGTGCCCAGTGCTGCCCGTCTCTCCCGTAGTAACTTAACAGAATTACCATGCGCCCTTTAATTGGCTTTTTGTTAAAGACCTATCCTAAGCTGTCAGAAACCTTTATTCTTAACGCGATTTTAGAGTTAGAAAGACAGGGACTCAACCTCCATATTTGCTCCTTAAGACGCCCTCCGGCCCGACGCACTCATCCCGGTGTAGCCCAGGTTAAGGCCCCCGTCACCTATTTGCCTTCACTTCTGCCCGAATTTGACCCAGTCCAAGAGAAAGAACTGCTTGACACCCATCTCGCTTTATTTCATCAAGACAATGGTACTTATTTCAAAGCTCTACAGTTCTATATGGAACGCCCAGAGGAGCGACGGCTGCATGAATTTTTGCAGGGGGGCTATCTAGCGTGGAAACTCCAGGAGTTAGGCATTACTCATCTGCACGCTCACTTTGCCAATGTGCCGACCGCCACAGCAGAGATTGCCCAGTCATTTACAGGGCTGTCTTACAGTATTACGGCCCACGCTAAGGACATTTATCTTAGCGACAGTGGGGCTCTGGATCGTCGTATGGCAAAGGCAGAATTTGTGCTCACCTGCACTGACTTTAACCGTCGCTATCTCGAACAGATTTCCACATCCCGTACCCCCATTCATTTGGCCTACCACGGTTTAGATGTGAACCGCATTAGCCCTGCCCCCAAAACCCAGCAGTCTGAGATTCCATTGATTCTGAGCGGTGGTCGATTTTGTGAGAAAAAGGGATTTCCTTACCTATTAAAAGCGTGCCATACCCTCAAACAGGTGGGGCTATCCTTTCGCTGTGCCATTGTCGGCTATGGCCCTCTAGAAAAGTCTATTCGAAAGCAAATCAGCACCCTAGGGCTAGACGACCACATTACTTTAGTGGGTAAACTCACTCAGGATCAGCTGATTGAGTATTATCAACAGGCCGATATCTTTGTTCTACCCTGTTTGGTTACCGACGATGGCGATCGCGACGGTATCCCTAATGTTTTGTTAGAGGCCATGGCCATGGAAGTCCCCGTGGTGTCGACAACTATTTCTGGTATTTCTGAACTGGTGGAGTCCAACCAAAATGGTGTTCTAGTTCCCGAAAAAGATGCGCTGTCCCTAGCTCAGGCATTGGAAGGATTAATGCGACAGCCAGAGCTGAGAACAACTCTGGGCAAGGCCGGACGGCTGACAGTATTAGAAAAATTTGGGCTGACTCGCAATGTAGGTGCCGTTAAAGACTGGCTGCTGCAGGCCATTGAGAAGCCAATGAAACCACAGACCCAAGCCAGTGTGTTAGGAGATTTACTCAAGCTAGCAGCGTCCTAAGTTTACCGGCGCTTGGCCAACCGTGTTTTTTGGATCATCACAACACTAATTTTTGAGAGACTCCCTATGAAAACATTACTATTCTATTGTCAGCACATTCTTGGTATCGGCCATCTGATTCGCAGTATGGCGATTGCTCGTGGTTTGACTCAAGATTTTAAGGTCTATTTTGTAAATGGGGGGGAGATCATTCAAGATTTTCCCATTCCTGACGGTGTTGAGGTGATTAATCTACCAGCCATTAAGACCGATCAAAATTTTCGCGAACTTCAGGTACCGGAAGGATTTGCCGATGTGGAATCCACTCTGGAATATCGTCGTGATTTACTATTGGAAGTGTGCGATCGCATCCGTCCTAGCGCCGTCATGGTAGAGCTATTTCCGTTTGGTCGGCGGCGGTTTTCTACTGAGCTGATTCCTTTGCTAGAGCGTGCCAAAAACTATGGTGCCAAAACCATCTGCAGCCTGCGTGACATTGTTGTCACCAAACAAGACCAGGCGCGACACGAAGCCAAAGTTTGCAAACTAATGAATCGCCACTTTGATCAGCTCTTGATCCATGGCGATCCTAAGTTTTTACCCCTAGAAAACAGTTTTTCTCGAGTCAACGATCTAACCTGTGAGGTTCACTATACAGGCTATGTGGTTCCCGATGTTGACCGAGAGTTTGCTCCCAAGTCTGAGACAGACCCACCGATGATTCTCGCCAGTGTTGGCGGCGGTCGCTTTGGTCATGAACTGCTGCAGTGTGTCGCTGAAGCCAGTCAGTTTTTAGAAGACAACATTCCCCATCACATTCAAATGTTTACAGGGCCGTTCTCTCCTGATGAGGTACATGACCGTCTGCAGACAATTGCAGAGAACCGCTCAAATCTGACCGTACAGCGCTACACCCCAGACCTGCTGAGCTATATGGCGAAGGCTGATTTATCCATCAGTATGGCTGGCTACAACACAACGTTAAATATTTTGCAGACGGGTGTTCGTGCCATGCAGCTACCTTTTACCGGCAATGACGACCAAGAACAACGGCTGCGGTCTACCCGCCTAGAAAATCTAGGTGTTGTGACAGTTATCGATCCTGACGAACTGGAGCCCATCTTCTTTTCCCTAAAGGTCAGACAAGCTTTGAGCAATAATCCCAACCCACAAGACTTCTGCCTGCGGGGTGTCGAGATTACGGCCGCCCGTGTCAAGGCCCTATTTAAGACAGAAGCCTTAGTTTAGAGCACATTTGTTCAGCGCTCTAGCCTCTGTATCCAAAAAACAACAGCAGTAAATCCCGGTAGAGAACCACACATTTCGTCAGCTTTTTCAAATCTATGGCACAGTCTAAAGTCTGCATAACCACCCTAGAGTTTCCCCCCGATGTGGGCGGTGTTGGCGAATCCGTAGCTCGGATTGCTAACCTGCTTCAAGATATTGGCTATCAGGTCCATATTGCCGTCTTTCACTCCAAGCAGCGTAAAGCCGAAGGCTACCATCGTTCCGCCTGTACCACCACAGATCAAAACGGAATTCAGGTGCACCGTTTGACTCCAGCAAGTCGTTCAAATACACCGATTCTGCAAGATTATCGCAGTGAGATTTATTTTCAACTCAAACAGCTGCATCGTCAGCATCAGTTTAATCTTTTCCATGCCTTTTTTATTAATGAGACTGGCTTTATCACCACCCTCTTAGCCAAAGAGGAAGAAATCCCCATTATTAATAGTGTACGGGGCAGCGATCTACACAAACACGTATTTAGCCCAAAGCAACACGGCCAGATTAGCTGGATTTTAGAAAGCTCAGACTGGGTTACTTTTGTCAGTAAAGATTTGCAGCGGCGCGGTCAGGTACTGGTGCCAGCTCTCAAAGAAAAATCTAGCGCGTTTTGGAATTCGATTCAGCCCGTTGATTTCTCCGACTTACCTACCCCCCCTTTAGCTGACCGACTAGACGGGTTAGTGGTGGGCTCTGTTGGTCGCTTTCGTGACAAAAAAGGGTTGGAATATCTGTTGGAAGCCTGTGCGGGTCTCAAACAGACCTTACCCCTTACGTTGTTATTGGTTGGCGACTTTGCTGAGCGCGAGCGCCTCTATTGGGAGGCCGCCATCCGTGACAGCGGTATGGCAGATAACACCTTACTCACAGGCATGATCCCCCGCACTGAAGGCATGGCCTACCTTCGCCATATGGATATCTATGCCATTCCTTCACTCCATGATGGTTGTCCCAATGCTTTACTCGAAGCGATGCTTGCCGGTCGAGCCATTGTCGGCACTAGCGTTGACGCAATTGGTGAGATTTTAGCTCACAGCTACACCGGTTTGGTGGTACCACCCGGTTCTAGCAGTGAGCTAAGGAACGCAATTTTCACTCTGGCCCAGTCTCCAGAATTACGACAGCGTTTAGTCCGAGCCGCTCAAGCCAATGTCCAACAGCAGCTTGCACCCATCGTTGAACAACGAAACTGGGCTAAGGTCTATCGCCAGGTATTAACTCGTCCCCTTGCCGTTCTTGCATCCTAGTTTTTGGAGGTTCGTAAAATGACTTCTACCATCACTACTGCTTCTAATAAGTCAGATGCTAAATCTCACCGCTCTGATATCACAATTGTGGTAGTCCCAAGGGAGCGTTTTAGCTATACCCAACAGTCTTTGAATAGTATTTATGAACATACAAAGCTACCATTTGAGCTAGTTTATGTAGACGGTGGTTCTCCTAAGTCTGTTCAACACTATTTGAGTCAGGCCGCTGAAGAAAGAGAGTTTACTCTGCTGCGTGCCGAACATTTTCTGGCCCCCAACCAGGCTCGAAATCTTGGTTTAAGCAAGGTAAAAACTGACTATGTGCTGTTTGTCGACAACGATGTCCATGTCTCTCCAGGCTGGTTAGAGCAACTGTGGCAGTGTGCTAAAGAAACAGATGCAGCCGTTATCTGCCCGCTAGTGTGTATTGGTAAACCGCTGCACAAAAAGATTCACCTGGCCGGTGGCGAGGCAAGAATTTTTACCGAACTTCAGGGAGATAAAACCCTGCGTCGAGTGCATGAAAAGCATTATTTTGTAAACCGCCCGATTATTGACGTTCAAGATAAGCTGCAACGCCGATCGTGTGAGTTTGCAGAATTTCACTGCATGCTGGTTAAACGCTCTATTTTTGATGAAATTGGAGCGTTGGACGAAAAGCTGCTCAGCACTCGCGAGCACATTGATTTTTGTCTAAATGTAAGCCAAGCAGGTGGCAAGATTTATTGCGAACCTGAATCGGTGGTTACCTATGTACCCGATATTCTCTATCGCTGGTCAGATTTGGCGTTCTTTATGCTGCGATGGAGTGATGAATGGGAGGTTAAGAGTCTAAAGCGGTTTCGTAAGAAGTGGAACTTGGACAAAGATAAGTATTTTAAGAAGCGCTATAAACGACTGGGTCATCGTCGTCATCATGCGTTTTTACGACCGTTGATTCGTAAGATAACATTTGGTAAGACGATTCCTTGGTTGGAGAGAGCGGTGATTCAGCTGGAGCGACAGTTGAATCGGGTGATTACTGGGAGGTATATGAGGTTATATGGCAAGAAGGCACGGGAGAAAGGGAAGCAGATGATGAGTAAGGTGGTTGGGTAGGGATGACAGCGCTTTTAGGGAGAAATCTCCTCCCTAAAAGCGCTGCTTAGGTGTTGGACCAAGGGCAAAGACGGTTGCTTGGGGTCCCTCCGAGTTCCCTTTCCGGAAGTAATCAAGTTGTCGCTATTAGGCAAATTGGGGCTTCCCGTGCTTAGGGCGGACCGCCGCCCTAAGACCCTGCGGACTAGAGAGTTACGGTAAGTAGCGAGTTAGTTTGGAGAGGGGGTTCGGCAAAGTGGTTTAGAATTTCTCGTTTCGTGAAACGAGAAATTCTAAAAAGGGTTATTTAAGGAGTTTCTTTTAGCTGTTGGGAACTAGAAGGGATGTTTTCAAAGGAGACACTTTTCCATTAGGTTCATAAGCTTCTGACCACAAGAAGACAACTTCTGTTTTACGGTGTGGAGCGAATGCGGAGCAGCGTAACCACATAGCCAGCCACCAGTGCAACCACCTCAAGCAATTTATCCGCCAACCTCTAGTGCGAGGGGCGTGGGGACGTCGAGGTCCCCACATCCGGGGGGTTTCAGGGGGGAAAGCCCTGAGCCGGCCCCCCCCCCCAAAACCCAAACCCACAAAAAAAAAGGAAACATGAAGAACAAAAAACCAGGGGTATAAAGGGGG
>JBHJIV010000281.1:0-8536 GCA_050043105.1 Leptolyngbyaceae cyanobacterium | reverse complement strand
TTCAGACAGTTTCCGCTTGAGTATTTCAACAGAGTGCAGCATAGTAGAAGTATCTTTGTGTGAGCCAAGGCTATTCTCCTTCACTGGCGAGGCGCTTGGCCATTTTTTTGGCTATGCAACATTCTTAAGTCAGCGCCATTCTACTCTTAGATGCTTATGGACAAGGTCATGCCCAGCAATCGTTTGAATACGCTGTAGACGCCCTAACGCTGTGCTATGGTGGCGAATTTGACACCGAGCAGTAGAAAATAGTGGGTCAGTTTCTGGATGGGAACCCCAGGGATATAAACGGGTTGAAGCGTAGCTGGGTGGTATGACCAAGCTTCCCATCTGACGTGATAGCAACAAACCTAGAGCAGCTAGCCCAGCGCCATGAGTTCTCTCCCAGCTGACTGTTTTGAAAAGTGGATGTTCTCGTAAATTAGTGCGGATGATGATAGCGATTTTTCCAGTCAGAGCCGCGATTTCTTTAAGTGATTTTTTATAGTCTTCTATTCGGGGTAAATCATTTAATGGAATATCATAGCCGTGGGCAAAAACTAACTGGTCAATTTGCTCTGGATATTGCAACAGAGAATAGAAAGAATCGACTCCACCTGTAAAGCACATGCCTGTGATCGATGAGGGGCGCTCCTTAGAAACCTGAGTTTTTGTTACTTCAATTGGGCAGGTTGCGCTGTATCCCCACCATTGGGAATAGATCTGACAAAGTTGTCGAATATTTTCTAACCACTGGGCATCGACAGGACTATCAATTTTTAACTGAGTGCGATTATGCAGACTAGGTAGCAGTAAAGTGCTTGCAAAGGCTTCAATAGAGGGTTCAAGAATAACATCGTCTGACTCAAACCAGATGGGATGGCCGTTAAGCTCAACACTGACTCGTGATGTTTTGCCCCATTTTTCTGCGACAACGTCTTTCAGATGCCAAACAGGAGAGCTGACAGCGACATCAATCATACAAACTCCATAAATAATATTATAGTTTTGTTGTCGGCACATCACCAACAACTCAGATAAATAGCCGTTTTAAGTATCTAAGCGTGTTTAATGTCTCTCGCTATGAAGAGACATTAAACATCTATGAATGTATTGGAAGGAAATAAGTGTAGTGTTTTTGGCTCCTTGTTTACTTATTCTAGAAACTATAACAATTAAATATAGCTGTCTTTATAGGAAAGCTATGCTTAGTAAAACACAAGCATACGTACTTTTCCTGAGGAATTTGTAGTAGATCGGATGAAATTTCCATAAACTACAGATAAAAGAAGATTAAACTCATGTAGCATTGCAGCAATACAGAAGCTAGCTGGTGTCGAACCCCAAATGAGGAACAGAATTTTTCTCCAAATTCCTATTCAACAGCAGCGATAGACGACAGAGCGCTGGTATAAAGACCTGAGAACTTTAGTTCGTCAATACCTTCAGGGTTATTCCAGGTAGCCGTGATGCAGTAATTATGGTTGTCTGCATCTTTTAGAGCGGTGGTAAAGTTCATCACACCTGGCTCAGAACCCCCCTTAAAAGCAATGCGCTGCCAGTCAGCCGGGTTGGCCAACCCTGGATTCACCTGCATCGGCGGCAGCTCGGCAACCGTTGCGATCGCATCGCACAGCTCTCGCCCACTCATAAACCATTCCACATCTAGCGCCAACGGACCACTATTAAATATATTGACGGCTGGCAGCGGCAGGTCAGCCATAGCGGGCAATATGCCTCGACGCTCGCGCTCTGTTGCTTGTCGGTAGCGGTTTAGTAAGGTCTGATTTTGCGGATCTTTTAGAATAAACGCCTCTCGCGTTGAGAGAAAAGGACGGTTTTGGCGGGTCAGTGCTTCAACATTACGACGACCCACCAGCGCCAACAGATGATCTGTTGCTGTATTGTCACTTTCTGAAATCATCATGGTTGCCAGACTCTGCACCGTTAGCGGTGTCCCCACAGGCCAGTCCTGTAGACGACCGCTAGGTAAACTACGATAGGCTTCTTGCAGTTGCAAAATCTCTTCCCAACTATGCTCTCCTGCATCAATCTGCAGCTGCAGTGCTTGCAAAACTAACAGCTTAAACGCTGAACCTACCGCCAATGGTTGGTCGGCATTAATCTGGGCTATCTCATTCCCATCTTTAAGAATGAGCAAGCTGGCATTACCAGATAGCTCTGTAAACGTTATCTGCAAAGCCTCTAGGTCCATTGCAGCGATTTGAGGTGGTTCAAACAAAAGCCCGCTGATTTGTCCAGATGCATTGAGCACAATACGGGTGGGGACAGTCCCCTGCTCAAACGTCAGAATGTATTGCTCACCCGCGCTATCTACTCGCTGGTAGGAACCTAAATTGGCGACAATACCCCGTAATATCTGTTCAATTTGGGCTAGCGAAATCTGAGATAAGAAGCTATCGGCAAACCAGCTAGCCTCAATCTCTGGAGTTGTAAATAATCTAGATAATGCCGTTTCTTCAGAAATAGTAGCTGCCATAGCCATTGGCTGGGACCAGGTTGGTGGGCTGGGGCTAGCCATAGGAAAAAGCCAGCAAGATAGGACTAAGACTAGGATGATAAGTACGCGCATTGAGGCCATTGTTGCACTGCTCCCATGATGACATTATTTGTAATCATGGTTTGCAAGACAATCTGGTGGGCTAGAAGAGTCGGCGTGCGCTTTTAGATTTTAATGACCATTTAATGCATCTAGAATCGATGGACGCACATTGAGATATCGCACCACCAGAACATATAGCCAAATATTCCATATGACCATTGAAAATGTGGTCGCGACTGCAGCCCCAACAAGGCCAAACAGACGAATACCGACTAAATTCAAAATTACATTGACTAAAGCACTGACACCCATAACCATGGCTGACTGGGTTTGATGACCGGTCATGGTCAGTAAATAGCCCACCGACCCAGCACCCACATTGACCAATTGGCCAACCATTAAAATTATCAACACTCCTCTAGCGACGACAAATTCAGGGCCAAATAGTTTCAGGACCGGCACTGCAAAGACTGTTAACCCTAGCGCCGTGACTAAAGCCGGATAAAACATCCAGCGGGCAATGGTCGAGACTAGCTGCTGAAGTTGTTGGTGATCACCTCGGGCATAGAGAGCGGCAATCAGCGGTGCTGAAATTGCATTCACAGAGGCTAAAATGAACGGTACCCACAGCGATGTTTTTAGGGCCGCGCCATAGATACCCACCTGTCTGGCATCTAAAAAGACACCGATCATTAATGTGTCTGTTTGGCTCAACACCATATGGGATCCGCCAAACAACACCATGGGTAAAGCCACTTTCCACCATTTAGCGAGTTCATAGGCCGGTCGCGTGCGACGAATTGTGATGTCTAACTGTTGCTGAAACAACAGCCACTGCATTGCTAGGGTAAACACTGCAGCGATTAAGGAAAGTGCGATCGCAACCGTACTTGTTAGTTCATGCCATATTTGCCACAATAGCCCTAACCCTATCAACAATAGCGGCTGTACAATTTGTGATGGCCCGTAGGACAACACGATTTGCTGAAACGCCCGAATAATCTCTTTTTGTAGCGCCATCAAGGCTACAGCTGGAACAGTCCAGATACCAATGAGCAATGGTGTAGTATAGGGACCCAAACTATAGGCAGCATGAATCCATAGCAAAATGCCAGTGCCACCGAGAGCAGTGAGAATCCCGATGATCAATGTTTGCCACCAGCTGCCCCAAATCATTCCCTGTAAGTGAGCCCAGTCTTGCTGAGCTTTATAGGCTGAGATAAACCGCAGTACCGCTGTCGGTAACCCCAATCCAGCGATAAAGGCCCAGAAAATGCCGATTGCGATCGCATAATTGTAGATACCATAGGCCGCTGTCCCCATCCAGCGGGCAAGCAGCACCTGGGTGCCATATATGATGGCCGCACTGACTACCTGAATTGTTAATGCAGCACCAGCGCCACGTACCAACGTGACAAATAAATTTGACTGTTGCAACCCCACCCCCTGACTCGTCACTAGGCACCATGATAGTTCCATGAGCTGGTTCTCTTTAAGAAGTAAATAATTGCCAGAGCAAGTAGCCCAAAAAGATTAAGCTAACCGCACGCATACCAAGACTAAACCAGGAGAGTTTGAGCTTCATGGCCCTGCGCTCAACCGAAAATGGAAGATTTTGTTTCCAAAAACGATTGTAATTGAGACCAAACTGATAGATCGTGCCTTGACTTTTGATTCTGAGGACATAACCAGGGATAAACGTTTGACGCACGCTAAACAGAATAGCTTCATCAAAGTCGCTGTAGGGTAAATGCCAGGAGCCCAGCTCTAGATGATCATCATAGACCTTGAGGATACCGCGACGAGCGGTAACCCAATTAAACGAGCGGCGAATGTCGTCGCCCTCTGCGGTAGTAGCTTTTGTCATACAGCGAAAGAGAAGCATCTGCTAGGTTTCTCAAACGAATTTTCTCTTGCTCTTATCGAACAACTTGATCATTTTAACCTAGACCACCAACACGAAAATCGTTTGGATAGAAGCCATTACTATTGCTGAGAAGGATAATTGTCATTTCATCCCTCACAGGCCAGGTGAATTAAGATTCCCAACAGTCTCTCAAGAGGTTCGATGCCGTACGCTTCTAAGTCGATTGTCAGTTCTGTTTTATGTAGTTTCAAAAACTTCCATAACTCCCCATTAGTTACACAACCATAAAGCACTTTATCCGGCTGCTGGTTAAAGATTTGGGCTGCCACCATTTCTGCTGCACATTGTCCCAATCCTGCATTTAAGTTTTCTGGTTTTGCCTCTACCATCATCACTATGGGAGATTCCAGAACTAGTAATCGCGGAGATCGAGCAATTAAAAAATCTACATAGCCAACTAAATCTTGTTCTGGATCAATATTGAATTCTTTTCCAGAAAAAATACTTACTCTACTACCTGATAACCGTCGTACTGCCGTTAGAATAGGATTAATAATCCACTCACTGCGGGCTTTTTCATTTCCCTGAGCTAGTGCTAAGGGGAGACTATCTACCAATGTGTTCTTGAGTAAAGTATCTGGAGCAACTTTTGGTAACTCAAGCAAAAAATGGACAGCCTCATGAATTTTGAGGCTAAAATCTTGCTGAACTCTACGCAGATCAAACTCGTCATACGGCATGACAACTAAGGACAACGGCATCACTATGTGATCATAGCCCAGTTCTTCTTGAAACCTCAATTATGAGTCTTACCAGCCAGTGGCCTAATGCACTAATCCATCCGTGTGTCTTTAGAATTACCGTGAATCTGTCATATGCGAATACTGGGGGTAACCAATGAAAGCAATCTCAAGTTACGTCGAAGGTCTAATTGAAGATTTGATTTCTAAAGGTGCTATAAAAACTGCGGCGGTCGAAGCCGCATTTCGATCTGTTCAAAGGCATTTATTTTTAGAGAGCTTTCGACTTCCTGGTGCTAATAAGCAGGGATTAGTTATTGTCAGCGACGAAATGGAGCAAGAGACATGGAAAACTATTTACTCTGATAGATCTCTTGTTACTCGCTTTAAGAAAACTGCCGCATCAAGTTCATCGTCTGAACCATCACTGATGGCCCGAATGCTAGAGCAGCTTGAGCTACGATCATCAGGGCTAGCTACTTTAGAAATCGGGCTAGGAACGGGATACAATGCTGCTTTATTGGCTGAGATAGTAGGTGCTCAACATCTTGTAACCTCTCTAGATATTCAGGTTGATGTAGTTGAACAAACCCATAGACTATTGAAGAAGGCTGGGTATTCAGAGATAAAAGTAGTCTGCTGCGACGGTTTCAAGGGCTTCTCGCAAAATGCTCCATACGATAGGATTTTGGCAACGGTTGGCTGCATGGATTTATCACCCTGCTGGATAGATCAGCTTGCTACAGGAGGGCTAATCCTATTCCCGCTGCACCATGCGGGGTGGACACCTTTACTTAAGGTGAACAAGAATAAAGAAAATCTGATAACTGGTTCAATAGTTGGCATTTCAGGCTTTATGCCTATCGATACGGTTGATGAGAAGGTAGATATTTGGCCGTCTCGCTTAGACATACAGCCTGTGCTGACGCAGATGGAAAAGCTTCCACTGTTTGATGATCTAGAAGAGGTCCACGCATCAAAACCTTTGGTGTGGAATTCTTTCCCTAAAGATTTTTATTATTTTCTATCAATAAAAGACTTTCGTACTTTTTTCAAATGTAGACCACCCGGATATGGTCTATACGATAATTCTCGCGGAATTGTTTTTGTTAGTCCAAGCAATAAATGCGTTTTTTTGTCTGGAGAGATGAGTTTGTACACCGATTTTCAAAGAATTTATAGGGAGTGGAAGAGTATGAAAATGCCTTCAATGGGTGATTATCATATTTCTTTTGTTCCAATATCTCAGAAAAAAGTAAACAACAATTACGTTTCTTTGATAAGACGAAAATTTTTTGATCAGGTAATGAGCCTACAGTAAGAGTGTCTATATCTTGCGGTAAGAGGCTAGCAGGTAAATAAACAACCCGTATGAAATTATGTTGTAGGATATCCTTCCCTGACGCTACGCTTTAGCGCATGCCCAACGTGCTTTAGGGGAGGTGCCTAAGCCCGAAGGGCAGGCTAACGCCAACGTAAGGGAGACGACAGCCTTTGGATATGTTTTCCTGTGATACGTTATTTTCATGCAAACGCCTTATCCTGACTCCCGCAAGACTAAATGTAGTCTTCAAAATCAAAAGTGGTTTCTGCTCGACTCTTTAGCAAATTGCCTACATTTTTGTAGATAAACACCTGACTGCCAACGGCCATTATTAACCTGCCCTTGGCGTCAAAGTCAGCCCATTTTGCCTGATCTAGAGAATATTCAGTCTGTTGCTTACCGTATTTCACACTGTAGCTGTGTAAGTCATAGGAACCTACTGTATTCCCATCTTTTGATTTGAGAAAATCCTTGTAATGCAAGACCCGACACAAGGTGAGTCGACCATTGGTTTTAGTCCAAACTTTGGGTATGGGATATTTAGGACCGTGTTTGGGATCAATCTGAAACTCTGAAATTGTCCACCCGTTGCCCGAGGCCCAACCATTATATTGATATTCAGGTTTTTGGGAGAAGGTGATGCGATAGGTATGAAACTGAAGGTCTTTTGTTTTATCAAAGTCGGGATACATACCGGGGGCGATAAAGATGGTGCGATCATCTATAAATCTGCCGCCGCCACCCCAGGTATCGCCGTGGGCAAACAACAGCTCTGCCTTAATCTTGGGCGGTGAGCACAGCCCTGTCCAACAGTATAGTTTTTTCTCATACTGTTGTTGGGATTTACCCATGGCAAAATACAAAAAATATTTTCCATCGGTCGATAGGTCGCAACGATTGGGATATATCCTGCCATAAAATCGAGACCCAACTTCTAAATTAAATCTCTCCTTTTTATAGTCTAGTAAAATCAAGTAGGTGATCTTATTGCTTCTGCGGTACAAAAAGACCGTGCGATCGCACTCAGTAGCCACGTAACCTCTAATTTTAGGTGTTGAAATCAAAGAATCCGCCATGAAACATGCCTCTGAAACATCAATCGCATCCCTAACCCCACTACTAAAGCAAATCCGTTCTTTGCCTGGTTTAAGAGAGAAAAAGACCGGCATTTTTTATCGTAAATCCAGGGCATTTCTCCACTTCCACGAAGACGGTAATGAAATCTATGCCGATGTCCGGCTACAGGAGCCAGATTTTCAACGTTTTCCAGTGACTACCCAAGACGAACAGGCTGTTTTTCTCAAAACTTTGCAAGATTCTTTTCAATAAGAATGTACATACGTTCCATGGAACGCATCTTTTCTACGCTCCATTACCCTGAAGACTCAACTTCTCAAACCCGCTTTTAAGCACCAGTTTTGTATCCATTGACCCCACCTCAATGCCTTCTTTAAGCAAAGCCACCAGACAGCGCTGTCGCAGCAGTCGCTGTATTCTCAGATGTTTCCCAGGCTTTACTATTGTACGGGTATAAATTAAACAAATCTCTTCTGAAAACGTCTCTATGCCCTCAATATGAGTAGGTTCTAAAATATCATCTTCTTCTTGAGATATCTCCATGCCAACCCGGTCGATAATTTCAAATGCCTTTTCTGGGTCAACCTCATAGGTGATAGACACCTCCACCGCTGCATCCACCGGATGCTTGGAGTAATTTACAATTGAACCAATATCACCATTCTTTAGAATCTGTAGCTGACCATCTGGATGCAAAATCCGGGTAGTGCGCAGCTCAATCGATTGTACAGTCCCCTGCGCTTCACCCGTTTCAATAAAATCACCCACTAAATAGTAGTCTTCAAACAGAATAAAAAAGCCGCTACCGACGTCTTTGACTAGGTTCTGTGCTCCTAAACCAACAGTGATACCGACAATTCCAGCACCTGCTAAAATAGGACCCGGATCAATTCTCAGTGCTTTTAACAAAAATAGCGCTGTACCAAAATAAATCACATATCTAAATAAGCTGACAATTAATGGAGTAATGGTGATCCGACGCTGAT
>JBHJIV010000280.1:0-19626 GCA_050043105.1 Leptolyngbyaceae cyanobacterium | reverse complement strand
CCTGCACCTGGGCCAGCTGGGCTCGCGCAATCTGTACCTCCTGCTCGGCTATTTGCAGAGCCGCCTGCATCAAATCGCGGTTGTCTAAACCCGCTCTCACCTGCCCTTGCTCACCCTGGTCGCCTTCATCTATTAGCAGCTCTTGCACCCGGCTTTCTTGGGCAGATGTGGGAGCCGTCAGCTGAATGATTTCTCCTTCTGGCTCCAGGTGACCTAGAGCTGTCACGGTGATAATTTCAGGAAGCGCGACCTGCTCTGCCTGCTCAGCTTGCAATTGCGCTGACTGGATGCCACGCCAGGCAACCACACCCATTACGGCCAAAATACCTACGCTGACACTCAACCACCAGCGGCGGCCCACAATCTTTGTTTGATGAGTTAAAGCATTTAAATTCATAGCGCCCTTTAAACGGCTATTGAATTATTTTACTAAACGGTTTAGTAAAATTCAACTCATCACTGGCAGTTTAGTAGAATTAGATTCCAATCTAAACCCTAGGGAGTTTTTTGAGTGGCCTCTGCTATCCCACCCCAATCATCAAATGCCTCGGATCCCAAAGCCGATAAAGCTAAAGCCATTCTCTCAGGAGCCTTTGAAGTATTTACCACCCAGGGATATGCAGCCGCCAGCATGGCGCGTATCGCTAAAGCCGCAGGGGTGTCTAAACCTACGCTGTACAGCTACTTCCAAGATAAGGAAGGGCTGTTCATTGCATTAGTGCAACAGCTGCTGCACAAAAGCACTCGCACCGTCGGGCATTTACCTGCAGAGGCTGCCTTATCCGCTACCCCCGAGGCTATCATGCGCCAGATGGCGACATCCTTTCTCACAGAAGCAGTTAACAACAAACCGTTTTTGACCCTGATGCGTTTGATTATTGGTGAGTCCGAGAAGTTTCCTGAACTCGCTCAAGCGTTTGTCCGGGAGTTGAGCAAGCCAATGTTGGAACGGATGTCAACCTATTTGGGCAACCATCCACAGCTACATTTTTCAGATCCAGAAATTGCCGCGCGTGTGTTTTCAGGCTCAATGGTGCACTACTTGATTGTGCAGGAAGTGATGGGTGGCAAAGAACTGATGCCCTTGGAGTGCGATCGCATGGTTGCTGGCCTCATAGACATCATGATGGCCGGAGGTCATTATGAGGCTTAAGTCATCCCACCCCACACTGGCAACAGTGCGAACAAAATCAGAAACCTAGTAATCCTAAATAGCATCAGCACTTTATCCTTTTAGCGAAAAGTCCTCGACTACCCACAGGATGAGCGTTCAGCGTGGGATAGAACCACTCAACCAGTACCGCTAAGAACGGTATGGTTATCGGTGAATTACCTTCAAACATCTACCCAATGCTAGAAAGCATTATCTGGATTCTCCTCACAGGTTTTTTCGCTGGACAAATCGCCCGACGACTCAAAGCTCCAGCCCTTGTTGGCATGGTCCTTGCAGGCATCTTGATCGGTCCTCAGGTTGCCAATGTACTCACTCCTGGCATCCTCGACGCAGCCGACTCTCTTCGCACCATTGCCGTCATGGTCATCCTGATGAAAGCTGGGTTAGGTCTAGACAGCGACAAGCTAGCTCAGCAAGGCACTGTTGCCCTCCGTCTCGGGTTTCTACCCGCTACTTGTGAAGCGATCGCTGTTGCCTTAGCGGCCATATGGCTATTCCAATTTGATTTAGCTACAGGTTTATTGCTCGGCTGCATTCTAGGTGCAGAATCACCAGCCGTCATCGTACCTGGCATGCTGCAGCTCAAGAGTTTAGGCTGGGGAGTCAAAAAAGGATTCCCTGACGCTATTTTATCCGGCAGTGCGCTGTCAGTTGTGCTGTTGCTGCTCGTGTTTAGCTTACTGTAGGCGTTTTTAACTCAAGGGGCTGGTGCAGGCATCACATTGGGCAATCTCAGTCTTAGCTCTGTACAGCTTCTGCCGCTACAGGTCATCCTGCAGGTCAGCTTAGGTATTCTGCTAGGCTGGCTCACCGCTCGTTTGCTCGTGATGGTTTTAGCAAAACAAAACTGGACTCAGAATGCAGTGCAAGATGCTCTTGTTGCTGCCAGCATTGCATTGCTGCTTGTGGTTGTTGCAGAACATATTCCAGTTTTCTCTGGCTATTTAGCCGTCATGGCCTCCGGTTTTTTTCTCATTGAGTTTGACGCGCCTCTAGCAAGGCGACTACGCGAAGGGTTTAACAGCCTATGGGTTATCGCTGAGATCATTCTGTTTGTGTTGCTAGGAGCTAGCATTCAGCTCAATGTTTTAGAAAACACTCTGCTAGTTGGTTTGTTGATATTAGCCATCGGCACCTTAGTGGGGCGCTCGCTCGGCTGGTATCTTGCTACTTTGGGGAGTAACTGGACCGGGAAAGAACGTCTGTTTTTACTCCCAGGTAACTCCGCAAAAGCCACAGTACAAGCCGCGATTGGGGCAATTCCCCTGGCTCAGGGAGTAAATGGTGGTGATACAATTCTCGCTCTTGCGGCCCTTTCAATTTTAGTCACAGCTCCCTTAGGTGCCTGGGCAATCCCCACGTTTGCTCCAAAACTGTTAGAGCGAGGTGAAGTAGATCCAACAAAAGTCTCCGTAAGCCGTCGCATTGTTCTTCTTGCTGCTGTTGACACTTCTCCCCTTGCAGCACAAGTTCTCACAAAAGCTGCCGAACTCGCCCGTCGATGTGATGGGAATGTGGTGGTTTTACACGTCCTACCCGTTGGTAACCCTCAAAGCAACAAGCAGCTAAAAAAACTTACCAAGCAACACTTAGCGGATATTCGACATCAGTTTATTGCTACATCTGGAGCGATTCCTACAAAAATACTACAAGTTGCCCAAGACTATAGCGTGGCAGAAATTGTTATTGGCAAACGTGGTCACCGACATCTAGAAAACTTATTCGTTGGCTCTGTTTCACGAGCAGTGGTAGAAACGAGTCCTTTACCTGTTGTTATTGTAGAAGCAACTTAAGCAGCCATAGTGCATTATGAGCCTCTCTCATTTAGCTGTATTCAACTAACACAGATTTGTTATGCATTGTTTTAGGGAAATCTTGCATGGGTTGCAGGTTCGCTATCCAAAGTACTCACAAGTGGTTTAACCATTTCAAGTCGATGAATTGCTAATGTTGCTGAAATAACAAACGATAGTTTCTGTGGTCCAATATTTGGGATCGAACTGATAGTTGCTCTCAAACTTGCTATGTTTGGATGCATATCAATTCGTGTAGATAATTCTTCCACTCGATCTCTATGTGGCGCAACATCAAGTGATTGCCCTTCATATGCATGAGCAAAGTCATTACGAATGCACCTAAAGATATGCAGAGCTTTAGCCAAGTCAGCGCTGATGAGGCCGAGACGATAAGCAAGGTCAATTCTATTTGAGAAAGTGCCCAATCCACGTTCCGACTCAAGTAGCTCATCCTTTTTTTGAGGACAAGGTAACAAGCGCTTTCTAATATTGAAGGCAAGCAACTCATCCTTTTTAGATGCAGCGACAATAACTGCTACATGATCTGGTTGAGAGATAAAGCTCACCATAAATGATGTAGCACGATGCAATGCTTCTGCCACTAACTGTTTTGCAGCAATGCTTTTTCTTCTTCCGTTGGTAAGTCTGGTTGTAAAGTCACGTGAAACCTGATCGGTACTCTATTAAACTTTGCTCTATAAGTCTATCGTCTTCGATTATAAACTTATAGAAAATCTAATCAAGCTCCTTAAAGATATAAATTGAAACAGACTAAGTAGAATACTCAAACTTTGAGAAATAGTAATTATTTTTATACCCACTTTCTCAATGCTATTACTTTATAAGAAGAGGCTACATCACATATAGAAAGATCAATAATGAGGTTCAATATTTGTGTTAGAGGTTTAATAACAGCTCTAGGCAGTATCAGACTTCGAAATACTTCTTATAATTGTAAGAATAGTCTTGATCAACCATAGAGGGTTCAAGTCATGCGATCACTAACCAAATGGTCAGTCAAAGACTATCAGCACATGCAAGATCTGGGCATTCTCGATCATCGCCGCTGCGAACTCATCAACGGAGAAATTTGGGACATGGCTCCAGAGGGTACATTTCACCGGTTTATTAATGATCGCGGTGCTGAGTATCTCAGACGAGTTCTACAAGATAAGGCCAAGGTTTTTGAAGCCCATCCCATTACCCTCGCTGACTCTGAACCCCAGCCAGACATTGCTATTGTTCGTCTACCCGACACTCGCTATCTAGAGCGGCATCCTTACCCAGAAGATATATACTGGTTAGTTGAGATAGCAGATACTACGCTTAGCTACGATTTGGATACCAAACGAATGCTTTATGCAGCAGCAAGCATTCAGGAGTACTGGGTGGTTGATGTGACAAAGAGACAGCTGACAGTATTTAAAGACTTACAAAATGGCGATTTTCTAACTCAAAATACCATCAGCGCAGGAACGATCCATCCAATTGCTTTTCCCGATCTGATAATTGAGATTCACAAGCTGGTTAGCATTCCAGAGTAATGAAAGACTAGGCCTTAACTAACGGAAATTACAAGCCATACCAGACCATAGATAGGTAATAATCCCATCCGGCTCATTGGCATCTAGCAGCCCAAACAAACTGTTGGATACATCAAAAAATTCTATCCCCAAAGAGCTTTCTATCACCGCAATATCGTAGTTCTCTTCTAGTTCCGCTAATGTTGAGCCCACACCAACACCGCTCACCGTTGTTAGGTTTTCAGTTGCTTCATCCACTGTCCAGCCAACAAACTGATCCTGTATTACATTAATGGTAAACCCATTGGCCCAGGTAACAAAACTCATTGGACCAGCACCACACTCGCTAATTTCAGCTCATTAGGTAGGTTCACCTAAAGATGCGGAAATCGCTGTCTGAGAAGTTTCAATATCTGTTTCAAAGGGAATGGTACGCGTTGTTCCAGACTGCTGATCGACCACTAATACGCCTTCTACCGAGAGAGCTAGGGCCATACCTGTCATCTCTTCTGTCTGTACTGCATCTGGGTCATCAACTGGTGCAGCCGGTATCTGAGAAGTTTCTAAGTCACCATCAGCAGTATCCGACGATGTTCCCTCACAGGCTGTAATCGTTAGAATCAGGAGCACGCTTAAAGGAAACCAAGCCTGAGGGCGTCGGTCTTTTTTATACATAGTTTTACAGTTAATAATTATCTTTTTAAGCTATTTTCAAGCGTTATCTATCAGATACTATATCGACAAGACCTTACCCCGCAAATCATCAGGACCATTCACTCCATAGCGAGCTAACATCGTCGGCAAAATGTCATACAGTTGAGCATTCTCTAACACCTGACCACCATAGGATTTTTTGGGATCATGAAAAATCATCAACCCATATTGGGCGTGGTTGGCATCATCCGGCCCAGTATCATTTCCTTTCGCATATAGCTCTCCGGTACCCACACTACCCACAGAGCGCCATGCTAACCAGTCAAAGTACACCAACAAGTCTGGAGCCATTCCCCGTACTTTTTGATACGTCTCTAGAGGGATATAGGCTTTTACCTCCATCGGAGAACCATCTGGTAACGTAATTGCCTCTAGCTCAGCAATCAGCTGCTCACGAAATGCCTTAAACTCCCGCAGTGGAATTGTTCCTTGGGGTTCTCGTCCTTTTACATTCAAAAAGATTCTGGCATAGTAGCCACCTGCACCCCATACGGTTGTGTTCTCCCAGTCCACTTCACCCTTATCTAGAGCAGTCGGCTCTGTCGGCTTCTCTTTTAATGTAAGATAGCCCTTTTCCATCAGCCATTCATTGATGCAAATTCCACCAAGTAGAGGCTGTGCGCCATGGTCTGAGACAACAAGAACAGCAGTCTCATCATCACATTTGGCTAATAGCTGCCCCACTCGCTCATCTACATGACAGTAATAATCATGGATCGCTGTCGAAAATGACATATCTGGCTCATAGTCTGGATGCCGTGGGTCCATCGGCTTCCAAAATGCATGGTGAATGCGATCCACTCCCATATCCACCAGCATTAAAAAGTCAGGCTGTTCTTGACCAATTAGCTTTTCCGCTAGGGTAAAGCGCTGATCGCATAGTTTATGAATATTTGACAGAATCTCTGACTTATCTTCTGAGCGAAACTCAGGCACATCCATCATAAAGTCAGGCATCCAGTTAAGAATCTGATCGCCTAGCTCTGGTGGGTGGGTAAAGGTCACCTTGGGACTCGGTGTGAGAAAACACGACACCATTGCACCATTCACTTCGTAGGGTGGCGATGTGCCAGGCACGCTCAGGGCAGCTACTTTCCAACCAGCTTTGCCCAGGTAGTCCCACAGTCGTGGAAAACGCACAGCTCGACCATCGGCAATGGTCATATTCTGATAGGCCCGCGTCGCTCGATTACGGAATCCGTAGATGCCCAGCTCTCCCGGATCACGACCGGTCATCATACAGCTCCAGGCTGGAACGGTAATAGCAGGAATAGAGCTTTCTAAACGACCGTAGCTACCCTGACTCATCAAGCGAGAGAGATTGGGCAGGTCATCTCGCCACTGCTCAAAGACGAGGGAGGGCTCCATGCAGTCAAGACCGATAATGATGAGGCGAGGAGAAGGTGGCATAAACAAGCAAGAAAAGCAGGAGGCAAAGAGTTACGGGCAACCCGTCAGGTAGTTTTTGTTTAGTAGTTCTTTACTGCCTGCCCAAAGCGTCGCCGTAACACTAACGTTGCGACTCCACCAACAACTGCCACAAGCGACAGGATATGCACCACATTAAACGGTGTGCCTGGAAAGAACCAAGAGTCTGTTCGTAGGAATTCGATAAAAAATCGACCAAAAGGGTACCAAACCAAATACAACAGCAACAAATCTCCGGGTCTTAGCTGTCGACCAAAGCGTTTTGAGACCCAATACAGCACTAAAAAGCCCAACAGATTCCATACAGACTCATACAGAAATAAGGCATGAAATCGGGTGGCCTCTGGGTATGTAACTAAGTCGTTGTAGGGTTCTAAACGGTGCTGTGAATCGATACGTAAGCCAAAGGGCCAATCAGTAGGGGGACCGTAGAGTTCTTGGTTAATAAAATTGCCCCAACGGCCGATGGCTTGGGCGATGGGTAACCCAACTGCGGCTGCATCTAAATACATCAGTGTGGGTAGACGACGTATCTTGGTAAATAACCAGAGGGCAACGCTACCAAAAATAAAGGCACCAAAAATGTGGATGCCGCCACCCCAGATTTGTAATATCTGGCCAGGGTTCTGCAGGTAAAACGTTTGATTGCCAGATTGGACAAAGACATAATAAAGACGAGCACCGATAAAGGCTGGAATAAGCACCCAAATCAGCATGTCCCAAAAATCTTCGGGGTTCTTGCCACGGCGTTCGATCTCTTTACTGGCAATCCAGGAACCGGTAATCACAGCTGTCGCCATGAGCAAACCGTACCAGCGTAAAGCAAAGGGACCAAATTCAATCAGCGTCGGATCTACGGGAGGATACATATTTACTCTTCTAAATATCCAAGGTCTTTAAGACGACGACGAACTTCTGGATCATCAAATCCAGAGGCACGAGCTTGAGAGTATAGTTCTTGGTGCTCATCCGCATCTTGGCTAAAAGCAGCAAGAGAGTCTTGTAAGGATTCCACCATCTCTGGGAAAATCTCACTCAGGTTAAGCTTCTCACTGGGGTCATCTTGCACATCATAGAGTTCTGGGGGGTTTTCATCGGTTTCGATCAGTTTATGATGGCCAACCCAAACAGCCCGCCTAGTTTGATCGCAGGCATGCTGAGAAACAAGTTCTGGCTGTCGTTTTTGAATCAGGTTTAGGACATTTTGCGGAATCACAGCTTCTGCATAGACGCAGCTTTCGGGCTCAGCGTCGTCAAAACTCTCAGTTGTTTTCTGATGTTCTAAACTCAGTTCAGCTTCTTCTGGTGTGGCGATGCCGGCAGCGGATAGAACCGTATGGAACAAACAGCGGGTAGACACGACATCATCACGAATAGTACCCCGCTGGATCGTATCGGTTGGGTCGTGAATAATGAGCGGCACCTGTACCAGCTCATTATAGATAGACAGAGCATGGCCAATAAGTTGTTTCTCGCCCAGGTGCTCACCATGGTCGGCGCAAACAACAATGTAGGTATTCTCGAGCCGACCAGACTGTTGCAGTTGCTCTATGAATCTCCCCACTTGTGCATCTTGGGCTGCAACTTCAGCATCATACATGCTATCTAAAGTATCTTTTTGCTGCTCTCCCAAGGCACCCATCAGGGGTGCGAGCCAACCGTAGACATCACCATTAAAGCGCCGTAAGTAAGTCTGGGCGTCGCGATCTTTAAGCACATTTGGCGCAAATTTTTCGATGTATTCGCGCGGTGGATGGTAGGGCATGTGGGTGCCCATCAGGTTAATGAAGGTAAAGATCGGCTGATCTGAGGCTGCTTCTTTGCGCTCAATCAACAGTTTGGCCGCGTCATCTAATGATTTGCGAGTATTGCCCTTAAAACTCAAGGCTGTTTGCCATAGGGGCACCATCAGCGGTGTAAATGACAGTGACAGCAGCCAGTCAGAACGGGCAAAGGCGTCTTGAATCTTGTTTAGCGCCTTGGCGACAACACGCTTGAATAGCTGACGATAGTTGTCTAGAAAGCTTGAGGGAATACCGGCCTGATTGGGTCTAGAGCTAAGTAGGCCGCTGTAGTTTAGAAAGCTGTAAAAGCCACGACGCAAGCCGTTGTTGATCACACCCACTAGGGGGTTGTTACAAAATGCGGCGGTGTAATAGCCTTCGTCCTGCAGTCGTTCTGCCAATGTTTTGAGGTGGGGTGGCATGACTGAATAGGACTGCTGCATCTGATGCTGCGATGGGTACAGTCCGGTGAACATAGACGCATGGGAGGGAATAGTCCACTGACCAGGTGCGATCGCAACCTTAAATCGTGTCGCTCCTTCAGCAAACGCATCAATATTTGGCGATGTCGGCTGAGCGTAGCCGTAACATGACAGGCGATCTACACGCTGGGTATCGAGCACCAAAAAAATGATATCTGGTTGATTTGAGGGCATTGAAGCGCAGGGGAGCTTAATGACAATCGTGTCGCTATTGCTAGCGATGCAGTATTAACTCAGTCTAGAGCATCAAGACTGTAGCCGTTGCTGATTTATACGATAAAGTGCCAACCTCATCCCTCAATCAGCCTACAGATCCTCGACAGAATGGTGCAGCAAAAACTCTTCCACCTGCTCCCGCATCGGCATTGACGGCTGGGCCCCAGCTGTCATCACAGATAGTGCTGCCACCGCACTGGCCCACACCACAGCAGAGCGGAGAGATTTTTCTTCCAGTAAAGCGACTGCTAGACCACCATTAAAAGCATCTCCAGCAGCGACAGTATCCACCGCTTTTACTTCAAATGCCGGCACGTGAAATACCTCTGACTCCGAGGCAACTACTGCTCCCTGACTCCCCAGTTTTACAATGACCGTCGATACTCCGCGCTGACGCAGCACCTGAGCTGCCTCCATCGCTGTGGGGATACTCTTAACTTGCACACCCGCCAGCTGAGACGCTTCTGTCTGATTGGGCGTCAAAATATCCACCAACCCATAAAACTCTGCAGGCAGATCCATACGCGCTGGTGCTGGATCCACAATGACACAGTGGTCAGCCGCTTGCTTAGCGGCAGCCTGCACCGCCGCTAGTGGAATTTCAAACTGCATGAGCAAAACAGAGGGCTCAGTCCCTAAAGGCAAGCGGTTGGCATCCGATGCCGTCACATTGCCATTGGCCCCAGGCACAACAACAATCTGCTTCTCACCAGCGTCATCCACACTGATTCGCGCCCCCCCTGACGGTGCCTCATCAACCTGTAACAAATCTGTGGCGACACCTGAGCCATGCAAAGCATCTCGCAGTGCCCTACCAAAACTGTCATCACCAATGCGACCCACCATCGCTGTCGTCAATCCTAATCGAGCCGCTGCCACCGCCTGGTTGGCTCCCTTACCGCCCGGCACTGTGACAAAGCCTGTTCCTAGCAGGGTTTCTCCAGGTTGCGGTAACACTGGCACCTGGGCGACCAGGTCCATATTGAGGCTACCAAAGACGATAATAGGCATCGAACAGGGTTAGGGCTCAAAACTACCCCAACTATCCCCTAATCCGGTGAGTGGATCCAAGCTGGGGGGCGTCTCTTCGGGTGAGACATTTACCTGCCAAGGGTTCGGTGGCCGGTCGCTGCTCCAGGCCCACCAAGCTGTACCGCAGTCACAGTTATAAAACTCTTGCCATTTACGTTTGTGGTTATGGGTATACACTGGCGCACGACGGTTGATCCAAACATCGTTAGCAGCACTGGCAGACTCGCCACAGCGCGGACAGCCAAACGTCAGTGCGTGAGTGGCAGACTCGACCCACTTAGGTGGGGTAGGTGAAAAAGCTTCCATAAATGATTAGGCAGTTTGCCAGCATCTCCTTACATTAATTATGGTCGCGATTTCTAAAAACGCACCACCCATGATCTATCGTCATCGTTGGTCCCTTAAATTTTGTGAAAAGACGTTAAGAATCTATAGTTGAGACAGGGCGGGCCAGGACGGCCAGCTATAGACCTTTAGCAATAGGCAATTCCCGTGAAGGCTATCACTCTGCTTGGTTCAACTGGCTCCAGCGGCACCCAAACTCTAGATATTGTCGAGCATCATCCTGATAAGTTTCGTTTGGTTGGCATTGCCGCAGGCCGCAACGTTACCCTGCTAGCCGAGCAAGTACGCCAGTTCAAACCAGAAATTGTTGCCATTTGCGACGAGAGTAAGCTGGCAGAACTTAAGGCTGCGATCGCAGATGATGACACGCAGCCACAATTTTTGGCTGGGAAAGCGGGCTTTGTAGAAGTCGCCCGCTACGGTGATGCCGAAGCTGTTGTCACTGGTATTGTCGGCTGTGCGGGACTATTGCCTACCATTGCCGCCATCAAAGCAGGCAAAGACATCGCCCTAGCCAATAAAGAAACCCTCATTGCCGGTGGCCCGGTGGTGCTGCCCCTAGTCGAAAAGCATGGGGTAAAGCTATTGCCCGCCGACTCTGAGCACTCTGCCATTTTTCAGTGCATGCAGGGTTTACCTGAAGGGGGTCTGCGCCGTATTATTCTGACCGCTTCGGGTGGAGCCTTCCGCGACTGGCCGGTCGACAAACTTAAAGACGTCACTGTCTCAGATGCCATTAAGCATCCCAACTGGTCTATGGGTCGCAAAATCACCGTAGACTCCGCCACCATGATGAATAAGGGTTTGGAGGTAATCGAAGCCCACTATTTGTTTGGTCTAGACTACGACCACATCGACACTCTGATTCATCCCCAAAGCATTATTCACTCACTGATTGAAACCCAAGACACCTCTATGCTGGCGCAGCTCGGCTGGCCCGATATGCGGCTGCCGTTGCTTTATGCTGTCTCTTGGCCTGAGCGAATTTTCACCGACTGGAAGCCGTTAGATCTCGCCCAGCTTGCCACTCTGACATTCAAGGAGCCAGACCACGCTAAGTATCCCTGCATTAACCTGGCCTATGAAGCGGGTCGTGCCGGTGGCTCGATGACGGCGGTATTAAACGCGGCCAATGAGCAGGCTGTCGCTCTGTTCTTAGATGAAAAAATTCACTATTTGGATATTCCTAAGGTGATTGAGAAAGTGTGCGATCGCAACCGCGACCATCTCACCGCTAGCCCATCACTACAGGACATTCTCGATGCTGACCAGTGGGCCAGACAAGAAGTCATTGCAGTTAGCGATACACTAACCGAGCGCCAGGTGGTAGCCCTGAGTTAAGATTGGCAAAGCAAAATTTGCCCAGGAACTTAGCAGGAATCGTCGCCCATGGAAATTGTGGTTGTCATTGGTGCCATCATCATTTCAATCCTGGTCTTTACTTGGCTGCTCAAGGTGGTCAAGGCCACCATCAAGACGGCGTTTCTAGCAGCACTTATTTTGCTAGCACTACAAATTTTCTTTGGCGTTGGACCTGAAACCATCTGGGAAACCATCCGCGACTTTATCGATCAGCAGACCAGTGAGGTAGTCCGCTAACAACCGCCATAGTCTTCAAAACAACTAGTCGAGGACTGAGCGGAGTCGAAGTCCGGCCACATTGGAATCTACGCAGTCTCTAACGATAAGGTTCTCTAAAGCAAACAGGCTGTGAATGACAGTTTTACAAGTGTCACACAAGACCCAAAAAATCGTCTCACTTTATCTGAACTTGACATAATTTTCACTTAATGTAGAGACGGGTATGCAATACTGAACATGTGTCTATCTGTAGTGTTGTTCACCTGCATTACACACTTATTCGAACCTGTTATCAGTCTATTATTTTGACTTTTGTTGGCCTGTCTGACAGCAAAATATTGCGAGCTAGAGAGACATAGCAGAGTAGAATCTAACATCACAATCCAAATTTCCCATATAAATGGCACTGGCCTACATAGAATCCAAAAGTCTGTAGCCGATTGTCTCTTAACCAGCTGCAATCATACGAGTATGTCTCACTCTTCCAAGAATGACGCTAGTCGTTGATGAGAACTGCTCACGCTGCTTTTCTTCTCTGCATCTAACCAAACAACTTTTACTTCACATATTTCCTCCATATTCTGATTGTGCTCACTGACAGCGAGCATCGATTTAGCATGACAAATTATCATTCATTTGAACAACAAGCATCATCAATCGCTTTTGTTGATAATAGTCTCAGTGATGCCGATATCTTATTAAAGGGATTTCGCACCGATCAGGTCATTATGCTCGACGATCACAGCAACGGCATTGAGCAAATCTCTCAGATCTTAGAGCAGTATGACCACAGCCTGGACAGCATTCACATCTTCTCTCCAGCAGAGGCAGGCACCCTACAGCTAGGAAATGTCAGCTTAGATAAAGATAGCCTCAGTCAGTATAAAGACGAACTCGTTGACTGGGAGAAAGCTCTGACTGACAAGGGAGATCTTTTGCTGTATGGATCTAATCTTGCCAAAAAGAGCAGCGGTCGCCAGCTGGTTAGAAAAATTGCACGCTTCACCGGAGCAGATGTAGCCGCCTCTAGAGATCTAACTGGCAGTCAATCCTTAGGAGGCGACTGGGAGCTGGAATACACCAAGGGAAATATCGAGCATCGTTTTTCTCCTGCAAACTACTCAGGACTGCTCTCAATAACCGATGACAACCAGCCGAACCTTGAGGATAGAGGCATTACTAAACCTCAGCCTGTTCTTAACAACAATATCGAGAGAGAACAACCCGTCTCTCAGAAAAGTCCTGACCAGGTTAACAATGCCCAGCCATCTAATCAGCCCAAAGCCACTAACACATCTGCAGACGATATTCTCAACATCCAATTTGAGACCCATACGCCTGGGCAATATACCGAAAACTTAGTAGACCAGGATTGGCAATCTGTTGCCTGGGCTAATCTGGGTGACCGTGCTCGCATTGTTAAAGATTCTGAGTCCCAGCGTGGTCAGGTGCTAGAAATCACCTATCCTAAGGGGGCTGTCGGCTCACGGCAGGGAGGTAGCCAGTTTGAAGTCTCATTACCCGAGGCAGACGAGCTATGGCTGTCTTACTATGTCAAGTTTGGTGAGGGCTTTGACTTTAGAAAGGGTGGAAAACTGCCAGGTCTAACCAGCAAAGGTAGCGATTATACCGGCGGTAGGTACCCAAGCGATGGCGATGGTTGGAGTGCTCGCTACATGTGGAAGGAGAACGGCACTGCCATTGCCTATCCTTACTATGTTGATATGCAACAGAAATGGGGCGACGAGATCCCGCTAGAGGATGTTACTTTCGAACCGGGACAGTGGCATCAGATTACTCAGCACATCAAGTTGAATACTGACAGCAAAGCAAACGGTGTTTTAGAGACCTGGGTAGACGGTAAAAAAGTGCAGTCCAAGTCAGATATGCGCTTGCGACTTGGCAATAAAGGCAAGATCGATTCGCTCTATTTTTCTACTTTCCATGGTGGCAAAGGTTCAGACTGGGCACCCAGGGTGGAGAGCAAAGCCTTCTTTGATGGTTTTGTTGTAAGTAAAAAAGCGCCCTCTGCGCTGACTCGTCAATAAAATTGTGGGATGGGTTGCTACACACTGACCCCATCCCACCTACACCCACAGCTAATCTGGGATATCTGATTAAATTCGTTAGTCCGCAGCAGCTCAGCAGGGCATCATAAGCTGACTTATCATAGTGCTAAGCGATTAATAGACATCATGCTGGCTTCTAATGAACAGTTACCAATTAACCCTGGCGAGAACCGTGTTGCATTACATGGGTTAGATTGGCTTGCTTATCAGCAGATGAAGGCGTTACTGAATGAACGTACCAGGGCACGGTTAACCTATGATCGCGGTACGTTAGAGATTACGATGCCATCCGAACCCCATGAGTTCTATGCTCGGTTAATTGAGCGTTTTATTATCATTCTGGTGGTGGAATTAGGGCTACAGGTCAAGACCCTAGGCTCAACTACTCTAGACAGGAAAGATTTGGAACGTGGGTCAGAACCAGACAATGGTTATTACATTCAGAATCAGCCCCAAGTAGCTGGACGAAGGATTGATTTAGCTGTTGACCCGCCACCAGATTTAGTAGTGGAAGTGGATATTAGCCACACGGACATTGATAAGAATGCGCTGTACGCAGCAATGAGAGTGCCAGAATTTTGGCGCTTTAATGGTCAGGTCTGGCGAATTTATCAACTACAAGAGAATGTTTATGTGGAAGTGGATTGTTCGCCCACATTTCCGATGGTGGCAAAAGAGAAGCTTTATGAGTTTCTAGCTGTTAGCCAACAGAATGAAGTAGAAGCCGAGATTAATTTTCGCACCTGGGCAAGAGAACAGAAACCGTAAGTTACACCATCCATCCTTTTCATCTTTGATTGTGACAGTTTCGGCTACAGATAGCAGATTCAAAATAACAACATAGCCCATTATAGTTTTCTACAAACTTCACTCCACATTTGGGCAAGTCAATGATATAAGCCATTTAAGGCCCATACCATAGGATAGCCAGAAAACAAGTCATCTAAAATTAACGATTCATATTCAAGACATTGACTATGCCACTTCAAAAGGCGTAATGCTGCCATTCGAATCTCGAAAACAAGCTTTGTTAAATTCAATTCATTAACAGGGGCTCTACCGCTCTGCTGAATCGTCTGTTTTGAGAGATTAGACTGAATACTCTTAGAACTCAAGCTAGGTTAGTTCAATCTTTCATAAGATATGAACCTGCTGTTTAACTTCTTAAAATTTTATCTCAACCTCTCTCAATTTCAGGGCTGTAAGCCTGGCCTCCCCAGAATTAGGACACGGAAGGAGGTTCCGATATTTGATAGCTAACTGGAACTACTTCACGAATCCATTACTTTTGAGAATCTTCATTATGTTAACTATGCGCTGCATTCAAACAACAACAGCTTTATTGATAGCCCTAGGCGTAGGTACAGGAACACTCTCGCCTCTCACCTCTCCAGCTCCAGTTATCGCTCAAACCCAAATCCAGTTTACCGATGTTTCCTCTAGTCATTGGGCCAGCCAGTTTATCATCAGCCTGGCCGAGAAAGACATCATTGCTGGCTTTCCCGATGGCACCTTTCGCCCCGATGAGCCCGTAACTCGCGCCCAGTATGCCGCCATGGTTCGCAAGGCATTCAACCAAACCAACGTTCGCAGCAGCACTACCTTTGTTGATGTCTCTGCCAACTACTGGGCTGCGACCGCCATTGACGAAGCCTATCGCATGGGCTTTTTATCCGGCTATCCCAATCGCATATTTCAGCCCAATCAGAATATTCCTCGCGCTCAGGTGCTGGTCTCCTTAGCCAATGGTCTTAATTATGAGGCTACAACCGTTGACAGCGCCAACATTTACCGCGATTCTGGCTCTATCCCCAGTTATGCCACTGCCAGCATTGCCGCCGCGACTGAGCAACAGCTAGTGGTCAACTATCCCAATGTTGAGGTACTGCGTCCTAATCAAACAGCGACGCGGGCTGATGTAGCCGCCTTTATTTATCAGGCATTGGCAAGCCAGAATCAGGTCGCTACGGTACAGTCTCCCTACATTGTTCAAACAAGAACAACGACAACAACTGCTCAATCATCAATCACATCAGGAACGACTATTCCTGTCAACTATGCTGATGGCAATAAGATTATTCTTCTACCGGATGAGACACTACCAATCACACTACAAGTATCTGAAGCAATAACAAATCGTCAAGGTCAAGTACTCATTCCCCGCGATAGTCAGGTTATTGGCGAGCTACGTCCAATTACCACAGACAGTCAGCAGGGATCTCAGTTTGTTGCCCAAACTTTGGTTCTACAAAATGGTCGTCAGTATGACCTGCAGGCCCAATCTAAGGTGATCACAACAACTGAAACCATTCGTCGAGGGGCCAGCGTTGGTGAGGTGTTTGCTGGAGCCGTACTTGGCTCTGGTGCCGCCACGGCTGTTGCTTCAGTCACCGGTGACGATGAGCTTCAAACTTGGGAAATATTGACAGGTACAGTCGCTGGAGCCATCGGTGGTCTAGTACTAGGACGAGAACGCGTAGAAGTGATTTCGATTAATCCTGCTACAGATCTAACGCTCACCGTTAGCCAACCTTTAGCGTTGTCAGAATAGAAAAAGCAATGGCCCTAACAGATTCAAAGTTAGGGCTATATTCTTATCAAAACAGTCTCATCAATTCAGGCACTAAATCATTAAACTGCAAGAGTTTTAGCTGTTAGCCAACAGAGTGAAGTAGAAGCCAAGATTATTTTTCGTGTCTGGGCAAGAGAACAAAAATCGTAGGTTGGGTTGTGAAACTGACAGAATCTTCAGATCTCAATTAATATCTTCTCATCAACCCAACAAATCCAACACGCATCGCCTACATCTCTGCAAAATGATTCAGCAGTTCAAAGTGAATAAAGCAATGTTATCCATCAATATGTTGGGATAAGAAAAGCCCAGAACACTAGTTTGGGAAGAGTGCATAGTAGTTCAAAGTTGCTCTATCCACTCAAAAGAACATGGAGTGCTCAGACACTCTGCTAAGAGATGTATTTAAATTCACTCGAACACACAGCTACTTGTTTCTGGAGAGCATCGATAGAAAAGACATTTAACTTCGCCAAATAAGTTAATCCTTACTATTTTTTCCTCTCTTCATTGTCTTAGGCATATCCGAGGAAGAAGCTTGTTTTCTATCTTTCGATACGACCTCCACTGTCACAGAATCACTATGGTTAAGCTCCAGAGACTCCTCCTCTTGGCTTGCAATATCTCCAGCATACTTAATTTTATCCAAGCCAATTAAAAAACCTTGATAATCATCAATATGCTTAGAAACATCATATTTAATATCTAGCTTATATGTGGTTTTTAGATTCTGCAAAACTTCTCTAACTTTTTCGATCTCAAATGCTGACTCACTGCTGTAACTATCGTCTAAAATATTTTCAATATCTTGTAATAAGTAAATTGCTTCCTCGCGCCTAGCAATAGCCGAATGTTTATGCAGAAATCTATTCTTAGCTCTAGATATTTTTTCAGAAAGCTGAATTTTTTCAGACCTTTGTTGAGCTTTAGCCATAACTCTATTTAACTCATAAAAAAGCTGCTTGAAGTTATCGACAAAAACGTTAACATTTTCTTCCCTAAAAAGGACTCTATTACTTTTTCCTTTATATTCTTCAAGCGATTTCAGCACGTTACGAGCAAAGCCAACCTTATCAACCCTAATATCAAAATCACATTTTTGTTTGACATACAACTGAATAGCTTCGTATATATCGTTTTCACCTATTAACTTTTCTATATTCTCTGTATCTTGTATGCTTAAGAATGAAACATCCAAATCAACATTAATTTCTCTAACATAATGCTTGAATGCTTCCAGACAAATGCCAACAGGGATTAAGTCTTCAATTTCTCTATCTTGATCGGCAGATCTCAAGAAGACAGCATCATTTAGATCCCCTATCTGAAGAATGTACTCTTCACGCAACAGAGGTTTTCGGTATATCTTACCTTTACCCAAAAGATGATTTTTTTCTTTTCTTCCTGCATCATCGCTATCCAACAATATAACAACAACAGGTTTTTCTTTATCTCTTCCAACAGCTAAATGAACTAAATAGGGTATCAGCAATTCTCAGTATGAGATTTCAACTAGTATCAGCCGGGATTTCAAGCTCCAAGCCTTGAATCATAAAGGTTAGCAGATGATCCCAAGTGTCAAAGCACATATAGCGTGTGAGTGCCCGCAAATCATTAAAGAAGGTTTTTCGAGAGGGTAAATGAGCCCTAAGCAAACGATACTTGGCGTCGAACAAGTCCAGCAGGGTATGAAACAGCAGTGCCAGAATATTGAGTGTGGCTAAGCAAGCGGCTAGATGATGCTGACCATGGCCAAAATTATGCTCTAGATTATATCCCTTAGTTTTCAAGGTATTGTTGTTCTCGTTTTCCACTTTCCAACGTGTTCGTCCAGCGGCAACAATGGCTTCAACCGTTTGGTCTGAGATGAGATGTTGGGTTGCGAAGGCATTGTGATAAATCTGTTTACCCTTGGGGTCAGTAATGGTCAACTCACACCAATTTACCAATAAGGCATCGTCGCCATCTTTGAGCGGCACCTGGTTAAGGTATCGATAGGTGTAGGTGTGTCGCACTTTGCCCGTCCACTGTTGGCGAATGACAGTGGGTAAGGCAATACCGGTCAAATGCTCATAGAGGGTTTTATGGGACTCCGGCAAACAGGTCAAAATAAAATTGAATTGCTGGGTCAAAATCAATTGGCATAGGGGCTGATGACAATAAAGATCATCGCCCAAGATCGTGATGCGTAAGTCCTGATAGCGTTTGCCATGCTGGGTCAGCCAGCGTTTGGCGGCAGCGACCTCACAGTCTTGTTTGTCATGGCCATCCTGGGGTACGACAAACTCAGGGACTAAGGGAATCACGTGCGCTTGACCCGGGCACGCTAGCACCGGAGTAACGACACTATGGAAATATTGGGTTTTCCCGGATTTGAGTTTGCGATGGGAACAGTACGGACAGTGAATCTGGGTTGACCTAAAATATTCGGTCCCATCAAGGGGCATGAGCAACTCATCCTTGAAGCTACGAAACGCCTTTAATTGGTCCGTTTCTTTGAGGAGTTTAAGACCCGCATCAAACATCGCAAACAAATGATGGGGAGGAACATCATCGAGTAATGAGCGAATTTGATTGTCGCTGGGCACCTCATGAGTGCCGAATAAACTCTCGACATTGCTTCGACCTTTACGGTCTGCCATCGCCTTTTGATGGGATAGGAACGATGGATCTTGCATAAAAAACACACTAAATGCACTTAATCCAGCATCGTCCATCTGATAGCGGATATTTTTGCCCGTACGGCTGTCCGGCATCGACGCTAGCGTTTGCCGAAACTGATTTACGAGGGTATCGAAGCAGCCTGGAAGGCGCAAGGGACTTAGACTCTGTTTAGCAACGTCATGATGGTACTACTATCCCTGCCATAACAGCTGTTCAGGTATCATTTGTCATACTGAGAATTGCTGA
>JBHJIV010000279.1:0-14060 GCA_050043105.1 Leptolyngbyaceae cyanobacterium | reverse complement strand
ACTAACCGGGCTAGTTCACAACGACGGTATGCGTTTGGTCGCCGTCGCCTGCTTGATGGGTCTGATTGGCTGGATTTATCAAAAACTGCCGGACGATCTAGAACTCCCTACCCAGGGAACCAGAACGGAATCACGCCGATTTTTTCGATTTTTTAGAGGAGAGTCAGCATTGCAAGCACTAGCCCAGGTATTAGATCCGGCGGTGGTGGGAAACAAGGCAGCCACTCTGTCGCAGCTTAAGAACTGGGGCTATCCGGTCCCTATGGGCTATATTTTGCGGGCTGGGGATGACCCAGCGGCCCTCTTTAGTCTCTGTCAGCCCTCGCCACAGCAACCGCAGGAGGTGAGGTCTTCGGCGGTGGGGGAGGACGGGCTGGGAGCCTCGGCAGCTGGGCAGTATGTGTCGGTGACCGATGTGGTCAGCCAGGACGGGTTAGCGAGTGCGATCGCAACTTGCTTTCAAGCCTACAATCGCCCCAGTGCCGTTCGCTATCGTCAGGATTTGGGGCTGCCTGAAGCCTCAATGAATGTTTTGGTGCAGCAGCAAATTCAGGGGGTGATTTCCGGCGTGGCCTTTAGCCGTGACCCGATTACTCGCTGTGGTCTTGATGTTGTGATTGAGGCCCTACCTGGCCCAGCCAGCCAGGTGGTCTCCGGTCAGGTGACCCCTCAGCGCTACCACGTCGCCATTACACCCGAAGATATGCCACCGGGGGGTGATTGGCAGCTATCGGACGCGGTAGATTTGTCGATGGAACCTAACGGAAATCCTTCCAACCCTGGCCATGGTTCTCCGGGCGTAGAGACGTTCCATGGAACGTCTCTACCGGAGGGTCAATTAATTTCGCCTCGTCTCATTCAACAAATTGCCTATCTCACCCGCCATCTGGAACAACAATTTGGCGACATTCCCCAAGACGTGGAATGGACCTACGACGGCCAACAAATTTGGGTTTTACAAAGCCGTCCCATCACCACATTGATTCCTCTATGGACTCGCAAAATTGCGGCTGAGGTGATTCCCGGTGTGATTCATCCCTTAACCTGGTCCATCAACCAGCCTCTCACCTGTGGTGTTTGGGGAGATTTATTTACCCTGGTGTTGGGTAAACGTGCGGCCGGTCTTGATTTCTCGCAAACGGCCATGCTGCATCGGTCCTATGCTTATTTCAACGCTACACTGCTCGGGGATATCTTTATCCGCATGGGGCTACCCGCCGAAAGTTTAGAGTTTCTTACCCGTGGGGCTAAGTTTAGCCGTCCCCCCATCGCCTCCACACTGCGTAATGTGCCAGGGCTACTCAAACTAGCATCGCGGGAATGGACTCTAGAGAAAGATTTTAAGCAAGACTATCAAACCCATTTTGAGCCAGGGTTAGACGCCCTAAAGCCCCCCGCTAGGCTTTCTTCTAAAGAAATAGCGCACCAGGTCGAGAGAATTTTTTCGCTCCTCAAGCGAGCCACTTTTTACAATATTCTCGGCCCCCTAAGCTTTGCCCTACGCAAGGCCATCCTAAAAGTAGACAGCGACCAGCTTAACTATCGCTCTAACCCAGAAATTGCCGCCGTTGAAACCATTAAAAACTTGGCACAGCGATATGGCTATCTAGTGCAGCAGCTTGAGACACCATCTGCAGACGCGCCTGCAGATGGTGAAGAGTTAGTGCAGGCACTGGCTCAGCTACCTGAGAGCGCCCCGCTGTTTGAACAGTTCGATTTATTTCTCTCTAAATACGGGTATCTGAGTGAACTAGCCACTGATATCTCCGTACCCACCTGGCAAGAGCAGCCTGCTCCTGTGAGATCTCTACTGGCCACGTTTCTAAAACAGCCGCCCGCCAATAAAGAATCTTCTAACACCGTTTCCCAGACAGGTTGGAAACAGCGCCAAGTCCAGGCAAGATTGGACCTAAAAGGCCATATTGCAGAAGTTTACAATCGGCTTTTAGCAGAGCTGAGGGCTTGTTTTTTAGCCTTGGAAGTTCACCATCTTCAGCACCAGAGCCTCCAGCAACCAGGGGATATCTTTTTTCTAACCTGGCCTGAGATTAAAGCTTGGGGCACATCTTCAGAGCTGGCTGTTTATGATAAAAATACGCCCAGCCCGCTCGAGCAAATTGCGATTCGTCGGCAGCAACGCCAGGCAGATCATGACTGGGTGCCGCCCTATCTGGTCTACGGCAAAGATCCCATCACGTTGTCTACCGCCCCTAGGACACCTCAACAAACTGGACGGCTGCTAACAGGAATTGGGGCAAGTCCGGGCACTCTAGAGGGCGAAGTCCAAGTGCTTACCACATTGGATACGTCGGTGCCCATCAATCAAAACACGATTTTGGTGGTGCCTTATACCGATGCGGGCTGGGCACCACTGCTGGCAAACTTAGGTGGTTTAATCGCTGAGGTAGGGGGGCAGCTTTCCCATGGAGCCATCGTGGCCCGTGAATATGGGATTCCAGCGGTGATGGATGTGGCCGATGTCACCCAGCGGTTACAGACTGGCCAACGCGTACGAATTGAAGGTCAGCAGGGCACCGTTGAAATCTTGAAAAAATTAGGCTCTCTAAAATTACAGCCGCGTGACACTTCATCAATGTTCCCAGGATGACTACAACACAAGTGTCTCAGTTAGAAAGTACATTTTGTGGTGCTAATGGGCTGTCGCTGTTTTACCAAGCATGGTATCCCCAAAGAACTGTAAAAGCAGCTATAGCCATAGTCCATGGGTTTGGCGAACATTGCGATCGCTACTCCACAGTCACCACAGCTCTCACCCAGGCGGGCTATGCTGTTTTTGGGTTTGATAACCAAGGCCATGGCCGCTCCGAAGGGCAGCGGGGGCATATCAACCGCTGGCAGGACTATCGCGATAACGTGAGTGCCTTTTTGGCCCAGGTACGCCAGCACGAACCAAATTCACCTTTATTTGTCTTGGGTCACAGCCTGGGCGGGCTGATTGTGCTTGATTTTGCGCTCAATGCTCCCCAGGGACTGACAGGCATTATCATCAGCGGTCCTCCCATTCGTCCTGTGGGTATTGCCAAGCCCTATCTGGTGGCTATTGCCCGTATTTTGTCCGGCATTTGGCCACGATTTTCAATGGACGTCGGTGCTGGGGCAGAAACTCTCTCACGCGACCCGGCGGTTGTCAATCAAACCGAGCATGACCCGCTCACCCATTCCGTGGCAACGGTGCGCTGGGGGACAGAATGTTTAGTTGCGATCGCCGCTGTGCGACGCAATATTAAACAGCTACAGGTCCCTATATTGCTGCTCCACGGCAGCGCGGACAAAGTCAACGATGTCAAAGGCAGCAGAGAGATTTTTGAGCCTATTGCTGTAGATAAAACCCTAAACATCTATCCAGGCGGCTACCATGAGCCCCACAATGACCTGGACCGTAATCAGGTTATGGACGATGTGGTGGAGTGGTTAGATAATCATTTAAATTGCTAAAGTGACGTCTCTTGCCCATGCCTCTCACCTGCCAACAGCTCCTCAGCCAACACCCCACTGAATGGCAAGCGGCTACGGTTCATCCCTTTCTAGCCCAATGTCAGCAGGGGACAATCCAGCCGCCTCAGTTCAACATCTGGCTAGTACAAGATTACCATTTTGTTATTGAATTTACTCGACTCGCCGCTAACCTCATCCAAACAGCACCTGTCCACCATATCGACACCTTACTGAGCGGCATTGTTGCTCTCAAAGATGAACTGAGCTGGTTTCAGGCCAAGGCTGCTGAGCGTCAGCTAACGCTGGACCAGCCGCTGCAGCCCACCTGCCAAACCTATCGCCAGTTTATGACCGGCCTCGCACAGCAACCCTATGCGGTCAAAGCCATTGGGTTTTGGGCCATTGAGCTAGCTTATAACCAGGGCTGGCAAATTCACAGCCCCATGCCCGAGCCCTATACAGAATTTGCTGACCGTTGGGGAAATACGGCATTCACTAGCTATGTACAGCTGCTGGCCCAGCAAGCAGACAGTTCCCTGCAAACAGTAGACGAAATGGTTCAAGCCGAGGCAAAAGCCGTTTTCTTAAAAGTTGCCAGTTTAGAAAAAGACTTTTGGCAAATGGCTTACGAAGGCACTTAGGAAACAAAATTAATTAGGCCACTATTAGATATACAGACGTTGCATGTGGATGTACAGACGTTGCATGCAACATCTCTCCAGCACTAATTTTTAGATCTTATAAAATCCTTATCGCTAGCGCTGGGGGCAAGGTGGAGCATCTGATTCGATCTGACCATAGTCAAGCTTAATGATGCGATCAGCTAGGTGAAAGTAATGATCGTCATGACTAATCACCAGGATCGTTTTGCCACGTTGCTTCAGCTCAGTCAACAGCTGCGTGTAAAAAACCTCACGAAAAATCGGGTCCTGATCAGCCGCCCATTCATCAAACAAATAGATGGGGCGATCTTCTAGATAGGCGCTTAGCAGCGCCAACCGTTTTCGCTGCCCCTGAGAAAGCGCCGTTGTCGATAGCTGTCCATCATTGATCAAGACTTTTTTCTCAAGATCTAATGTTGTTAAGTAGGTTTGGGCTTTTTGGTCTAAGGCATCCTCATTGATACCAACCAACCGATCAAACAAGAAAAAATCTGAAAAAATCGTAGAAAAATGCTGGCGATACCATTCTCGGTTACCATCAACAATGGCCATATTATCCAGACACAATTCTCCCGACTCAGGACTATAAAGTCCGGTAATTAGCTTAGCCAGCGTCGATTTGCCGCTGCCGTTCCCCCCCACGATAAACACGAGTTCACCCGCTTTTAGCCTTAGATCGATGGGCCCCACCGTAAACTGATGGTCGCTGTCCGCACTCTGGTAAGAATGCACCACCTGCAGCAGCTGTAGCGTTTGCCAGGTTGCGATCGCAGGCTGTCGCGTCACCGTAGCCAATTCAGCATGGGCAGACAGCGTCAGCCCCATCTCTTTTACTTTTTTGAGAGAAACATCGGCATTGGCCAATGTGGGCAGTTGTTGCACAAGACTTTGAATAGGCCCTAGCAAATAGGTCAGGGTCAGAACATAGGCAGGTAAAACAACACGAGCCTCCGGTAGAACCCGAGGTACGCCAAAAATTAGCAAACCAACCATTACAAAAAACAAAAGCTGACCGCCGCCGCTGGCAACAGCTGCCAGTTTGAGGGCCGTTTTTTGATATTGACAAGCCGCCGCTGCACTCGTTGTCAACTCACCTTCAAAAAACCGGTGGCGACGAGGGGAATTAAGCTTTAGTTCTTTAATGCCATCAGTAATCGTGCGAAAGTGCTTTAGCAGACGGTCCATTTCCTGACGCGCTTGCCCCAGATAGCGATGGGCATAGCCTATGAGGATTTGCACCAAGACAATGGCCGCAATCAAAAATGTAACCACAGCCAAAAAGACCCACCCCGACAGCGAACCAAGGTAGATTAAGCAACCGCCAATAATGGCAACATCAATACACAGAAACGGTAGAACAAAAACAGTGTTAGAAATAGCCTGTACATCTTCGGTTAAAACAGCTAAAAGCTGGCTAGGACCAAGACGTTCTAGCTGACGTAGGGGGGCTGTCAGAATGCGCTGACTCAAACTTAGACGCAGCTGATAAACAGAATTCTGGGCCAAATCGACCAGTAAAAACTGCGATAGGCTACTGGTAACAAGCACTAAAACCGTGATTCCAGCAAAAGAGGCAATAAGAGACTGAGAAGCGTTTTGCTGAATGGCGGTATTGATCAGCGCGATTAATTTTGCACTGCAGCCACCGCTGATAATGCCTGCCAAAATTGCTACAGTGACACTAACCCAAGAGGCTTTGATCAAAAGCCAGATGATGCCCATATGATTTGGTATACAATACTAATAGCCATCTTTAAAGACGATTAACATATTGTGGATTTAACTGTGACAGTTGTCTCTCAAAATGTTATACCCATCACTGCTAGCGGTCTGTAAGACAGTAAAATTTGTCGCCTGCTCCACAATTCTCTCTTAATAATTTAAATTACTTCTCTCTGATCGATTTGAACATCACATGGAATCTAGCCTTGATGCCCTGAAGAATTTGTCGTGCTTTTGAGCAATATTGCTCTTAATAGTGCGATTGCAGAACGCTTACAACAGCAAGTAGAACAGATTTGACTGGCAAATTGGAATATATGCCAGTCAGACAGTTGGTGAGCTATCTGCTCAAGAGTGCTGACTTTATCTCCAGAAAATCATTGACTAGTATAAATGTTTGCTTGACGATCTAAGATCTGCTAGATTTTTCAAATATTCTTGGATCTAAGCTGAGTGATTAAACCTCTTTAAATCGTGCCTCCATATTCATCAGAACTAAAACTCTCTAATAAGAGTATTAATCAACTAAACAGTGAAGACAAGGCATTTCATGACTGGTACCGATTCGTTCTATCTTTTCCGCCACACCTGGTGAGTCATTATTTAAGTAAATTCGGCGCAGATAAAAGTCAGATCGTTTTAGATCCTTTTAGTGGGACAGGTACGACGTTGGTCGAGTGTAAAAAGCTGGGTTTTTCATGCGTTGGCCTAGAAGCCAATCCCATGGCACATTTTGCTAGTACAACAAAATTAGATTGGGCGTTATCACCCCAGCGTTTATTGGACCATGCTGACACAGTTGCTGAACTATACACCCAACAAATAGAGCGTGCTGCAACACATGCACAGCAGGAATCACTTTGTGCTGATGCCCAGAAGCTAATGTTCAAAAATGCTATTGGTTTACGTCCATTGCATAAGGTTTTGACCTTATTGAAGGTTATTGAAAGTCTTCATTGCCCACGTTTCTATAATCATGGACGGCTGGCTTGTGCTCAGGCAGCTGTCCGCGCCAGTAATATTCGATTTGCTCCAGAGGTGGGTATTTCCAGAAGTCTCAAAGAAGATGCTCCTGTTATTCAGCTCTGGCAAGAAGCTATCAATAATATGGCAGCTGATATTTCCGCTTTTTCCAAAAATGAGGAAATTTCCATTAATACCTCGGTGTATCTAGGAGATGCACGAAATCTTTCCCAGCACCTGCCAAAACACTCTATCGATATTGTTATTACTTCTCCACCTTATCCCAATGAGAAAGATTATACTAGAGCAACAAGGTTAGAGTCTGTTCTTCTTGGCTTTTTCAATAACAAACAAGATTTACAAACCGTCAAGAAGACTTTAGTTCGTTCCAATAGCAGAGGTATTTATACAAAAGATGATGATGACCTGCTATCAGAGAAGTATCCTGAAGTTTTGAGCATTGCTCACGAAATTGAAAGACGTCGTCAAGCATGGGGAAAAACCAGCGGATTTTCTCGGCTATATTCTCGTGCAGTAAAACTTTATTTTGGTGGGATGGCAAGGCACTTAAAGGATTTACAATCTGTTTTGCGTCCAAACGCTCGGCTTGCCTATGTCGTTGGTGACCAGGCATCTTTCTTACAAGTTCATATTCGTACTGGTGAAATCCTAGCCCATATTGCTCAGGATATGGGCTACAAGCTCCTCGACATCGAGCTTTTTCGGACACGACGAGCCTCGAAAACAGAGGTTGACCTGCGTGAAGAAGTTGTACTGTTAGAATGGCTAGGCTAGGCTTGTATAATGGTCTTAGCTTTTTGAGATTGTAGGGATCTGATTCAAAACTCTGCCCCTTAGGAGTAAAACCGGCTCGCGCTACTGCTTAAATTGCTGTGCATAAAACTGTTCGTATCGTCCCTGTTTTTCCAACAGTTCAAAATGGGTACCGGCTTCAGCAATCTGCCCGTTTTCAATAAACAAAATGCGATCTGCCTTGCGCACAGTGCTAAGACGATGGGCAATTACAAATACAGTACGATTCTCCATCGCTCGCTCTAAGGCTTCTTGCACCAGCGCTTCTGATTCAGAATCTAGAGCAGATGTGGCTTCATCTAAAATCAGAATGCGGGGATTTAGTAAAATGGCACGTGCGATCGCAATTCGCTGACGCTGTCCCCCCGAGAGATTCACACCTCGCTCCCCTACCCAGGTCTGGTAGCCTTGAGAAAACTGCTGGATAAAGTGGTGCGCGTTAGCTATGCGGGCAGCAGCTTGAATTGAGTCATAGTCTAAATCAGTTTGCCCATAGGCAACATTCTGAGCAATTGTGCCCGAAAACAGCGTTGTCTCTTGAGGAACAACACCAATCTGACGGCGTAAACTACGCAGGGTCACATCGCGTACATCAATGCCATCAACCAAAATCTCACCCGCTTGTGGGTCATAAAATCTCGCCAACAGATTCACAATCGTCGTCTTCCCAGCACCCGAGGGCCCCACCAAAGCGACAACATCACCCGGATGCACAAATAGCGAAAGGTGCCTAAAAACTGGTTTGTCTGACGCATAAGCAAACTCAACATCGCGGTATTCTACCTTGCCCGTAATGGGGGGCAGCACCTGGGCATTTGATCGATCAATCAGTGACGGCTCTTCTGCAAATAGCTCAAACACACGCTCAGCAGAGGCTTCTGTTTGCTTAAACGCGTTGTAGTGCTGAGTCACTAAATTAATCGGGTCAATCAGCAGCGCCACCGCCACCAAAAAGCTAACAAACTCCTGGGGTTGTAAATTGCCAAGGGCAATTTGCCAGCCGCCCAACAAAAACAAAAACATAATACTAACAGCTTCTAAAAACCCGACCACTGGGTATTGAATAGCCGTCAGATGCTCGGTGCGATATTTGGCTGTTCGATTTTGGTCGGCTACCTCACTAAAGCGACCCACTTCGTAGTCATCGGCGGCAAACGCCTTAACCACCCGAATGTTACCTAACACTTCAGTTAACAGCGACGAGAGATTTGAAATTTCATTTTGACTACGACGAGAGAGTGCCAGCATGCGATTACCAAAACTACCAATCAGCCACGCCATTAGCGGTGCAATCAAAAAGCCCGCTAGCGTTAGAGGCCAATTGAGGTAAAACATGTATATGGGAATAGCAATGAGCTGAAAGACGCAGGAGATAAACTGCTGCGACATTTTGTAAATAACTTCACCAATGCGATCAATATCCTCTGTCAGACGATAAGAGAGATCGCCCGTCTTCGCCGAGGCAAAATAATCAATGCTCAACCGATGCAAATGGGCATAGACTTTCTTTCTTAGCTCTAATACTGCTGCTAGAGACGCACGAATAGAGAAAACTTTCTCGCCATACTGAAACAGATTTTGAATCAAAAAGGCCAGCGTGGTTAGCCCTAGCCACCGTGCAATATTGGTCACTTGCCCCTGGCTGATATAGTAGGTCACCTGCCCTGCCAGATAGGGCAGCATAACGGTTGCCAAGACATAGCCGACAATACACACAAACGACCAGCCAAACAATGGCCACTGGGGCTTGAGAAAAGGCAACAGTTGCCAATAAACCGAGCGCTGTCGTTGGGCCATAGAAGTTCACTCAAAATTCAACACTTAGACTTGCACTCTTAAACCTGAGCGCTGGGAACAGCTGCGGTGTTTAGTTTTTCCAAGGTGTCTAATACCACTTTGGCAATGCGATAGGATGCACCAAAGGGACCAAATCGTTCTTGTCCATTGGCAATACAGGCGTTTAGATACGCTTCATTCTGAATTGTATCCACAGCGTACTGAGCCGCTTCTTTAAGAATGGCGGGTGTGGCTGGTTCAGTGCCAATTGTTTTGACCGAAAGCCCCAGCAGCCGCTCTTGGGCTTCGGCAAACGCATAGGTAAACTGCGGTCCCTGACCGGGAATTTGCAGAATGGGTTTACCAATGGCCATAGCTTGGTCAACCGCCAGCCCAGCCATGCCTAAAACCAGGTTGGTGCGACAAACAATGTCACTAAACGCATCGCTAAAACAGCGGACTGTCGCCACTGATTCCCCTTGTGCTGGGTGGTAGGTAAGGGTTCCCTGATGATGGCACCAGCCTGCTTCTTTGGCCGTTGTCCCCAGGGCTGACATGACATCCGGTACTAGCGCCGCACAAAACTGAACCTGAGGGTTCATCTGGGCGATTTCTATCACCAAATCTAGAAGCAGCTTAAAGTTGCGCATGGCTTCTAGGGTACGTGAGCCCGGCAACAGGGCCATCATCGGTCTAGCTGCATCAATCTGGAGGTCTTTACCCTTTGGCTTAAGTCGGTCTAAAGACGGGATGCCGCCAAACTGAGCCTTGGTAAATCCCTGTCGTTGATAATCTTTGGCCGTGTAAGCATCTCGTGAAAAGAGGGCCAAACAGCGAGGAGATTTAAGCACAGCATCGAGAACGATATCTAGCTTGAGGGTCCCCTCATACATAGCCGACAGCGGTGAGGTAAAGGAAATAAAGGGTCTACCACTGAGGTAGGCAAAACATTGCCCCACCACATCCCCTGTGGCAAACACTAAATCACAGCCAGGGGCATAACGACGAACAGCTTGAATTTGTCGCCAGGTTGAGGTTAATAGTCCGGCGCGAATATCGTTGAGTAGCCGCAGACGATTGGTGTAGGTAAACCCCCCCGACGGCAGCGTCAGCGTAGGGGATACGATAGGAACGTTAATATTGCGATAGGCATGTCCCTGACCAACAATGGGAGCGGCGGCAATATCTAGCTCTGGTGCCAACTCTCGCAGACTGCGAATGATGTGAGAGGAGTGGTTATCTTCTCCGTGGCCATTACTGATAAATAGAAGTTTGTAGGGCATGGGTAGACGGCAAGTCACCAGAAAATAGCCCTGCCCAATGGTCAAAAATCTCCAAAATAAGGTTAGGAGCGAAAAGCGGATAACATCGCTAACCAAGTCTGAATAAAGTACCTAGCATCAGGCCCCTATTCTGATGAGTTGCAACTGTCATGTCACCTTCAGTCCCCAGGCAGAGATACAGCTGAATCCATAGTACAGCCTGGCGACCCTTTGACATTGACTGGAGCTCAATCAAGAGATTGTCACGGGTGACAATCTCTTGAAAAGGTCATCGAAGTATGTAGCTATGCGCAATTCGCATCATTAACTAAAGCCCAGACTGGCCTTTAGCAGGGTTTAACATGAAGGTAAAATGATTCCTAAAATCAGAGATTAAGGGGCGGTAAAAGTCCCAAAGCGGTTCAAACAGTCTTTAAGGACCCTCATCATGGATTCATCTTTATAATCAAGTTTTGAGTTCTTAATGTTGGAGTTTTGAGTTGGGGACGCCATCCCCATTGGCAGCAAGTATTTCTAAGCCCTAAAAGTTCAAAACTCAAAACTTAAAGCTCAAAACGTCCCTGCGCCATTCCATTTATCGTTAATTCGCACCCAACATTTGCGCTCCTCTGGCACAATGAGGTGGTCGAACTCCCTACGCTAAGTAAAGGTTTTCCCAGGTTTTGGTCTTAACGCCTGACAATTTATTTCCGTTTAAGCTTGATCCGTTTCAACTTGAAGCCATTGAGGCACTCAACCAGGGCGAGTCCGTGGTGGTGTGTGCTCCCACCGGCTCCGGTAAAACCCTGGTAGGCGAATACGCGATTCACCGCGCCCTTCACAGCAATAAGCGGGCATTCTACACGACTCCGCTTAAAGCCCTATCCAATCAAAAATTACGGGATTTTCGCGAACTCTTTGGCCATGAAAAAGTCGGATTGCTAACGGGGGATACCTCCATAAACCGTGACGCACCTATTTTGGTGATGACCACAGAAATCTTTCGTAACATGCTCTATGGCACCACCATGGGAGCGGTGGGAGACGCTGTTCAAGATGTTCAAGCGGTGGTTCTAGACGAATGCCACTACATGAATGACCGGCAGCGAGGCACGGTATGGGAAGAGTCGATTATTTATTGCCCTCCGGAAATTCAGCTGGTGGGCTTATCAGCCACGGTGGCCAATGGTGAACAGCTCACTGACTGGATCACCAAAATTCACGGCCCTAGTCTGTTGATCTATTCAGATTTTCGGCCCGTTCCCTTGAACATCCATTTCGCTACGGGGAAAGGAATTTTTCCATTACTCAATGCCAAAAAAACGGCACTCCACAGCCGTTTGAAGAATCATCGCAAACCCGCGCGTCATCAGAAAGGTCAAAAGAAAAAAGCGGTTACTGCCAATAACGCATTTATTGTCACTCAGCTCCAGCAAAAAGATATGCTGCCCGCTATCTTTTTTATTTTTAGCCGGAAAGGATGTGACAAAGCTGTCCAGAGCATCAGCAATCTGTCATTGGTCAACCCCGATGAAACGGCTATCTTAAAACGTCGGATTGATGGCTTTTTAGCGGCTAACCCTGAGGCTGCTCGGGCTGGACAGGTAGAACCGCTATATCGAGGCATCGCAGCCCACCATGCTGGTCTTTTACCCGCCTGGAAAGGTCTGGTGGAAGAACTGTTTCAGGCGGGGTTGATCAAGGTTGTTTTTGCCACTGAAACCCTGGCAGCGGGGATTAACATGCCCGCACGTACTACAGTTATTTCCAGTTTGTCAAAGCGTACCGACAGTGGCCATCGTCTGCTACATGCCTCAGAATTTTTGCAGATGTCTGGCCGGGCCGGACGACGAGGGATGGATATAGAAGGTCATGTAGTCACGGTAGAAACTCCATTTGAGGGAGCTAAGGAAGCTGGCTATTTAGCTCTGGCAGAACCAGACCCGCTGGTTAGCCAGTTCACACCGAGCTATGGCATGGTCCTCAACCTCTTACAAACCCACTCCCTTGCAGAGACACGTGATCTAGTAGAGCGCAGCTTTGGTCAATATCTGTCCACGCTCCATCTCACGCCACAACAGCAGGCCATCAATGATGTTGAAAAGAATATTGCCCTGATCCGTGAGCAGCTCGATGCCATCGTGGAAGACACCATTGCAGAATATGCCAAACTGCGAGAACGGCTGCGGGAAGAGCGTCGTCTGCTTAAGATTTTGGACAAACAGGCCACAGAAACCCTGACGGGCGACCTGCAGACGATCGTTAACTGTGCAGTTGCTGGCACGGTGGTTTCTCTAAAGGGTAAACACATCACTGTCCACAATCCTTTACCCGCTGTCCTGGTGACGAAGTTACAAGGGCCTGGCAAGATCACCTATTTAGTCTGTCTCACCCATGACAATCGCTGGATGATGGCCGCTCCCCGCGATGTCTTTGCCCTTTATGAAAAGTATGAGCGCATTGCGGCAGTCGATGCTCTGACTCCACCGGATACCCTCACAATGAAGGCGGGAAATCAGTGTCCTGGAGATGACGCCAGCGCTGCTGTGGCGGCACAAATACCTACAGATTTACCCACTCTGGATGAACTTGCACCCGAGGTTAAAGAGCAACGCGATCGCATGCGCTCTGTGGAAGCCAAACTAGAAAACCATCCGCTGAACGAGTTTGGCAAACCCAAGTCGCTGCTCAAAAAGCAACAGCGGCTGACTACTCTAGAAACCGAGCTGCGCGATCGCAAAAAAAAGTACACCCAATATGCCAGTCGTTACTGGCAAGAGTTTCTCAACCTCATGGCTGTGCTTGAAGCCTTTGGCGGTCTCGAAGAGAGTCAGCCAACCAATTTTGGCAAACTGGCCTCCGCCATCCGGGGTGAAAATGAGCTGTGGCTGGCACTGGCCCTCGGCTCTGGCGAATTTGACCATCTGCCACCTCATCAGTTTGCAGCCGCCTGTGCCGCCATTATTACCGAAATCACCCGTCCCGATACCTGGACACGCTACCGCACATCTGCAGCGGTCGAAGAAGCCTTAGCAGGTCTGCGCGCTACCCGCCGTCAGCTGTTTCAGCTGCAGCGCCGTTACCAGGTTACTCTGCCCATCCCCCTTGAGTGGAATCTGATTGCCCTCGTGGAAGAATGGGCCTTGGAAACTGAGTGGAACGAGCTGTGTCAAAACACCAGTCTGGATAAGGGAGATGTCGTCCGTATTCTGCGTCGTACCTTAGATATCTTGACCCAAATCCCCCACGTTCCATTTCTGCCAAGTGCGCTCAAGTCCACAGCTCGTCAGGCTGCCTACCTAATCATTCGGTTCCCCATTAATGAGGTGGGGGTGTCAGCCAATGACGGGGTGTCAGCCAGCGACGGGGTGTCAGCCAATGCCGGGGTGTCAGCCAATGGTTTGGG
>JBHJIV010000278.1:0-10270 GCA_050043105.1 Leptolyngbyaceae cyanobacterium | reverse complement strand
GTTGAGTACATAGTCCATAATGACGAGGGTCAGATCGTCTTGTAACTGTATTTTTTGCCGGTACCCCTGGCCCACAAAAGACGGATACAGCAAAATTTGATCAGACGGGTCCGCATGAAACAATCGCGAATCGTCAGGGCTGCCCGGTAACAGCCAATCTTCACGATGATTCAGGACCAGTCTGGATTTCATGGCAAGGGCAAATGCTACTAATGAGAATAGATTGCATTATACAATCTTCTTGCCATTCTCAGCTGTGTCAGACCCTACGTTTGCCTATTTGTACAAACGTTCCATGGAACGTCTCTCCTGAATGTACAAACGTTCCATGGAACCTTTCTCCTGAATGTACAGACGTTCCACGGAACGTCTCTCCAGCATTAAATTTTTGGACCTGATAAAATCCTCATCCCTTAGAGACATACCGAGCCAGATCGTCTAGGACCCGATCGGCTGCAAGGTAGCCCACACCAAACCAGTAGGCATCCACATTATAGACCTGATTATTTTGAACCGCTTTAAGCCTGTTCCAAAGGGGATTTTCCTTGATCTTCTCCAGGGCAGCGCGCACCTCGCCCGCCAGTTCGGTCTGGCTTTGGGGCTTCATGACAAACAACACATCTCCGTCAATCTCATTTAGCAGCTCAATTGAAATCTGAGCGTTGCGACCTTCTCTTTGATTGGGGGGACGCGATAACCCCGCAGTATCTAAAACCGTGCCAATAAATGACTCTGGGCCATAGGTGGTAATTTGCTCTGGATGAAATGAAGCGACTGATACCTGAAGCTGACTGGCGTCTATCTGGGATTTGAATGTCTGTAATTTTGTCTCGTAGTCCGCTTTCAGCTGTTCTGCTTCGGTCTCTTTTCCCAGTGTTTCAGCACACAGACGGGTAAGTTTTTGCCATTCGGCGTGGCCGTCGGCATCTAGCACAACCGTGGGGGCAATCTGCGAGAGCAGCGGATAGGTGTCTTCTCTAGTAAATAGCTTGCTAGTAAGGATAAGGTCGGGGTTGAGGGTGGCAATTTTTTCAAGGTTAGGCTTGTTAGGTACACCAATGTCTGCGATCGCACCCTCCACTGGCGGCAAATGCAGCAAGTTATCGATAATCACAGCCGGCGCGGCGATGGGCTGCACCCCCAGGGCCATCATCGCCTCTACTGTGAAATACCCGGCAACGACGATGCGAGTTGGCCCCACTGGAACATCTGTTTCACCCAATGCATGGTTTACCCGCTTGGTTGCCGTCGATGGAGCGTTGGGCCCAGCAGGTCTGGTACAGGCAGATGCGACAAATGTACTTATTCCCATCAGCACAAAGTATCGACGCTGACGATTAAATGCCCACCTATTCAGCGGTGCTTCTTGCGCAGTCTTAGAAATTTGATTGGCCATGGCAGTCGGAATACGTGCGCCAGAAACTACTACATAGAATCAATCTCGCTAGATTAGGACGAAACAGGAGCATCTTGCCAGTCATTTTGGGTGTAAAACGCATTTTATTTTTTGGCATTGCTGATCCTCAAGATGGGTTTAGCTGTGAGAGGCCGTTAAACGACCGCTGCTCTGGACTGATTTATTCCCTAAATTAGCGATCGTTTTTTTTAGCTCAGCACCAAACCCACAGTTAAGCCCATGCTAAAAGTATTGAGAATTATTACTAATAGTGCGATACTTAGACTCAAGCAGTTATGGTGTTGTGCCTAAATGGTCAAGGTCTTAACCGGTAGCGAAGTATTTGAAGTTTTAGAAGAATGTCGTGCTAACGGAGAGGTGACCGACTACACCGAAGGCACGGAGCAATTCTTTGAGCTACCGTCACAGTTAGGACAAGGCTACTGGCGCACGGTTCAGCTACGCCCCGGCATTGAGCTGTCAATGTCAGATTTAGAAAAACGTCAGACCCACGTTCACACAATTCAGCAGCACTCCCAAACGATGCCCCTTACCTTGAGCTATTACCTTTCAGGGGGCTGCAGCGTAGCGAACGATGGTATTAAAGGCTCCATAGAAGAAGTGGCCGGTAAAAGCTATCTATATTGTCTGCCAAATACGGCTGAAATTGAGCGCTATGAGCCTCGACAACGAATTCGTAAAATCAGTTTCCAAATTTTACCTGAGCTGATTCAAGCATTTAGTGAAGAACTTCATGAATTACCTGTCGATATTAAACAGGTGATTGAGCAGCCTGGTAAAGCACTATTTCACACTACTGGCACGATTACACCTTTACAGCAGCAAGTTTTACAACAGATTTTTCGCTGTCCTTTTCAAGGTATTACTCGACAGGTTTACCTAGAGGCAAAGGTGCTAGAACTAACGGCCCTGCAGCTAGATCAATTTATAGCCTCCTCCGGTAAAGCGCCTAATCGACTGCCAGCGAATGACATAGACCGCATTTACCAGGCGAGAGAGATTCTGATTCGCAATATGACTCAACCCCCTTCTTTATCAGAGTTGGCTCGTCTCGTACAGCTAAACGAACGGAAGCTCAAACAAGGGTTTCGACAGGTGTTTGATACGACAGTATTTGGCTGTCTTTACAATCACCGGATGCATCAGGCAAAGGAATTGTTAAAAACCGGTCAGCTTAATGTTCAAGAAACTGCCAAATGTGTTGGCTATGCTAGCCGTACTTCATTTGTGGCAGCATTCAAGAAAAAGTTTCAGGTATCCCCCAGCCATTTTCAAAAGTTCGGATAGAAGACGCATAAAGTTCCGAAGGAAGACATGTTGGGGTCAGAAACAGGAAAGACTCACCCTATATTGATAATTATTCTTAATTGAAGTCTTGGTAAGGGACGTGTGGCTGGTTTATGCCCGTATCTCAAATCTGGTCTTCTGTAAGTGTTTAGGTGTGAAGAGTCATGAATCTCCCAATGATGTTGTTTGGCTACAGTCTGTTAGCCAGTGTGTTATCTTTAATTGCGACCCAGCCAGGTCTTGCTCAGGCGTTGACCAATGTTACCGATAGGCCAACACCCTCTATGGTAGCTCAAGAGCCTGAACCAGATAATGGGGAAGACGAGGAAACAGAAGCGGGGGAGGAAACGGATGAAGACGACACTCTACGCATTGTTGTCACTGCTACCCGTACAGAGGAATCTGTTTTAGACGTACCTCGCGCGGTTACGGTAATTGATCGAGAACAGATTCAACAGCAGCGACAGCTTACCAATAACCTGCCTGACATTTTAGGCACCCTGGTCCCCGGTCTCGGGCCACCCACATTTCAAAACAGCACTCGCAACCTGTCATTACGGGGGCGCACAGCCCTGATTTTGATTGATGGCGTACCGCAGAATCCTAACAGTGGCTTTAACACCGAGTTAAACACCATTGATCCAGACCTGATCGAACAAATCGAGATTGTTCGAGGACCGAGTGCCATCTATGGTGATGGCGCCACGGGCGGCGTTATTAACATCATTACCCGTTCAGCCACCGATCAGCCAGCGGCTTATGATTTGGGCTTTAGCACATCTGTCGGGTTAAGCTCTGTTGAGAACGACAGCTTTGGCTACGGTGTACAAATTGGTGCTGCAGGCTCAGATGGGCGCACCGATCTCCGGGCCACACTGTCTTACGATGTCACCAACGGTCTGTTTGATGCCGATGGCGATCGCATTCCCCCCAATGGTGTGGCCGATGCTGACCGGTTAGGTTTTTTAGCCAAACTGGGTCACGATTTTACTGACCAGCAGCGGTTAGGGCTGACCTATAGTTTTTACCGAGAAGACCTAGAAAATACAGAATTTGCCTCCGACCCATCCATCATTCAGATTCCAGGACTACAAAAGGCCCGAGTTTTTGAAATCGGCAATATTGAGTATGAGGAAGAACCGGAGCAGATTAACCATGTGGTGAATCTCACCTATCGCCATGAGGATTTGCTTAGCTCTCAGTTTGATGCTCAACTGTATTTCCGAGACACCGAACTAAATCAAGGCTTTACTGATTTACGAGGACAGGAGCTGTCAGCTTTTTTCCCACTACTATGGCAGACGGCTCTGGATTCCTCAGAGTGGGGAGGACGACTGCAGTTTGACACTGAGTTTACCGATAGCGTTAGCCTGCTGTGGGGGGCCGACTATGGTCAAGAAAAAAATGACCGACTGGTGTTAGTGTCAGACATTGCCACCTTTGATGAGTCTCAAACCCTCGATGTTGTCGATGTGCAAAATCAAACCCCTACCTATGATTTAGACACATTAGGAGTGTTTGCCCAAGCAACGTGGGATATTAGCGACCAGTTGCAGCTGAGCGGTGGTCTGCGTTACGACGAGTTTGACTTTTCTGTCGAAGATACGACGCTGGCCTTTAGCTTTCCTCAAGACCGTGAGGGCGGCAGCGGCAAAGCAGATGATTTATCGTTTAATGCAGGTCTAATTTATAAGCCCATCCCAGAAATTGGCCTAATTGCCAGCTTTTCCCAGGGGTTTTCTATCCCCGATATTGGTCTGACTACGGCCTTTGTCGTGCCGGCCACCGCTGACATCAGTACCGATCTGTTGCTAGAGCCCCAGCAGGTAGACAATTTTGAAGTGGGTGTCCGGGCCGAGTTTAACCAGGTGCAGGCTAGTTTATCGGGGTTTTATAACGAGTCTGATCTTGGCAGCAATCTGCAGGTGGGTTCCGATGGCTTTACCGATGTGGTGAGGGCACCTCAGCGCAACTATGGTCTAGAGGCAACCCTTGACTGGCAGCCCAGTGACGTATGGCGGCTAGGCGGCTACTTTAGCTGGAACGAAGGAGAAAATGATACGGACGATGATGGTGACTTTTTAGCTCTCAGTTCCTTACAGGTACAGCCCTATAAGGTGGGGTTGTACTTAGAGAATAACACCGCCCCTGGCTGGACCAATCGGCTGCAGTTATTAGGAGTGGGCAGTCGCGATCGCGCCTTTGACGATGGTGTAGATGACTTTGATATTGACGGTTACGTAACCCTAGACCTCCTCAGCAGCATCCAGGTAGGAGATGGACAACTCACTGTAGGATTAAAAAACCTTTTGAATAATCAGTATCTCCCTGTCAGTTCTCAAGAGCGAATTGCAGGAACTGAAGACCGACGCTTTGCGGCCCCGGGTATCAGCCTAAATTTGGGCTACTCCATAGAGTTCTAGCCAATGATTAAAATGCTCCGTCGAAACATAGGTAGCTGGCTAATAGTTGGGGCTCTGGCTACCGGCTGTCAGTCAGGCCCCGCCATAACACCAACGGCGACATCTGGCCCCACCCGCACAATTGAACACGCCGGGGGTAAAACCCAGGTACCCATGTTGCCCCAGCGGGTAGTGGTTCTAGATACAGCACCGCTAGATACGGCACTGGCTCTGGGCATTAAGCCAGTAGGCACGATTGTCTATGGTCAGCTCCCTGAGTATTTGGGAGATCAAGTAAATGACATTGAAATTGTTGGTGACGGCAACGAGCCCAACCTAGAAACAATTTTGCAACTAGAGCCAGATTTAATCTTGAGCTCAAAACCTGGCACCGAGAGACTGTATCGTCGGCTGTCTCAAATTGCCCCGACGGTGCTGGCAGAAGATAGCGGTCGAACAGGCGACTGGCCCAAACACTTTCGCCTCTATGCTGAGGCTCTGGGCAAATCTGCCCAGGCAGAACAGCTATTGCAAACCTATCAAGAGCAGGTACAGCAAGTAAAACAACAGATAAACCAACCCGAAACTATAGAAATTTCTGTGCTAAGCTCCTACGACAGTCGGATTGGCGCTTATACAGCAGGTAGTTTTTCAGGCTCGGTCTTGCAAGATCTGGGGCTTGCTCGTACCCCATCCCAAAGAGCGACCCGACGATATGCAGTGCAATTGTCCCGTGAAGCACTGCCTAAGCTAGACGGAGATTTTATTTTTTTGATTTATTCTTCGCATTTTCCTGGTGGGCTCCAGAAAACAGACTTTGTTACCGATTCAATTTTTGCTCAGCTCAGCGCTGTACAACAAGATAGGGTTTGCGAAGTTCCTAACGCAGTTTGGATTGCAGGCCGCAGTATTCTGGCGGCACAGCAGATTTTGACAGATGTTGGCAAGTGTTTGGAGGAAATGAGGCTAAATTGATCTGAAGCTCGGTGGGCTGATTACATTGAGAACAATTACTAGCAAGGAGAATCGGCGAGGTAAAAAAGATACTGCTAGGCCGCAATGCGCCAACCCTGAGACTGTTGCTGCGCGTTCCATAGGTTAGCATAACGTCCCTGCCGGTTTAATAACTCCCAGCCTGTTCCCTGTTCCACAATCTGACCATCCTCCAACACCAAAATCAAATCGGCCTCAGCAATCGTGGACAGACGATGGGCAATGACAATGACGGTTTTATCGGCAATCAGACGATTGATAGCCGTTTGAACAGCGACTTCGCTGGCAGTATCTAAGGCTGAGGTGGGTTCATCCAGCAACACAATCGGAGCATCTTTAAGAATCGCTCGGGCAATGGACACTCGCTGACGTTCTCCCCCCGACAGGGTGCCACCAATTTCACCAATGCGAGTGTGATAGCCATGGGCTAACCTCAGGATAAAATCGTGACAGTTAGCCGCTCGGGCGGCCGCTTCAACCTCGCTATCGGTGGCTTCGGGTTTGGCCATGCGAATATTGTTGAGGATGGTGTCATCAAACAGATACACATCCTGAAACACTACCGAGAGCGACCGCATCAAGTGGGCAGGGTCTACCTGGCGCACATCAACGCCACCAATGCGAATCGATCCCTGTTGTACATCGGCAAAGCGACTCAGTAAACGGGTAATGGTCGTCTTGCCACTGCCAGACGACCCCACTAGGGCCGTGAGTGATTGCGGCGGTAGCTGAAAAGACACGTTCTGCAGTGCCCACTCCTGCTGTTGGGCATAGCGAAAAGAGACCTGATCAAAAGCAATATCAAACTGGGTGAGCTGCATGGGTGGAGCGATAATTGGCAGAGCAGAGATAGTCATGACAGCTTCCACCCGTTCTAACCCAATTTCCATCAAGTCTAGAATGCTAGTAAACGCGATGAGCTGAGAGATGGGCTCAGTAAAGCGCATGGCAATCACAACCAATGCCAGCAAGGCTGGGATGGAAAGACTACCCTGCAAAATAAACAAAATCCCTAGACTGATGATCACCAAAATGCCAACTTCCACTAAAGTTGCCATGGTCACCAGAGGTAGGGTAATCAACCGTTCTCCCTTGGCTTGCACCTGTCGTTGATGCTCTAGGGCCGTTTGCAGTAATTTTGAACGCGCCCCCACTTGCCCGGTAGACTTGAGCACCGGCAGTCCTTGGGTGTACTCTACAATCCGTGAGGCTGCTTCAGCATCGGCCACAGAGATATCTCGCAGCGTCATTTTGACGACATCTCGCGTGTAGCGATAAATGGGAATGGCCAAGGGAAATGTTAGCAGCAAAGCCACTGCCAATCGCCAATCAATCAATAAGGTCACCAGCACGGTTATTAACGGTACAACCACCGTCTGAATGATCAATGTAGCCAAACTACCAATCCAGAGAACAATTTCACTAACATTGCCGCTCATGACAATGTTGAGATCCCCCGATTGTCGTCGACTAAGGTCTTCCAATGGCATTTTTCGCAGCTGTTCCGCCAGCTTTAACCGGATTTCATGGGCCATATCGGTAGAGGTCATCCAGCCAAAGTCTAGCTCTTTCCAGCGCAGTATTCCTTCTGCAATCACCAGGCAAACAAATAGTGCTAACAGCATCCAAACCCGCTGCATATCTGGGGGAGATGCCATTAAAGTAGACAATAATGGAAAAAACAGGGCAAAGATAATCCCCTGAATAATAGACGCCATCACCGATAACAACAGGGCCGTTTGTAATTGAGGCCGATGGGAGCCCGCAGCGTCCATCATGCGGTGGTAGGTGTCAAACATTATTAGTTGCTTGTTTTTGGACATGATGGCGCGGGTCAGTTCCCAATCCCCAGTGTTGGGCAGCTTGGTGACGAGACCACAGCCGAGCATAGAGACCACCAGCGCCAACCAGTTGCTCATGGTTGCCCAGCTCGACTAAACGACCCCGATCAAGCACAGCAATTTGATCCACCTGGGTGATGGTAGCCAGTCGATGGGCAACAACAATCAGGGTTTTGCCTTGGGTGAGGGCCGCGATCGCAGCTTGAATCAAGACCTCATTTTCCGGATCGGCAAAGGCCGTTGCTTCATCCAAAACCACAATGGGCTTATCCTGAAGAATGGCGCGAGCAATGGTGATGCGCTGTCGCTGCCCTCCCGACAGCTGTCCCCCCCGTTCTCCCACCAGAGTGTCGTACCCCTGGGGTAAAGACAGAATAAACCTATGGGCTTGGGCTGCTTGAGCCGCGGCCTCCACCTCAACACGAGTCGCCTCAGGGCGACCCAACTTAATGTTGTTAAAAATAGTATCATGCAATAAAAAAGTATCTTGAAACACAAAAGAAACCCAGGACATGAGCGTATCCGAAGTCATCTGACGGACATCTACACCGCCAATTTCAATGGCCCCTTCATCTACATCCCAGAACCGAGGAATCAGCTGAGCCAGGGTGGTTTTGCCGGCTCCCGATGGCCCCACCAAAGCAGTCACCGTACCCACCGGCAGGTGAAGAGAGATATTTTGTAGGGCCGGGTCACCATCACCATAGGCAAACGTAACATTGTGGAGGGAGATAGCTGAGTCTACAGGCTGTTGTGGCTGTAGCGGCTGTGGCAAAATTGGCTCCGCTAATACTGAACCGATTCGCAATGCGCCAGCATTGGCCTGATTAATTAAATAAGATAGGGTAAAAATCGGTTTAAATGCACCACATAGCCGGGGGGCCAACAGCAGAAAAACCAAAAATCTCGGTATGGTAAGACTCCCCTGGGAAACTAGCCAAACACCCATAGTCGACACCACCACTAAGGTGGGCAGCGGTTCAAACAGCAGAGAGCCCAAACGAGCAGAAAACTGAGTTTTGTCATTCCAATCACGCAGAGTCTGGGTAAAGGTATCGAGGGAGGTCTGAAACCGCCCAAACGAGCTGCTACCGTCGTCAAAAGTTCGTACCACCTGCATTCCCTGGACAAACTCAATAATCACACCGTTGATGGTCTCATTGGCTCGATCATAGGCATCTCGCTGTTCTCCATAGTCTTGCAGCGCCAGTTGAATAAAGATCAGCCCCACCGGTAGCACCAACAGGGTCACCAGTCCCAAGCGCCAGTCGGCAATTAACATCGCCACCAGGGAGACAATCGGTATCGTATATGCTTGACCAATTAGAGGGGTGCTATCGGCAACAAACGCATGGAGAGATTTAACATCATCTTGCACCAGCTTTTTGATAGCACCGGACCCGGTTCCAATCACATAGCCCAGGGGCACTCGGGCTAAATGGTCAGCCAGGGCAGTGCGTAACATCACCTCAAGATTAAAGGCCCCAATGTGGGAAACCCTAAAGGAAAATGTGCGAGATATAAATGCGATTATAACCAAACCAATGGCCCCGACTAACCAGCGCCATATCACACCAGGTTCAGGAGCCTCAGATAACAATTCTACCGTGATCAACGGAATGGTTAAAAGAGAGGCAACACTGCTGCAGGCGCTGAGGACAGAAAGTGCGATCGCAACAATAATCCTATCTTTAACTGGAGCGAGAATGCTCCAGACACCAGTGGGGGGTTGAGCAAAGGGTTGATTAGCCATAGAACAGTCTTGGAATGTCGAAATGATAGCCAAAGCTAGGTGGCATAACATTCGCCAAACGGATTTTTTCGTATCCAAAACGGATTTTTTCTTTTAGTCCAACGACAATGTTCGACTCATTAAAGCAACCGCCAGTAAGGCCACGGCTGCACTCACCCCAAACAATCCCTGATAGCCAATCGCTGAGGCAATCACACCGCTAATGCCTGCGGCCCCAAAAGCCCCAAAATAAACCATAGACGTTTGAGCCGTAAACTCTGTCCCTGCGATCGCCAAGCAACTCTTGTCCATCATTACTGTGGATGACACTGTAAAAATAGCGCTGTTGGCAAAACTTGCCACAATCGTCACCAAATAGAGCATCGGACGACTAATCACCCCGGCTGCAGGCAACAAATACATCAAAATAGCGATACTTTGTAATAGGCCAAAGACAAGTAGCGCTTGCTTACGTCCCAGGGGTACAACCAACAATCCTGACACCACAGCCCCGACAATGCTCGCCCCCATGCCCACCCCCCCCAACCGCCAACCACTATAAGCGAGCGACAACCCCAAATCCACCCACAGAGGGCGG
>JBHJIV010000277.1:0-17948 GCA_050043105.1 Leptolyngbyaceae cyanobacterium | reverse complement strand
GCAAGGGTTTTGGGCATTGTAGCTATTTCCCCGTGCACTTAAGCACATCGCAATAGATTGAAACCCCTGCAGAAGCGGGGTGCCTGACTTTAACAGCAAACCCTAATTAAAATCAGGCTGTGACCAATCATTTGTGCCCAGGCCAGTCTGGGTCGATAGGCCGCGTAGCCCGCCAGGGTTTCGATGGCAAAGACGGCAATGGCTGCTAGCACAGTCATTAAGATATGGGCACTGGCTGGCGTAGTTTCACGAATCAAAAAGAGCCGCAGCAGACATAGGCCAAAGAGGGGGGCTTCCACACCGTAAAACAGCCGCATTAGCAAAATAGGGTGTTTACGCAGCCATTTGCCACCCACTACAGTGCAAAGTAATGGCACGGTCAGCATGCCAAGAATGCTGGCAACAAAGGCTGGTGGAATTTCGCCCAGACGGGCAGCTTCGAGAATCGGTAGTCCTAAAACTGGCAGCATCCAGAAATAAATGACGCCAATAAAGGCAATATTCCAGGTCCAGAATATGGTGTGGGATAACCAGTGAAGTGCGGTCTTCATAGGCGATGAGAGAGACTGTGTGATTTGACACAGCGTGCTTGCAAAGGTTTACGGGTTGGAGATAAAAACTTTATGGGTAATTTATGTTGGCGGTTGGAGTGGGATGACTATCCTGTCACCTAAAGGTTCAAAACCTTCCTAGCTTGCACTCTTCCTCGCGTGAAGGGTGCGTGAAGGGCAGGTTTCGAGTCTTCTCGCCAGTAGACAACTCTCACCTCACTAGTGTTTGCCTGTGATCCACCCCGTTACCCCTCCTGGGAGGGGATGAGGCTATCCCTAAATGCAGTGATGGTGAGGGATGCGGTGAAAGTCTTAAATTATTGCGGCTAGATAAAAAAGCTTTTAGTGTAAAGGAGTTGGAGGGCGGGGTGGGTTTCGACTGCTAGTGCTAGTAACCGAAACCCGCCCCGCTAGTCTACTGGGAACGGAAAAGTCGTAGTAGATGTCCTGAGACGATTACCTAATCAAGATAGGATGATGAACCTGAATCTTGGTAAGCAACGTTAGTACTTTAACAACTGCTCACAATGCACTATGACGGATCGAGGCCATGGGCTTATGTGTCCACTGCCCAAACTAAAATTTTAGTTTTGCGCTAACACCGAGCCATGCCACACTACGCCCCTTAAGCTCAGCTCTCATAAACAGGTGAGTTGTCAGACTGATGCTCAAATCTGTTTCAACATTCAAATAACGCAGTCAAACGGCAATCTTAAACCTAAACAAATTCTACAATTCGCTGTGTTTTGTCTGTAGCCTGTCTAAGCGTAAAAAGAATCTGCTGGTGAGCTACAGCCCTAATGCGCTGTAGTTTTTCTAAATCGTTCTGACTGTATTTAATTTGGCGTTGCTGATCGGTTTATCTCCTAAATCAGCAACGGCTCAATTTTAATGGGAGCAGGCGTAGTGCTGTGTCCCCAAAACAGTTTTTTGACATCCCTAGGGGCATTATTTCTCATTAGGGTATTAGGAGGATTTTGCCTATCGTTTGACGGCTCTCTAGCAAATGGTGAGCTTTACCTGCTTGTTCGAGAGAAAATTGACCTGCGATATTTAGCGTTAGCAAATCTTGTTTTACCCATTCCAAAACTGTTTGTGCACGTTGCAATCTGTTTTCGCGATGAGCATTATAGGTAGACAAATTTGCCCACGTAATTGATGAGCATCCCTGACTAACGCGATCTGTAATACCCGATAAACGATTAATGTCAAACGGGGGCACGTTCCCGCTTGCTAAGCCATATATCACCATATGCCCCTTAGCACGTAAAACTTCCAGGCCAGCATCAAAGGTTGTTTTGCCCACTCCATCAAATACAGCATGCACACCAAGGCCATCGGTGAGGTGCATCACTTCTTTGGCCACATCGTCTTGCGTGTAAAGGATGACGTCATCACCCCCAGCTGCACGGATGGCCATTGCTTTTTCGTTGGTAGAGCACGTTCCAATCACCCTTGCGCCAAGCATTTTAGCCATCTGGGTGAGAAGTAAGCCAACACCACCTGCTGCTGCCTGCACAAGCACCGTATCTCTTGCTTGAATCGCATAGGCTTCATGACTTAGGGCGTGGGCTGTCATACCTTGCAGTAAAACTGAGGCAGCCTGCTCATAGCTGATTTCATCGGGCAAAGGAATCACGACATCTTCTGGACATACACAATACTCGGCATAAATGCCTGCCATATGTCCGGCAATGGCGATTCGTTGTCCTTTCCTGACGCAAGTGACCTTTTCACCTAAGGCAACAACTTGGCCTGCAGCCTCGATACCAGGAATGAGCGGTAACTCTACAGGGTATGGTTTCCCTGTGCGATGCTGAGTATCTACAAAATTCACGCCAATCGCATAGTTGCGCACCAAAACCTCGTTTGCCTTGGGGACAGGAATGGGCACCTGGCTAACGTGTAAACTGCTAGTATCGCCAAATGTAGTAATGTTAGTAGCATTCATTAATGCAGTCATAGCGCTGTTCTCCTGAGCTGCAGTGACTCCGAAATAAATTGTTGATAGTCTGCAAACGTATCTAGGTCTACTTCACCTTTTGAAAATTTTATCGTAGCGACGCGATCGCAATGCTTTTGAATGATTTTCTTGGCGCCATAATCGCCTTGCAATTTTTCTAGCTCTGCGCAAAAACTATAGTCAAACAAAACAGGGATACCGACAGTTGTTCTATACTGGCAGGCAACTATAGACTTGTTTAACTCAGAATAATGACCAATCAATTTTTCAATTATTTCAGTAGATACAAATGGCTGGTCGCAGACAAGAAAAATCATTCCATTCATATTTGAACAATCAAAATGTTGTTGCCTAACATAGTCGACTCCACAACGAATAGAGCTGCTAATTCCTTGGCTCCACTCAGAATTTCTGATTATTTCTACTGGAAATTTTTTGATTGATGGCTTTATTTTATTTGCATTTGCTCCTAGTACTACAATGACCGAACTACATGAAGAAGCTAGCGCACATTGAATGACGTAGCTGAGCAGCGTTTGGTCTTGATAGGGTAACAATTGCTTGGGTTGACCCATGCGTCTGGACGCACCTGCAGCTAGGATAATTGCAACAACTGAATGATTAGTCACCTTATCTCTCTTTGGTATGACTGTCTGAGCTGCCTAAGTGCCGACAGAAGTGGATGATTGATGTTCAAAAAGATTGACTTTATCTGATGAGTTTATTAGCTTGTGTTGAATCGTTTCTTTGACATGGAGAGGCTGGCAACGGTATTTGCTGAAGCCAGCATTGTGTTTTGCTAACACTGCCTGAATTTCAGCAATGATTGCAGTAGCAATTTCTGCTGGTGTACCTGCCCCAATATCTAACCCAATTGGGCTGTATACCTTCTCTAACTGAGCAGGCGTAGAATGCAACTGCTTGATGATGTTAGCGATACGATTTTTTGAACCCATCACACCCAAATAAGAGATTTGGGTAGGGAGCAAATATTTAATGATTTCAAGATCGTCCAAATAGTTGTGGGTCATTACAACAGCGACCGTATTCTCATCCACGGCTAGCTGTTGGTTAATAATGTCGCGACGGGTGAGAATGACTTTATCTGCGATCGCAAATCTTTGATAGCTTTCTTGTAGTGCGCGACAGTCAACGACAGTTAACTGCCAGCCAATGGCTTTAGCTAATGTGACCACCGGTAGAGCATCCCGCCCGGCCCCAAATACGATTAAAGAACGGGGAGGGTGAATAACGTCAATAAAAACGTTGACGCTACCTGAAGTTAGCCGATATTGATTGACCGTTGATTTTTGTTCTTGTTTAGCTCGCATTGTATCGTGGACGATCGCCTCAACAAGATCGCTATCTTGAATATCGGTCTCAGTTCTATCGTTGGGATACAGAATCAAGCGAGAGCCTATCTTTAAATCTATTGTCCCTGTGACCGAAAAGATAGTTGAGATCGCGCCTGTTTTGTTCTTGTTCAGACATTGTGAGACTAAATTAAGAGGGGAAAGGGTATTGGCTTGATTGAGCTTTTCTAATAGAATAATCACTCTTCCATTACAGCCCAGGCCAAACCCCCAGCTCAAATCTTCTTCTGCCTTAGTCGCATCATACTCGATGACCAGAGATTCTCTTATGATTTGTTGAGTGTACTGAAAGATATCATTTTCCACACATCCACCACTCAAAGTTCCGACCATTTTGCCTGTCTCTTGAATTAACATTTTGGCCCCCTTTTGACGGTACGTAGAGCCAACGGTGTTTACGATAGTGGCTAAGAAGGTCGTTTCGCCTTTTTGCCAACTCTTTTTATTGGCTAAAACAATCGCCTCTAATTCATGCACGATCGTGATTTTCCTGCTTCATTAACTTGAAATTGACACACCAGCAGCATAAGCAATGGCTCTAAATCAACTTGTCGGGAATAATCGGCAAGCTGCGGATGCGCTTACCTGTCGCGTGATAGACCGCGTTCGCCACGGCTGGCGCGACCCCCATGATGCCAATTTCACCCACACCCCGAACCCCCAGCGGATTAAAGTTGAGGTCCGGTTCGCCAACAAACGTGACCTCAATGCGGGGAATATCGGCATGAGCGGGAAAGTGATAGGTTGCCAAGTCATAGACGACAGGATGTCCGGTAGCTGGATCAAAATGTCACTCTTCCATAAGGGCCGAACCGATACCCATGATGATGCCGCCTCGAATTTGAGAAGCGGCAGTTTTGACATTTAAAACTCGTCCGACATTCATCACTGAAACCCAGCGCGTTATGCGCAGCTGAGCAATGGCCTCATCAACCGTTACCTCACAAAAATGGGCACCCCAAGACTGAAAGGCAAACTGGGTGCTTTCTTCACCCGGTGCTGCCGTGCCCGTGGCTTCATAGGCAGCTCTGCCCGTGGCTTGCAGAGAAGCAAACGCTTGTTGCACCGTTGCGGCAGCGGCCGTCTCGAGCACTGCTTGGCAAGCATTCACCACCGCAGGCGTAAGGGTGGCCGTCATTTGAGAACCGCCCGCCAGCCCACCATCAGGCATGATAGAGTCACCGATCTCAACTCGAACTCTTTCGACAGGTAACCCTAGCGTTTCCGCCGCTATCATAGCGATAACGGTATAAGATCCAGTGCCCATGTCATTTGCCGATGTCAAAACATGGGCCGTTTCATCGGGAAGGAGACGGACTTTGGCTTCAGCCGAGCCGCGTAACCCTGGAAAGGTGGCAGCGGCCATTCCCCAGCCGACTAAAAGATTATCCCGTTGTTGCGATCGCGGCTGCATCTGGCGTTGGCTCCAGCCAAACTGTTCGGCACCTGTTCTTAAACAATCAGCAAAATATTTCGCGGAGAAGGGGTGTTTCCGACGCTGGTGCGCTTGCGTTTCATTCTGCAACCGCAGCTCTACTGGGTCTAACCCCAATTCCCAAGCCAGCTCGTCCATCGCCGATTCTAGAGCAAACATGCCAGGGGCTTCCCCAGGAGCACGCATAAACGTCGGCGTTCCCACATTTAGTACCGCAAGTTCTTGCCCAAGTTTTAAGTTGGGCGTTGCGTACATAACAGGGGTAACCGCCGTGCAGGGTTCTGAAAAAACCTCCACAGGAGATGTGCAAGTTCTGGCAGTATGCTCTAGCGCCATAAGCCGGCCTGTTTCATTGGTAGCCAAACGGACAGTTTGTTCAGTTTGTGAGCGATGCCCAGTATTCGCCGTCATTTGACGACGTGAAACAACGACTTTAAGCGGACGTTGAATTTCTCTTGCAGCGGCAACACAGAGAATGCCATGGGGCCAGGGAAACGCCTTGGCCCCAAAAGCCCCACCAACATAAGGACTGACAACACGAACCCGCTCGGTAGGGATGCCAAGCAGCTGAGCATAGGTTCCTTGGGAGACTCTTACCCACTGAGTTGGTTCGTAGGTAACAACCGAATTGTTAGTCTGCCAATGAGCCACTATCGCATGCGGTTCCATCGGAGAATTGAGTTCTGTCTCAGTCGTGTAAGTGGCTTCTACAACTGTTGTAGCTCCGGCTCTCGCAGCTGAGAAATCCCCAGTTTCAAACGTCCCCTCCTGAAACTGAAAATCTTCCCCAAACCAAGGGGGTGAGTCTTCATAGGCTGCTTTATCGACCTCAACCAGCACAGAGTCTGTTTGATATTCGACACGTGCTAAATGAGCTGCGTCTCTGGCTCTTTCTAACGTATCGGCCACCACTAACCCAATGATTTGCCCCCCATAGTGGACACGATTGTCCGATAAGGGGAGTCTCGTTTCATAAATTTGCGCACTCGCCCAGGCAATAGCTGGGGTAAACAGCCTCGGCATACTTTTCGTGGGTGAAAACAGCAATCACACCTGGCAATTGCGCGATTGACTGAGCATCGATAGTGAGGATGCGCCCGTGGGCAATGGTTGCTGTAATTAAATAGCCGTGAACGAGGCCAGGAAGTAGGTGTTCTGCCCCATACGTAGCTGTTCCTGTAACTTTGGCTCTCCCGTCTGTGCGACTAACGGATGTGCCGATTACTTGATTCATGCGATACCTCCTCCTCTGGCTGAAACAGCGAGTGCGCGACGGATGGCTCGTTTAGAAAGGTCTACTTTGAAGCCGTTGTATAAAAGCGGCTGGGCATCTTGAAGGGCTATGTCTGCAGCTTGCTCAAACGTCGATTGATTGGCTGTCTTACCCTGTAAGAAGGCTTCTGCTTCACTTGCACGCCAGGGTTTGTGAGCAACTCCCCCCAAGGCAATGCGAGCGTTTCTAATCTGCTCTCCTGAGAGATCTAAGACAGCCGCGACTGAAACTAATGCAAAAGCATAGGAGGCGCGAGCGCGCAGCTTTAGATAAACCCCCGACCGGGCAAAAGAGAGCGGGGGTAAAATCACGGCGGTAATCAATTCTCCAGGTTCTAAATGGGTATCGCGATTGGGAGTATCGCCTGGCAGACGGTGAAAGTCTGCGAAAGAAATTTCTCGTTGACTCTGCTCTCCTTGAACTTCTACGATCGCATCTAAAGCCGCTAAGGCGACGGACATATCTGACGGATTAACCGCCACACAACTCTCGCTAGCCCCTAAGATGGCATGGGTGCGATTAACACCGTTGATGGCCGGACATCCCGTATTGGGCTGGCGTTTGTTACAGGCAAACGCTGTGTCGTAATAGTAAGAACAGCGCGTACGCTGCATCAGATTGCCGCCCACTGTAGCCATGTTGCGGATTTGTTGTGAAGCCCCAGAGAGAATGGCCCGACTGAGCATCGGATACTGGCGGCGGACTTCGGTGTGATTGGCTAGGTCAGTGTTGGTGACAAGGGCACCAATTTTTAAGCCGCCATTAGAGGTGGATTCGATTCTTTTCATCTCTAAACGAGAGATGTCGAGCAGCTGGTTAGGCTCGTCTAGAAAGGCTTTTAATCGATCGACTAAATTTGTTCCACCGGCAATATATAGGGCGTTGTGATCGCGAGTTGACCGGTCAACGGCCTCTTCTGCTGAGCTAACGCGGCTGTAAGCAAAATTTTTCATTGGTCTAATGATCCTAACCTTAGTTAGCCGGTGAGAGCGGAGTTTGTCCGGTGACTTGCTGAACGGCGGCAACAATACCGTTGTAAGCGCTGCAGCGACATAAATTGCCGCTTAGCCGTTCCTTAATTTCTGTTTCTGAAAGGCTTGCTAGCTGGGGTGTGCTATTGAGATCGGGCGTGACGTAGCTGACTGCGCCATTGTTAACTTCGTCTAACAACGCAACCGAGGCGCATATTTGCCCTGGGGTACAGTAGCCACACTGAAAGCCATCATTATCGATAAAGGCTGTTTGGACGGGGTGTAAATTGTCGCCGTTGGCTAACCCTTCAATCGTGGCAATGGTTTTCCCATCTTGCATTACTGCTAACAGTAAACAGGAATAAACTCTTTGGTTGTCAATTAAGACCGTACAAGCGCCACACTGGCCGTGGTCACATCCTTTTTTACTGCCGGTGAGTCCTAGCGTTTCTCGCAACGCATCTAACAAGGTTACCCGAGGTTCAATACTTAGAGTCTGCGACTGTCCGTTTATGTTCAGCTGTAGGGTGGTCTCACCTGTAGCTGAAGACGCCATAGCAGATTCTTGATCAGTGTATTCTTGACTAGCCTGAATCATTGATGGGCCTGCGATTGCCGCGCCTGCAGCTGTTAGCGATCGCCCTAAAAAAATGCGTCGAGATTTCTGTTTTATTGATAACTTTTTATCTTCTTCGTTCACGTCTCTTAGCTCCAAACTCAAGGGTATTTTCCTGAAGAATGCAGATGATTTAGATTAAAAATGCTTCCACTTGAATAACCATCAAGAGATTAAATTCAGAATAACGATAGATATTTGGCTGATAAAACCGGCGAGCCATTAGTTTGTTTATGGAGCCCATATATACAGATAAATGCATCGATTCACCCTTTGAAATTTATGATGAGCAACGGCTATCTGACATTACTATTATTGCCCTTAGAATATAAATCGACTCAAGTTAAAACACTTTTGCTCTTCTGCAACAATTGACAATCATCGAGGGCGTACCAATGAGTATCTGGGACGGTGTTTCTGAGTTTGTAACAGTGGTAGATGCGGGTAGTTTTTCAGCCGCCGCAAAGCGATTGGGAGTCTCTACCTCCTATGTAAGTCGACGTGTTGCTGATTTAGAGGCTCGATTGGGAATTCGTTTGCTAGCTCGATCAACTCGCACAGTTAGGATGACCGATGCAGGAAGCGAATATTATCGCCGCTGTACCGATTTAGTTGCAGGACTACAAGAAGCGAACCAAGCTGTTGTAGGTGAGACTGCTGCCGTGGTAGGGCGGATTCGGATAGCAGCAGCAGGCAACTTTGTTGAACGTTATGTTGCTCCCGCCTTGGCAGATTTCGCTATGCAGTATCCCAACGTTCAAATTGAAATCAGCTTTAACTCTCGCAACATTAATCTGATCGACGAGGGATTTGATTTTGGTATTCGTTATGGAGTGTTAGAAGACAGTAACTTGATTGCATGTAAGTTAACCGACCGGACTTTAGTGACCTGTGCAAGCCCCGACTACTTGGCGCAGCACGGCATACCTGTAGATCCAGAGCAGCTGCAGGAGCATGCTTGTCTGCGTGGTAATAGCGATCGCTGGCGCTTTACCTATCCAGAGGGCCATCGCACAATTCGGGTCTCTGGTCCTTGGGTTTGCAATAATGGTTTTGCCTTGGCATCTGCGGCAATACGGAACTTAGGAATTGTGTATTTGCCTCAGGTTAATCTTATGGATGCGCTCAACACCCAAAAACTGATTCCGATTCTAGAAGACTTTTGGGATCGCGATCGCGCCACTTGGATTGTTTATCCTAAAAATCGTCATTTGCCCCTAAGAGTGCGGCGAGTAATTGATTTTCTGTTAGATCACTTTCAAGCTAAAAGAAAAGATTGGTTAGTTTAGAGGCATACGAGTCCGATAAAAAGTTCAACGAGCATATGCTAAGCAAAGTAATTATCAGCTTACATCGGTGCGCAATAGTATGAGCATTGACAGCATACCCAGCTAATTTTAGATGTAGCACTGGGACCCGGAAGAAATGATTTCTCTCTTAAAGCCCCAGACGGATCGAGTTTTATTACACGCTCTCGGATGATGAGGCATACGGCATGAGTTCAGTTACAGCAATATTTCTAAACATTGCAGCTTGTTAATCCCTTTGCTATCTGTGAAAAAGCTGGCTATGGTTTAGGCAGTTGTGTGTGATCGAGCGTAGCTGATGGCTAGTCTGAAAGGGTTTTGGCAGTTTCTCAATACGGATATAAAAGATATTCCATGGGGCGAGCTGGCCGAAAAGGGTATTGAGGCAGTTAGTGCTAGCAATGACCTGGGTGAAAAGTGGGAAGAACACAAGTCTGATCTGAATCAGCTGGCACCCTATTTTGAGAAGGTGGAGCCGTTTTTCAAGGTGCTCAGCGACCCTGATGCGCAGATGGTCATCTCAGGACTGCCATTTGTGTCGGTTGGTATTGGTCTGTTGAGAATCTATCTGAACCTGAGCAAAACTGCCCCCACATTTGAAAGTTCCGTAGTCATCGTGGCTTAACTGGCCTATCTACAGAGTTTAGAAGCGGTATTAGAGCAAGTTACTAATACTGCGATTACTGAAAAGCTAGTAAAGGTTTCTCTGAAAAAGCTTTTGGAGAAGCAGATCACCTGCTTGGACAGTGACAAGCTAACCTCCAATGAGCTAAAAATTGTCACTAGTCGATTTAGGGAGTCAAAACTAGCTGAGCAGTTTAGTGCAGCGCTAATGGAACAGCTACAACAGGCTGGTTTAGATAAAACTGAAGCACAGAAACTGACCGATCAGGTGAGTTGGGGTGCCCATCGATATTTGTATCAGGCCATTGCTGAAGCGGGTGAGAGTGTAGAACCGCTAGCGGAGTTTTATCGTACAGGTGGTCAGCAGGAGCAAGATCGTTATGTCAGTATTGATGCTTATCTAAAAGATAAAATTGCGCCACTACCTGCAGAACAGGTCTTTGATGAGAGCGATCCGCTGATTACATTTTTTGTATGCCACCTTACCGACTGGATTAGAGGCTTATCAAGACCGCAACAGCAATAGCCTACCCGCTGTTCTACACGAACGATCTCCCAAACAATTTGCGTCACTGGAAGCAGCGGGAAAATATATCAACGAGAATCATCCGCCTTCCACATAAATCACTCTGGGAACGATAAGAGTAAGTTGAACAGTGCCTACACAGATAATGGATAACCAACAAAGGAAAAGAATCAATGTGCTTCAAGTTCCAATCTGTAAAGTTTAAAATAGAGATGCCAGCAGCTTATCAATTTGTGCCAACTAAGCATATTTGCGCAATTCTACTCCTAAATCAAATTACATCTTTACAGGTGAGACCATAAACTATGACAGTCCAAGAACTCTTTAACGCAGCTCAAAAACTCAACCTTGCCGATCAGCTACGTCTCGCCAGCCAACTCATGCAAGCCGTTGTTCAAAATATGCAGCTGGCGGCTGCCAACGATACCGCTGACCAGGCAGATGATCCAATTATTGGCCTATTTGCAGGCGCACCAGACCTAGCGACTCAATCCGAAGAAATCCTAACCCAAGACATTAATTCCATCTCTGGTTTTTCATGGAAAGCATAATTGCAGATACTGGTTTTGTAGTAGCTCTGGCTAATCGTTCAGACCAGCGTCATCGGGATGTACTGCCCATATATTTGCAATATCCATCAATTTTGTTACCTTAACTAGCCCTAGTAGAAGTTGCCTATCTGATTGGTCGTGATGCTGGCATTTCTGCAGTAGTTTAGTTTCTCAAAGGATTATCAGCTAGCAGGTTTGAAACAATAGCAGCGACTGAGCAAGATATCGCTCGTGCAGCAGACATCATTGAACAATATGCTGACAGCAAGGTAGATTTTGTCGACGCCAGCGTTACGGCTATTGCTGAGCACTTAGACATTAAAACAATTTTGACTATTGATCAGCGAGACTTTCGCATGGTTAGGCCAAGTCACTGTGAGAGTTTTGTCTTGTTGCCATAAAAAAGCTATCGACAACCAGTCTTAAGCCAGATCTATTCCAAACACCCAGTCTTTATACTGTGCGTCCCGACCTTCCGTAATTGCCGACAGCTTCTCTCGAATCTGATCCGTCACAGGCCGCACTGTCGATAGCGTATAGTTCTCCACCTGCCGTACCGGGGTTACTTTTGCCGCTGTTCCACTCAAAAAGACTTCATCGGCAATCAACAGCTCGGACTTATCCACAGGGCGTTCTACCACATCAATGCCCAAGTCCCGAGCCACCTGTAGTACACTATCGCGGGTAATGCCTTCTAAAATATCCTGCTCAAACCCAGGGGCAATTAACTTGCCATTACGCACAATAAAGATGTTCATTCCTGAGGCTTCACTCACCTTGCCCTGGGAGTTCATCAAAATCGCTTCGTCAAAGCCGGCATTGACCGCTTCAGTTTTAGCGAGAGACGACGTAATATAGGCCCCGCTGATTTTACCCCGCAGCGGCAGGCTGCGATCTTCCTGCCGATACCAGGAACTGACGCGACAGCTGACGCCTTCGGGTGAGAGATAATCTCCTAATTCAAGACCGTAAACAAAAAAGTCTTTTTGTACATTGTGTAAGCGAGGAGAAATACCCAAGTCTGAAGTGTAAACAAACGGTCGAATATAAAACGACGTTTTTGGATTGTTCTTTTTAACGAATTCCGTAATTACATGTTGAATTTTGTCTGCCGGCAGGTCAAAATTTAGCAGCCGGGCGCTGCTGCTTAGCCGAGCACAGTGTCGGTCTAGGCGAAATAGCAAAACCCGATTTTCATTTTGAGGGTCAGGAATGCCGCGCAATCCACCAAAGGCACCTGTGCCATAGTGCAACGCATGGGTAGCGATGGAAATTTTGGCATCCTCAAACGGACAAAATTTACCCTCAAAATAAGAAATCGGCAGAAAGTTATGCATTGGACCGGCAGCTTCAAGAAATCGTTTTACTTAGGATAGAGGAGTTCCTGGGTAAACGGACAATCGGCATGAAAATTTGAAATTAAACCAACGTAATTGCCGTAATTTCTGGATTGCAAAATAATCGCCCTGGGGCGTAGCTGCCCAGACCCCGGTTAACATAAAGCGTATTCTGACCGACTGTGTGTAAACCCATGGCCCACTCCCAATGATCGACGACGTTGGCGCACTTGTCGCTGATATACGGGATGCTGCTTTGCCGGAGTAGTCTGGGTAATCGCTTGCGAAATTCAAACCAGTGCTGGGCTAAATTGCCAATGCCTGGCAAAACGATTTGGCCCCCGTGGGTGTGGCCAGAAAGCTGCAGGTCGACACGCCAGGGAATCGTATGTTCGGCAGTGTCTGGGTTATGGGAAAGGACAATACGCGGCAGCGTATCGGGCAGCTGGTCTAAGACCTTGGGGGTAAAGTCTGGATGATAGTAGTCGGCTAACCCAACAAGAGCCAAATCATGGCCCAATGGATAGGCGATTTGATTCCAGAGGACGGTGATATTGACATCGGTTAGGGCCGCTGTAACCGTCTCATGGGCCAGATACCAATAGTTATCGTGGTTACCTAAAATGGCATAGGTGGGAAATTTTTGGGCAACCGGGCGAAGCTGAGTGGCGAGTTGATAAATCGGGTCGGGCTCACTGGTAATAAAGTCGCCGGTAAGGACCACAAGATCGGGTTTGAGGGTGGGAATCGTTGCGATCGCATCCCTCAATATTTTTTTGGGCAGTCGTTGACCGTCATAGTGAAAGTCCGATAGCTGCACAATGACCGTTCCCTGGAGCCGCTGGTGCAAATCTCGAATCGGAATCGTCACCGACTCGACAGTAAGCGGACCAGAAAACAAAGGACGCATAGGTTCAGGAACAGGACTTTCGTTACCTAACTTAACTCCGATAGCTAACCCTGGCTCATCCAGTGCAGCTGATCGTTTGACAATTATCAGACTGGTCTAGCGCCAAGGCCATGTGCAGAGGTCACAAACGAAACTATAAAATCCACGTAAATTAATTTTGAGTGTTGAAGTCTAAATTCTGGGCATTGCTAATCCTCGGGATGTTTTAGCTGTGAGCGGCTGTTGAATGGCCACAGTTCTGGTCCAATTCATCCCCTCAGCAATCGTAAATTCTGAGTTCAGCAGCTGAATAGGTTGCGGACAATTTGGGTCAAAATTAAATTAAGGCTCACCTTAATAACTGCTCAGGAATCAGAACTTAATTAGGTTCTATTTTGACGTACCGGCATTCCATAGAATGCACCTGCAGAAGACATCGCTTTTATATAGGACGTTTTTATGACTGCTGCCACACTTGCGCCCCAAGAACAAAGCAACCTTAGCCAAGCAATTGACTACAGCCAGGCCCAGTCGATTGCCGATATCTGGCCCATTGTCGCCGGAAGGTTCCCAACCCAGATCGCGTTAGAAGACCCCCACGGAACCCCGCAGCTCACCCTGACCTATGGCCAACTGTCGCAGCAGATTAACCAGTTTGCCGCTGGTCTTCAAACATTAGGAATTCAGCCCCAGGACAAAATTGCGCTTTTTTCAGACAATCAGCCCCGCTGGCTAGTCGCCGATCAAGGCATTATGACCGCTGGCGCTGTTGATGCAGTGCGCGGCTCCCAGGCCGATAAAGATGAGCTGGCCTACATTCTAGAGCACAGCGACTCGGTGGCAATGGTTGTGCAAGACCAGGCCACATTAAATAAGCTAGCCCATTGCTTGAGGGACAAAAATCTGCGGTTTATCGCGCTGCTGTCCGATGAAACCCCTCAGCTAGAAACATCGGCCAGACTATTAAACTTTAGCCAGCTGATGGAGCTAGGTGCTGGTGTAGACGTGAAACCAGTCGATCGCGATCGCACCCAGCTAGCCACACTCATGTATACCTCAGGTACATCGGGCAGACCCAAGGGCGTTATGCTCAGCCAGGCTAATTTGCTATCCCAGATTGCCGGAGCCTGCAGCGTTGTTTATCCTGCACCCGGCTCCAAAGTCATGAGCATTTTGCCCATCTGGCACTGCTACGAACGCACCTTCGAATACTTCACCCTTTCCCAGGGCGGCCATCAGGTTTATACCAACATCCGCAACGTCAAAAAAGACCTCAAAGCCTACAAACCCAACTATATGGTGGGTGTTCCTCGACTGTGGGAATCCATTAACGAAGGTGTCCAAAAACAGTTTCGCGAACAGCCTGAGAGCAAACAAAAGCTGATTAACTTCTTTTTGCAGCAAAGTCAGCGCTACATAGGCGCCAAGCGTATTTCCGAGAATCTTAGCCTAGACCATAGCCCCAGCGCCTTTGACCGTATTATGGCCAGCGCCCAGTGTGCCATTCTCTTACCCTTCCATAAGCTAGGCGACACCATTGTTTATAAAAAAATCCGCGAAGCCACAGGCGGCAACATCAACTTTGTCGTCAGCGGCGGCGGGTCCATCGCCGACCACCTCGAAGACTTTTACGAAATCATCAGCGTCGCTATTCTCGGTGGCTATGGGCTTACCGAAACCTCACCCATCACCCACGTCCGTCGTCCCTGGCAAAATCTGCGGGGTGCCGACGGTCAGCCCCTCCCCGGCACCGAAACCCGCATCGTCGATCTAGAAACCCGCCAGGAACTGCCCCAAGGCAAACAAGGTCTAGTCTTGCTTCGCGGCCCCCAAGTCATGCAAGGCTACTACAAGAATCCTGACGCCACCACCAAAGCCATCGACCCCGACGGCTGGTTTGACACAGGCGACCTAGGCAAAATTACCACTAGCGGCGACCTGATCATCACCGGTCGAGCCAAAGACTCCATCGTCCTCACCAGCGGCGAAAATATCGAACCCCAGCCCATCGAAAACGCCTGCGCCCGCAGCAAATACATCGACCAAATCATGCTCGTCGGCCAAGACCAAAAAGTCCTCGGAGCCCTAATCGTCCCCAATTTAGAAGCCCTCAGCCAGTGGGCTACCCCTGAGGGCATCACCATCGACGAAACCAACACCGCCGAGACCCTCAATAATCCCAAAGTCCACACACTCTTCAAACAAGAGCTGACCCGTGAAATCAAAGCCCGCCCTGGCTACCGCCCCGCCGACCGCATCGGCCCCTTTACCCTACTCAGCGCCCCCTTCTCCATCGAAAACGGTATGCTCACCCAGACCATGAAAGTCAAACGCCCCGTAGTCACACAGCGCTATCAAGACGTTATCAATGGTCTGTTTGAGTAGTAGCTTTCTATTTCACTTTGACTAAAGGTTATCCAGAGCAAATCCTTAAAGCCTATTTGACCTGGTAGTTCTGGCCAGCCTACCCAGTAGCTGGCTTATTTCTGGCTTGAATTTCCCCATTTAGAAAAATGAGGTATAAGTCAACGACTCAATTGATACTCCACATCCACTGACACATAGGGGCGACAGTATGTTGACTATCTAGTTAACATACTGTCGCCAACACATTCAACATCTTCCATTTATAAGCGTTTCACAGTAGTTCAGTTTCATATTTGTCATGACAATGGTTTATTTGTCCCGAGGTGTGACATAGACCGACAGCGTTCGACTGCTCAGAATGTGGGTGGTCTTTTTAGCATTTGTTGGCCTGTGGGAATAATGGTTTGGCACTTCCCTTAATCTCAGCTTTTCTGGAATCTCTCTATTCGCTTGGAACCTCGAAGCGACTACAATCTCAATACATTTGAGCGGTTGAGTTTGAGCCGTAGGCAGTTCACATCAGGATACTGGCCAATAAAAATTGGATGTTAATACCCCACCACTAACATCCGATTTTTAATAAAACTTCAATTTTCCCGATTTTTAATACCAACGATTGTTAGTAGCTTAGTGTAACTGCCCAAAATCTAGGATATCCATGGAGAAAGCGTTAGCTCAGTTCACTCTGGAAGATGGTACGCCGTTTCTCGTTGAAGTTGATGAGCCTAATGTCAGTGCTATTGAGCGGGTGGCATTGGTTGAAACCGGGGAAATGGTCTATAGGGCCAAGAAAAACCTGAATGAGGCGTTGGATGCAATTCAGCCAGTAGCTTCAACGGTAGTTACCAAACTGAAGTCAGGTTTAACGACACCTGCAGATGAGGTGGAAGTTACCTTTGGGCTGAAGCTAAGTGCGGAAGCGGGAGTAGTGTTTAGCTCTGTGGGCAGTGAGGTCACGTTTGAAGTGAAACTAAAATGGGGAGGGCAGTCAGCTGACTGATGTCTAATCCCGTTGAACCGCTAAAGTCGTCTGTTGTTAGGTTTTATCACGCTAATGGCAATGTAGTAGGTGCTGGCTTTTTAATAGCTGAGCGCTATGTGCTCACCTGTGCTCATGTAGTGGCGGCAGCTCTTACGTTGCCTGAAAATACAGAAGCTGCACCTGAGCAGTCGGTACAGATTGATTTTCCATTATTGGCCTCTGGTCAAACTGTAGAAGCATCCGTTGTTTTCTGGATACCGGTTTCCCAGACCAAGTCGGCTGAGGATCTGGCAGTTTTAAGACTGTTAGAAAAGCCTCCAGATCCTACAAAATTTGCATCACTGATAGCAGCTCCATCCCATTGGGAGCAGCAATTGGCTATTTTTGGATTTCCTCAGGGGCATGATCGAGGTATATGGGCGACAGGTATTTTTCGTGGCCCTAACGATAAAGGTTGGATACAGTTCGACTCACTCATGAGTGAGGATCGTCCTGTAGAAAAGGGCTTTAGTGGTTCTCCTATCTGGGATAAAACCCTAAACGCTGTGGTCGGCATGGCCGTTGCTGCTGAGAAGCGTCGTGAGGCAGTAAACTCAGCTTTCATGATTCCTAAGAACCTGTTGCGTAACCCCCTAAACTACATTCGCCAACAAACGTTTCTAGATATCCTGCAAGACCATAAGGCTAGTCCCCGTAACTGGGTTCAACAGGCCTATGGCTTGTGTCGGTCTCCAAATGCTATCACTCCAGTTCAACAAGACTTTCCAAAGATTGTTGATGAACTAGCGAACGCAGCAGCAGGTGCTGAACAAGAAGAAGATAAGTTAGTCCAATTTGCAGCGGCCTTGGTGCTAGAGTTAGAGGCCAAACAGATGGAGCACCTGAAAGTTCCTAAAGAGCTATTACATCAATGGGGCTGTCGATATGCGAAAGACTTTGAAGCTGCTAAGACGGCAATGCAGGCACTAAGAATAAAGCGGAAAGGGCAGAAGATTGAACCGCAGAAGCCGATGCTTTTAGTCAATATCCAAGAGGATGCGAGTCGGGCAAGTCTATCAGTGGAGGCATGGGTAATGTTAGATCCCGAGAAATATGATGCTAAAACATTGCAGGGTAGCCATAGACTCTTATTTGCGGCGGAAGATGGCGAACAACCTCATCTCTCAGAGCAAAATGTTTCCTA
>JBHJIV010000276.1:0-14547 GCA_050043105.1 Leptolyngbyaceae cyanobacterium | reverse complement strand
GTGTGTGCGGATCTGAGCGTGCCGGGGAATCTTTTCCTCGGCAAAATCGGGATGGGGGCAGGGGACAATATTGCTTTCCACCTGTTCTTGGGTAACGCTGCCAGGATCGGTGGGCGCTTCCATATCCTGAATCCGTTTGACATAGCCAACAATCTCGACACCAGCCACCTGTTGCAGAATTTTTTTTGCGATCGCACCGGCTGCTACACGACCAATGGTTTCCCGGGCCGATGATCGCCCGCCTCCTTGATAGTTGCGAATGCCATACTTAGCATCGTAGGTCGCATCTGCGTGGGAAGGGCGATATTTAGTCGCCATTTCGCCGTAGTCTTGGGGGCGCTGGTCTTTATTGCGCACCAAAATAGTAATGGGTGTGCCCAGGGTTTGACCCTGAAATACCCCAGATACAATCTCGCAGGTGTCGGTTTCTTTACGCGGTGTCGTAATCTTGCTCTGCCCCGGACGACGTCGATCGAGATCGATCTGAATTTCCTCAGCGGAAATCTCTAACCTGGGCGGACACCCATCAATAACAACACCAACACCCCCACCATGGGATTCGCCAAATGTAGTGATGCGGAACAGATGACCAAAGGTATTGCCCATAGATCGTTAGAAAGATTGTTAAAAACCCTTCAATCCTACCGTAGGACGGGCCATCCCTGGGAAGAGTGGCCCTAGCGTAAACGCCAGTAGTCCACCAGATTCATGTCGTGGTCCATCTTCATAACATTGCGGGGGTTGACGGCGACACCTTTGTAATAAACACCGTAATGTAGGTGAGGCCCAGAAGATCGCCCCGTATTACCCAGATAACCCAGCACATCGCCGCGCTTAACTTGGGCACCCGGCTCAACGGCAATCTTAGACATGTGGGCATACAGGGTTTCATACCCATAGCCGTGCTTCACCGTAACCGTGTTGCCATAGCCGCCATAGTATTCAGCCCGACCCACCACACCTTCTGCTGTAGCCAAAATAGCTGTCCCATAGGGACCCACAAAGTCGGTTCCCTGGTGATTCTCATAGGAGTAGCCCCCAAAGGGATTACGCCGTATACCAAATTCAGACGAAATATCAATCGGCCCGGCAATCGGTAAGCCATCTGGGTAGGCCGCTCCCTCGGCTTCCTCAGCCGCCAGGGTTTCTTCCAGGGCGGGTTTAACACTGCCATCTAACAAATCTGTGAGCCTTGGCAGCCGTTCGCTGGCTTTTTCATAAAGTTCAAGACCCTCGGCTACAGTAGCCACGCCCCCTCGGGGGACATCGTCTTCAGATGAAAACTCTCGATTACCCAGTTCGGGCAAACCAGCCCGTTCTTTCAGATTTTCAATTTCAGAATCAAGTGTGTTGATATCGCTCAAGACTTGATGAGCCTGATCGGTGAGCTGACGGTTCTCATCAGCGAGTTCTACGTTACTTTGAAAGAGGGAAAAAATTACTACTCCGAGCCAGCCAAGTGGCACACCAACTAAGACAACTCCAGCAATTATTCCGGCAAGGGGAGTAAATGAGATTGTGACAGGAGTTTGTCCAGAACGAGTGACTAGGACTGTGTAGCGTTTCAGCTATTGCCGACGCATAGGCATTGAATTTAAGCGTTTTATTCAAGAAACACTAGCTAGCTAGTTGAAATCTCGAAACGCTAGACCAATCTGTACGTTAAACAGCCTGATTATACGGGGATCGCATCAAAAAAATGAAAAGTAATTTGAAGAAACGTTTGAAGTAAGGCAAGATCATAAGGAAAACTTAATAACTGACGACAGACATATAACTCCAACTGTCCGGACTAACGTTCATTATTTTGGGATAGGAGCAGACGCGTCAGATATCTGAAAATGTTTCTGTCTGCCTAGTGTTCACAACATTATTATTGGATTCTTCAAGGTTAGCTATGTCGGAAAAATTGTCGAATGCCGTTACTTGGTTAGATGTCAACAGTTGGCAATTTAATCTGGCAGGAAAATCCTTTTTGGTGGACCCGTGGCTTTTAGGAGATCTGGTATTTGGCAGTACAAGTTGGTTAATTCGCGGTGTTAGACCTCAAGCTGTCCCGATTCCTGGTCAGATAGATTTGCTATTGCTATCCCAGGGGCTAGCGGATCACGCTCACCCTGAAACCTTGGAGGCGCTTGATAAAGCGATACCGGTGGTGGCTTCAGAGGCCGGGGCCAAGGTGGTGATAGATAAAGGATTTATCAACGTCACCGCCCTAGAGCCAGGGCAAACCTATCAATTGGGCAATGATGTGACCATTGAGGCACTGCCGGGAGCCCCCATTGGTCCTCTGGCCAAAGAAAATGCCTACATTATTACTGTGGTGTCAACGGGACTGCGGCTTTACTACGAACCCCACGGCTACCCTGATGCTGAGTTAGAGACCCGCCCCCCGGTGGATGTGGCCATTACCCCGTTTGTGAGTTTAAATTTGCCTGTCATTGGCCCTGTCATTCGGGGTGGCGAGGGGGCCTTAGAACTGGCTCAAAAGTCTAAACCCCAGTGGCTATTGCCCACTGCCGACGGTGGTGATGTCACCTATGAAGGACTGGTGGCTAAGTTTCTCAAAGCGAGCGGTGGGGCAGATGTGGTGCGATCGCAGCTGGCCAAAGCTAACCTCACCACTGAAGTTAAATCTGTGCGACCCATGGAGACCCTATCTCTGGATCTCACGCCTCAAACGGCTGCCGCTGTTTAGGTGTCTCCGATGCCCGCACCGATCACAATCAAATTTAAAAAACTCATCCCTGATGCCGTTATCCCCAGCTATGCCCATCCAGGAGATGCTGGGGCCGATCTGGTGGCGGTTCAACCCCATACGCTTAATCCCGGTCAACACCTAGCCATTCCCACGGGGCTATCGGCAGAAATTCCCCAGGGTTATGAACTGCAGGTCCGCCCTAGAAGCAGTTTGGCCCTTAACCATGGCGTCACAGTCTTAAATACCCCTGGCACCGTAGATGCGGGCTATAGAGGAGAGATCAAAGTGATTTTAATTAATCTCGGGCAGTCTGTCTTTGATATTAGCCCAGGCCAACGCATCGCCCAGATTGTTATTGCCCCCGTTCTACAGGCTAACTTTGTCGTGGCCGAGAATCTCAATCCGTCGCCACGGGGTGAAGGTGGGTTTGGCTCGACGGGTAAAAGCTATGGGGAGTAGTTTTGAGTTCTTGTTGTTTAACCTGCTTTAAAGAAATAAATGACTAGTGCAGCGTCAAAGCTTGATTTTAGGGTGATCCTATTTTGAAAATACCTCCGTATAAGACTTTCAGAGATCGCTAACCCTAATTCTTAGTCTTGACGCTGCACTAGCGGTTAGCAGGTGCATTACTAGCATTTGGTTCTACAGTCGCTAAGGGGGGGGTGAGGAACAGTTCCATGGTTTGAAGAGTATGACCTTTTTCCTAACCTCGCCGTAACTCACACCACGCCAATATTTCCAGGCTAACCGACATCTTACTTTCGGGGGGTGTGGGGGAGTTTAGGCCCCCACGAACAGGAGGGTTTCAGGGAGGAAAGCCCTGAGCAGCCCTTATCGCGATTGCTCCATACTCAAGAAATGTATTTAGAGAGGTTGACGACTAGCGGAACCAGCTGCGTGGGGTCCCACCGAGTTCCCCACACCCCCTGGCTAGGGCGGACCGCCGCCCTAGAACCCACGGAAAAATATTAGAGATATCTCTGATAGCGTATTTGAGCGGTTGGTAGGGTGATTTAGAATTTTGTGCGCTGCGACAAAATTCTAAAAGGAGAGGTTATCCCACTTCCGGTTAGACAAAATAGTCATAGTAAAAACATGAGTTTAATTTTTAACAAACCCTAACTCAAAATTCAAAACTCAAAATTTCTAAAAGTCATCCAACACATCTGGATCAATGTCCTCATCTTCCAAAATGTCGGACAGAGAGGTTGGATTACTATCAGGTACAGCAGGTCTAGGCGGTGTTAGTTTTTCAAAGATGGCTTCATGGGATGGGGCGGATTGTCCGTTGGCATGTCCGTTGGAGTGGCCGGAGCGACCGTTGGTGGCATTGGCTGTACTGCTTCCTCCCAAAGATTCACTCAGCTTGGGACCGTAGGCTTCTCCTGCTAAAAAATGTCGCCGAATTTGAAAGATTCTAAATTCCAACTCATCAATGGCGTTGCGGGCCAGCACCTGGGCTTCTTCTTTAGAGACCTCATCTTCATAGGCCCAGGGCAGATAATGGGCTTTGAGCGCTCGCACTACTGACTCGCGCATGTTGACCATTTTGTTGTCACGCAGATGATTGACGATACGTCCTTCGACCGTATCCGGGTCTGAGCTGATGCTAAAAGAAACCCGCTTTCTAGTCGGGGGGGGTTGTTTTTTAGGTGAACTCTTTTTTTTAACCACGACTTCTCCCTGCAGCGAGTTTTTGGAATTTTAGCGCCAGCCACTTTGCCCCACCGTAACAGTCACAAAAACGCAGCTGATCAATATCTGACTCTAGCTCCAGATTGGCCGCCACTTCGTCTTGTAGATCTTCTAGCCAGTTAACGGTGCAGAATGTGGAGCGTTCTTCAAAGTACTCTTCTAATTCATCGCGCAGCTGAGTTGCTGTACCGCCGCTGATCAGCACTTCAAAGTTGGGGACACTGACTGAGGCCAGCCATTCGTTGAGCCGGTGTTTTACCAGTTCCCAATAATAGACGGCGGCTTTTTCGCGACGTTCAGCCAGGGGATACCCCTTTCTAGGGCGATTGGGAAAGACAACTTTAGATGAGTTATTGATCAACGCGTCGTAGAGAAACGGATCGTCCGAGTTGCAGGGTAAGTCTTGGGCCACAGCCTTAAGCAATTGATGATAGCCCAGCCGTTCAGTGCTGCTGGGCTCACCCTGGGGAGGTCGCCCCCCGTTAAATAACAAAAAGCTCAGATCGCGGTGGCCAAACATCAGCACCACAAATGTTTGGCTAGAGCGCTCTTTTTGTTGCGATCGCTGCACCTTACGCCACTGCACTAGACCCGCTGCCTCGGGCAGCACTTTCACATGGCCAAAATCTAGAAAAATATCTCGACCGCGATAGGTAAACATCTTATGGCCCAAAATCTCACTGGTTAGGGCCTTGTAGTCTGTTAGATACTCGTTAAACGGCAGTGCAATCCCCACATCTAAGGTGATCCGCTCTAATTCGTGTTGATGGGCAAATTCCCCGATAATCCCCAGAGCCCGGATGTGGGCTAATGCACTTTTGGGTAAGCTGCTAGTGGCCTTATTGGGACGCCCCTGCGCATCAATCCCCAGGGCATAGGCTGGGGTTTCAGGATCGAGCTGCAGATACCCAACTGACTCTAGACCAGAGCCAATTTGTTCACCTTGAGCCTCAATAATAGTCAGCTCAGACGGGGGCATATCCGCTACTAGAGGTGGACACTGATAAGAATAAAACCGTTCGCCATCGTTTAGAACGGCTTTGGTGCCAGAGCTACCTAAATCGATAAAACATTGATGTTTAGCCATGGGAATATGGGCAAAAACTTGCCAAGTAGTACGTTAGTACGCTTATTCTAGTGAACCAATTCTAATGCAACAGACGCTGACACCATATTGCGGACGATACGTTTTGTTGCTGGATACCCAAACGTATCGGTAGCGTCAGGCAAGGCTGAGTGACGTAGCTAACAGGACTATCGGAAACTACTTAGAGCAAGCGCTACATATAGCGCTTGCTCTAAATTTTCGAGTACTAAAGGGCCTTATGATACCGACCAATGGCATTTTTGAAAAGTATTTTTTGGAGCTATGGTTAAACGGACCGTACTAGCCACCCGCCAATAATTGGCTCAACAGCTCGGTCAAAATTGTTTGAATGCTGCTATGGGTATAGGCTGCCTCTGGATGGGGATCTGCTCCAGGTTTTTGAAAATGGGGGCGTTCACCATTAATCTGTCCCCACTCCACCGCCACCTGACGGGTAAATTCATAGAGCACCTGTGGCTGTTGAACAATGTCTGTCGCAATCAGCTCTAGCGCTACCTGGGGCTGATCTAAATATTTTCCAACTCTCATGTCAGTTTTGACCCAGCGTTTGAGACAGGGCTGTAGCGCTCCGTTAGGGTCGTTGAGGTGCTGGTCAATCAGTCGGTTAATGGCGGCCAGCGCTCTTAATGGGCGAGGTACCATCTCTTGGCTGCCCTTGAGAAATGAGCCGCCTTCTCGACCAATGGCTTCACTAAGGCTAAACTTACGCCCTGCCTTAATTTCTTGTTGTAAATCTGAGGGTAGTGATTTTTCAGACGGGGGCATTGGGCAGCGTATAGGATGTCTAGAGTTACCGTACCAGAACCAAGGTGCTGTCCAGTGGTTCATTATGGCGGAACTCGTACCTCTATTAGATAGTCCATGGCCGGTGATAACGGTGAGCTTAATCCCATAACCTACATTCCTGATTTGTCCCTTTCGACGGAGGTGCACCAGGATTATTTTATTGTGTGTGGTCTGGGGAGCTTGGGTCAGCAGATCATCGTTAATTTGACCAAATTTAGCTTTGACTCGTTTGAGGTGCAAATTGCTGGCATTGATCGAGTTCCTGTTACAGAGTGGGAGCTAGAAGACCTGCCAGACATGCTGGTTCAGGCACCCATTATCGGTGACTGTCGGCGTGACCATGTACTGCAGCAGGCGGGCATTGAGCGGTGCCGGGCAGTCCTGATTGTGACGAGTGATGAAAGCGTCAACGTACAAACGGCGATCGCAGTACGGCGATTAAATCCCAATGTGCACATTGTGGTGCGGTCTTCGCGTCAGGGGGTAAATCAGTTGCTCAGCCGTCAGCTGAGTCGATTTGTGGCGCTGGATGCTACAGAACTGCCTGCCATGACCTTTGCGTTGGCGGGTCTAGAGGATAATACGCTGAGTGTTTTTAATATCGACACGTTTCAGTTTCGGGTGGTGGAGCGCCAGATTACCGCCAGCGATCCTCACTATTGCAATATGCCAGTGCATCGACTGCATCGTCAGCAAGTGCGGCTGCTAAATTTAAGGCCGTTTAGTAACCCCCATCAGCCGATTGGTTGGGCCACAACGGCCTCGTCGATGTTTCATCGCTGGCAGCCCCATGTTCGAGTACAGGCTGGCGACCGGGTGGCCTATGTGGAGGTGCAAACCCTGACACCTAGCCAGATTCTGCATATGCCTAAGCGCTCTGGTCCGTGGGTAAAGCTACGTCAGGGTGTTGGGGATGTGCTGGATGGTGACTGGCGGCGGCGACTGTGGGCCTTTTGGCGGAGTGCAGAGCAACAGTCACTACGACGCGTGGTTGCGATCGCGCTTTCCACAGCCCTGGTGCTTTGGACCACCGGCACCCTGCTGCTGTACTTCAATATCCCAACCATCAGCTTTACGAAAGCCATTGTGTTGGGGGCCATTCTAATTCTCGGCGGCTATGGCGATGTCTTTGGCGGCTTTGAAGACAGCGGTGCTCAAGGTTGGGTCCTGATCGCCTGTTTACTCATCGCCACCACCAGTTTGCTGATGGTAATCGGTGTGTTGGGTCTATTGGCCGATCAGTTGCTCAGCTCTCGGTTTGAATTTTTACAGCGCCGCCCCAAAGTCCCTAAAAAAGACCATGTCATTGTGGTGGGTCTGGGTCGGGTGGGCAAGCGGGTTACCCGCATCTTGCAAGATTTACGTCAGCCTCTAGTGGCCATCACCCATCACTTAGACAGCCCGGCTTTGCGTAATCAGATCCCTCTGCTAGAGGGGCCTATGCTACACCAGCTGCAAGAGGCAAATCTCTCCACGGCCCGCAGTGTTATTGCCGTCACCGACGATGCAGTACTCAATCTAGAGGTGGCTTTATTGGCTGCTGAGGCCCTAGAAAAAGAAAGCCGGCCGTTTACTACCGTTATCCGCACCCTCAGTCAGCTGTTTAGCGACAATATTCAGTCATTTTTACCCCAGGCCCGCTCGTTTTCTGTTTATGCTCTATCGGCAGAGGCATTTGCTGGGGCAGCCTTTGGTGAAAATATTCTTGGTCTTTTTCGGCTCAATCATCAGACCATTTTAATCACGGAGTACCGTATCGAGTACGGCGACACCCTTAACAATAAACCCCTGGCAGAAATTGCCTATGGCTATGGCGTTGTCCCTATTTTGTTGCGGCAGTGTCAGCCCAACAGACAATATCAGGACTACCCCATGCCCTCGGATGATTTGCGGGTTCATGTAAGAGACAAGCTCTATGTCCTCTCTTCCATTAACGGACTGCGGCGGATTGAACGGGGAGAAATGACATCGCCTAGACAGTGGCTGTTAGAAGTAGACGCTCCCCTCGATCCAAATATGCTGTCAGAAGCCGGTGGCATTCTGGCTAAAGTATCCAATATTCAGCTCGATCACTGTCGTCGGCTGATGGAGAACCTGCCCAATACGATTCAGCTGGCCCTCTATGACTATCAAGCACACCGTCTTATGCAAGAGTTAAAGCGATGCGTGCCTATTCGTCTTTCTCCTCTGCGATAAAAACATTATCTCTAATAAATTTCCATACGAAAATTTGTTGGGGACGATGGCATAGAGAGCTGAACAAGTGTCGTTAGGTTGCCATCAGGGCTATCAAGGCGAATCGTACGGTTCCGTATGGAGCTACCAGGGGCTGCCCACAAGACTAAAGGTTGCCCAGTAGTAAGGATGCCTAAAGTCCTGCTGTCCCTCAATCACCAGTTCAGCCGGTAGCTTATGCACAGCGTTCACTCCTTTTAATTGAGCCCCGTCAACTGAAATTTCACCTTGAATCATTGCCAGCTGTGCCTGTCGTAATGCTTCTGCTTTGATGGTGGGTTGATTAGCTTGTAGCTGCCGATAAAACTCAATCATTAGCCCTGCCGATGCTTCATCACTCACATTCCACAAACTGGCTACAGATGTTTTTGCACCAGCTAACACTGCAAAGCCTGCAAACCCTAGCTCGGCTGAGCGATTACCCAATGCCGTTTGGCAAGCACTCAGGGTCAATAGTTCAACCGGGGGGCGATTGAGACCAAGGGTACGCAGCTGGTCTAAACTGAGTCGCTCATTGTAAAGATAGAGATAAGACTCAGATAGCTCCCCGACGTTAAATTCACCATGGGTCGCTAGGTGAATGACGCCATAGGGACTTTGCTGCCGATCATCTCTTAGCTGATTGAGGCTAAACGCATTACCCCGCAGCACCTTACTGCTCCATCTAGATGAGATGGCCTCTAATTCAAGCGGGACGCCAGGTAGGGCAGCCTGATCAGCAAATGTTGAGGTGCCGGCGATAAGAGCGCTTGTATTACTGATGTCTTGATAGGTCAAATCAGTTAGGCTCAGGCTAGGCATCAGCCCGATGTTGTAATTTTGGATGACAAAACTTTCCCCGTCGTGCAGGGCAGCTAAGGGTAAGGAGCGTAATCCTGCATCCGTAATAAAGCTGATTGTGTCAATATTTTGAGCCTCTAGCTGAGCTTGAACAGGGGCAATTAGCCATTGATAGAGATTTTGGGCAGATCTGAGATAGCTGACGTCTTCACGATCGGCACGACTGGGGGTGGATACCTGACGACGTAACCGATGGGCCATGGTCAAGACCTCTTGACGGGTTACATCTAAAGAAACAAATGTTGGTTCCCCATCTGCAGTAACTAAAAGCAATTCTAAAGGAGCAGCTGGAGCATTAGCTGCGAGTACACTGCCGTCGGCAGCTTGATCAAGGCCAAAGACGGCGTAGATTAATGCGGGTCGTTTACCGGTTTTTTGCTGTACGGCTAACAGCTTACTTTGAGCGCTTGCCAACTCTGCTGGTTCCGTCGCTGTTTCCGACTCTAGCTGCAGGTAATCGTTAAATTCGGTAGTGAGCCGATCATCAATCGCAGAAAAATTCTGTTCAATGGATGACGAAACTGTTGAGCTAGCCACCGTTGATGAACTCTCAGAAGCCGTCTCCACAATTGGATCAATTTCAGCGGGTGATTCGTTTCGAATACAGTCACAGTCGGTCTCATCGAGAATCTCATCGACTATATCCTCCGGTTCTTCGGGTTCTTCGGGCTCTTCGGGTATCTCTGACGTGATGATTTCAATATTGCCAACCTCAAGCTCACCATCAAACGATTCTTCTAGGGCTATGTCGTTTAATGTGAGTGCACCTGTTGTAATATCTCCTGCTGTCCCGTTAACGGAGCTGTCGCCAACAATAAAAGGGATACTGCCGCCATTGTGGGCGATAAAAATATCACCATCTTCAAATCCACCGTCTGTTGAAATTGTGTTTGACGAAGACGGCAGTAGACCAATACCTCGCACCAGTCCTTCTGATGACTCAATAGAGACATCGCCACCGTCAGCACTGTCACTACTGGCATCAATGGAGCTAAAAACAATATCGCCTTCGGCAATCAGGTCTACGTCACCGGCTAGTTCAGCGCCTTCACTAAAGGCACTGGTGTCAATTTCGCCCACTGTGATAGATGTTTGCGATTCGATGACAACACTGCCACTGACGCTTGCGGCACGGGTGTCAATGTTGTTGATGTTGACGGCATCTTGAGCTTCAACAATCACATCCCCACCGTTGTCGGGCACACCGATGGCGGGTATGGCTATTGCTGTTTCAATTGGTGTGGCGACCGTTATAGACCCCTCTGGAGCTTTCAAAACTACATCGCCAGATGATGTGTTCAAATCGCCGCTAACACTGATATCACCTTGCAGAGATTCTAGGAACAATAGACCAGTATTCGTATCAATGACGACATCATCAGCAACAGTAATTTGGCCGTTGGCCTGAAGAGTCAGGTCTAGATTATCGGGGCTGGGGACAAATGTGGGGACTTCTCCTGATATGGGGTCTTCAATCGAGATGATGATTTCAACGCTATCAATGATATCAGCTAAAATTTGAATCTCTCCGGCCGCAATCAGACTGAGGCTACTGTCACCCGTATTGTCATAATCCAGCGGCACTTCTAAGGTGATGTTGCCATCTCCTGGGGTATTGCCTGTGGTTCTAACTTCGACGTTGCCTCCCTCGATCAAGGCAGCCCTAATTAGCTCTACACCCAACTCAGCATCGGTGACCAATGGTCCCACATCAAAGGGGTTTATGGGGTTGACGTTGGTGGCCGTAAAACCGGCTACAATCCGAATATTAGCTGGGTCCAACAGCCACAGTCCATCTGCACCATTAGCTGCTGTAATGTCGGGTGTTGTCCGCACATCCAACAGATTTAGGCTGCTGGTTTCAATAAAGCCGCCGTTTCCACCATTAGCGCCCCCCTGTGCCGACAGCTGACCCTCTACTCTTAATACATCATTTCCCCAGGCTACGATGGTGCCGCCATCACCGCGATCGCGACTATCGGCGTTAACTACAGATGTTTCATCGATAACGGTTGCCGTTGCATTGGGGACGCTGCCTGCACCCAGTCGATCACCACCGATTAAAACGCTACCGCCCCCTGTCTCTCCAGAAGCATCGATGGCGGCACCCACCAGCGCTATCTGATCGCCCAAAATACCGATGGTGCCGCCATCTGTTTCTAGTTGACCGCTGACAATGGCTGTACCTGGATCTGTCGGAATCTGTAGCGAAGAGCCCGATAGGGTAACGGTGCCATCGGCATTGATAGTGATATCTGTGGCCGTGCTGGCGGCCCCCGTTAAGAGCGCTGCCAATGTGGCCGCTGTAAAGCTATCGGCTGAGTGCTCAACTGCATCGGGAATCGTCTCAAGTTCTAACCCCAGCAATGAGCCCGACTGACTGAGACGCACCAAATTTTCACCTGGGACGGCCATCACCAATAGCTCACCATTGGGGGCCGAGAGCTGTCCTGTATTGATCACCTGCCCACCCAGCAGGGTCAAAGACTGACCAACCGCGAGGTTACCTGTATTGACGATGGCCCCCGCTGTCTCATTGCTGAAGAGGTAGCCGGTGGGGGCACCATTCAAACCCGTAAAATCGTTGGTGCCGAGGGTGTCTAATTGATCATTACCAAAGAGTAATCCGGTCGCGGTCGAAGCGGAAAATGAACCCGCTAGATTAAGCCGTGCGTTGTTACCAAAAATCACGCCCGCTGGATTTACCAGATACAGACTGGCGGTTCCCTCCACTGACAACAGACCGTCGATGACAGCTACATCCCCACCAACCACTCGACCGATAATGTTCTCGACAGTGGCAGGATTGTCAAACAGAGCCGTCTCTTGCGTGAGTAAACCAAACTGCTCAAAACTGTGGAATAGGGTGCTGCTGTCGCCAGAGAAATCTCCACCGCCAATTTGGTACACATTGTCAGTCTGTTGAATATTGGTAGCGGTATCAGCCGTCGTGATTGACTGAGCTTGAACGGGGGTGGCTAGCGCGATTAGGAGTAGACCACAGCAATAGTTGAGTAGAGACATGACGGGGGCAGATGAAGGGAACTCGATGGGGCAGAGTAAGACGCTTTGCAGCTGGGGCGTTGATTTATTTCATGGGGGTAACACTCCAGGGTGGGGCGTCTGTTTTAGGGTGTGGTTTCTTCTTTACCTTGCCTGGATAGGCGAGAGACAATAATGTTAATGCGACGGTCTATTTGGGCAGTTTCTGTTTCTGCTGCAAGGATGCTGTAGGCATTACGGGCCTGGTGCAGCTGTTGGAGAGTTTGGTCAAACAGCCCCAGGGTGGCGTATACATCCGCTAAATTGACTCGAATTGTAGCTTCACTCAGGACGTCGTTAATCGCGATCGCACGGGTTAATGCTTGGGTATAGGCGTCAATGGCCAGCTGGTTTAGCCCAGTCTGGCTGTAGGTATCTCCTAGGGCGGTGTACACCAGATCAGACGCTGTTGCACTATTGACTAATGGCTGTAGAGTGGCCAACGCGTCAGCGTACATCTCTTCTAAAAAGAAAACACCGGCCCTGGCTAAGGCTGCATTTTCGAGAGAGTCTCTGTTAGCAAGAGTCGTGTCTGGGACCGGGATAACATCGGTTAGCTGCGATCTCACTATTTCATAGTCTTCTTCAAACAGTAGCTGAAACCCTGACTCATAATAGCCAGCATCCAAATTAGAGGAGAACCCCGTATCGGTCACCACTTCGATAGAGTAATAGCTGCCTAGCTCCAGGGGCACCTGTTCTGGAAACGACAGCCGGTTGGTGTTGTCCACCGTGGCTTCCCACAGGGCAATATCGGGCTGGTCGCGCTCAAAGGTCCACCGCCAGAGCCGAACGGTATAGCGATTCACACCGTCCACCGGGTTCCAAGCGATTGTGTAGGGATGCTCTGAACCGGGTTCACGAATCCAGGCATTACGCGGTGAGATGACGTAGGGTATGGAAGCATTGTTACCGCCGATGATGCGGCCTGTGCGTTTACCCCCCGCACGGGTATTGGTTGCTCGCCCTCGCTGTCGGGCGCAGGCTTGCCAAAAAAAACAAACCGCATTGGCCGCAGGTGGATTTAGGGCCGGTTCAACCACACCCAGCCCTAACCCCAGGGCCAGGGCCAACCCCCAATGGTGGCCATTGGCAGTTTTGTTAGCGGCCGGTCCTGGCCGGACTAAGTTTAAGCACATAGTAGTCACCCTTTGCGTAAGCGGTAGGTCATATAGCCCACTGCACTGCCGGCTATCCCCCAGCCCATCAGTGCAGGAATCCAAGGTACCCAAATTACCGGACCCACCATAAAACCATAGCAAGTCAGGGTTAATAGCCCGAGCGATCCGACACTGGCCAATAGCACCGGTAGGGGTCTGACAAATCGCCAAAACACGGCCCCACCAATGCCCGACCACAGTAAAATCCAACCGGTTTCTCCCCAAAATGGCCACCAGCGTATCAGGGGGCGATCTTCAAGCACTGCATTGATCAGCTGACTCACCATTTGCCCATGTAAATAAACCCCCGCTACAGAATCCCCATAGGGGGTGTTAAACGCATCGGCGTTGCGATCGCTAAAGTCGGTGTAGCCAATTAAGACAATGCGATCGCGAATCAGCTCAGGCTCCACTTCATTTCTGATCACCGCATCTAAAGAAACCTGCTGAGCAAAGTTAATCAGCTTAGTCGTGGCAGGGGCATCGCCGTTGCTTTTGAAGGTGCGATAGTTAATCAGCGTTTGATAGTCATCTAAGCTGCTCCAGTCTTGCCAAAAGGTTTGGGTGCTGTAGGCCGTACCATCACCATAGAGGTCGGGTATATTCACATTGCCGAGGCTGATGTTGCCAAGACTGTTCTCATCGCCCGTATTTTGATAGTCAATGTTTTCAGCAGCTAGATAGGCAATTGCCAGCTGCAGCGTAAAGGATTCTTCGCTATCGCAGCGACTCGCGGCGGCAGACCACTGGGTCAAGGGCTGACGACGAATAACAGCGCCCCCGTCAAACAGAAAATTGGCAAACCCAATTTGCGCGTTGGCCAGTTCATTCGAGATTTCTGGAATAGCCTCCACCTGCTGGCTGGCAGATTGACAGATACCCAAAAGATTATCTGTTGTCGCCAGCTGTTGCTGCAGCCGCGCATCAGGGGGAATATCGCGGAAAAAATCTAGACCTATTAGACGGGCCTCATGGATAGT
>JBHJIV010000275.1:0-13906 GCA_050043105.1 Leptolyngbyaceae cyanobacterium | reverse complement strand
TATGAGGTCTCTGAAAAAGATATTAGTGAGCTAAAGGCAGCTGGTCAGTACACGGTTGTTTCTACACCCATTGAGAACTGTCTCTATACGATTGACCTAAACTCACAGCCAGAGCTGGGGGGAACACCCAACCCCTTTAGTGATGTTAAGGTGCGTCAGGCGGTGGCCTATGCCATGCCCTACGACGCTATTGTGGAAACAGCGCTCTATGGTGAGTGTGTCAAAATGTATGGTGGAGAAAGCTTTGAGCCAAAAACGATTGACTGGCCTCAGCCTTACCCTTACAACACTGATATAGCTCAGGCTCAGGCACTGATGGCAGAGTCTGGCTACCCTGAAGGGTTTGAGACGACGCTGGCCTTTAACCTGGGTACGCAAGAGTGGGCAGAGCCGCTCTGTGTGCTAGTGCAGGAGTCTCTGGCGGAGATTGGTATTACTGTCACGCTAGAGAAAGTTCCAGGCTCTAACTTCCGGGCGGTATTGGTGGAAAAGAATCGCCCGATGATTGTTAACAACTTTGGCGGCTGGCTCAACTATCCTGACTATTTCTTTTTCTATTCTTACCATGGTCAAAATGCCACATTTAATGGTAGTGCCTATCAGAATCCAGAGCTGGACCAGCTGGTGGATCAGGCCTTGGCAACAGAGCCAGGAGACCCGGAGTATGAGGAGAGCGTTAAAGGCTTTTTGAAAATTGCTTTTGAGGAGATGCCGCGAATTGTGGTGGCGCAGCCGTATTTGTCGGTGGCAATGCAGCCTGGGGTGAGTGGGTATCAGTATTGGTTCCATCGACAGTTGGATTATCGGCAGTTGAAGAAGGCTTAGACGCAAAATCTTGAGCTATTTGCCTGAACTCCCCTCCTGGGAGGGGTGCCGTAGGCGGGGTGGGTCTCGGGAACTTGCGTAAATGGTCAACCCACCCCTGCGCCCCTCCCAGGAGGGGAAGTTTCACTCAGAATTCTTTCCAGTTAGAAGAATTCTGCAGGGTCTGGTTTTTATTTCTTGCCTTTATGTCTCGCCCTTCTACACTCTCTGTCATTCTCCGCCGCATTATTGCTGCAGTTCCTAGTATCCTCGGTGTCATCATCGTCACGTTTGTGCTGACTCGGGCACTCCCCGGCGATCCGGCTGCCTACTTTGCTGGTCCTGCCGCTACGCAAGAGGCTATTGAGCAAATCCGAGAAAGCTTAGGTCTAAATCGCAGTCTGCCTGAGCAGTTTTTGATCTATGTCGGGGAGCTGCTGCGGGGAGACTTGGGGAACTCTCTCACTACGGGGCAGACCGTTGTTTCTGATTTACTCACGCGACTGCCTGCTTCTTTGGAACTAACCCTGGCAGGATTGATGTTCTCGCTTACGTTGGCCTTACCCCTGGGTATTCTGGCAGCAACTCGTCCTGGCTCTTGGATTGATCATGGGGTAAGGGTGCTAGCGACAGCAGGGGTTTCTCTACCCACCTTTTTTACAGGGCTGCTGCTGATTTATGTGTTTTATTTTCGTCTGGGTGTGGCACCAGCACCGTTAGGACGACTGGCTATTTTATATTCTTCGCCTGAACAGGTGACTGGATTGTTTTTGATAGATAGTTTGTTGATTGGAGAGTTTGAAACATTTTGGGCGGCGCTTGGGCAGCTGGTATTGCCTGCCGTTACATTAGGTTTGTTTGCCCTGGCTCCGCTGGCTCGGGTGACACGGGCATCAATGTTGAGTGTGCTGTCTAGTGACTTTATTCGGACTGCTCGGGCTAGCGGGCTGGCACCTCGTACCATTTTGTTTGGCTATGCTTTTCGCAATGCTATGTTGCCTATCGTGACCACCCTAGGCGTAGTGTTTTCGTTCTTGTTGGGGGCCAACGTGCTCGTCGAAAAAGTCTTTGCCTGGCCAGGAATTGGCTCCTATGCGGTGTCTGCTTTGATTGCTTCAGATTATGCAGCCGTGCAGGGGTTTGTGCTGACAATGGCATTGCTCTATGTGGTGCTCAACTTGCTGATTGATTTGCTGTATACCGTGATTGATCCTCGTGCGGGAGTAGAGTCATGACTTTATATCAGCCGATGTCGCCACTTGCTCAGGCTCGCTACATAATTAGCGAAAATGTGGTCACGTTTGGAGCATTTTTGTTGTTTTTTGGGTTTGTGTTATTCGCACTATTTGGCACTGCGATCGCACCCTATGACCCCACCGCTAGCAATGCCACCGTTGCCCTATCGCCTCCATCCATAGCCCACTGGTTTGGTACTGACGATCTTGGGCGTGACGTTCTCAGTCGGGTACTTGTGGTAACTCGCTTAGACCTGGGAATTGCTGTGGTAGCTGTCGTGTTATCTTTTGCGTTGGGCAGTATTTTAGGCACCTGTGCAGGCTATTTTGGAGGATGGTGCGAGCTCATCATTAGCCGCGTTATTGATACTCTTATGGCGTTTCCGTTATTTATTTTGGCCATGGGGTTAGTTGCTGCACTGGGCAACACGGTAGAGAACATCATTTATGCCACCGCTGTTATTAATCTTCCCCTTTACACCCGTGTGGTGCGGGCCGAGATCTTGGTAAGACGCGATGCGGGCTATGTAGAGGCGGCGAGACTAGCCGGCAATGGCCATCTGCGAATCATGGCAGCCCATCTATTTCCAAATGTGTTGCCGGTGATGATGGTGCATATTTCGTTAAATATGGGTTGGGCCATTTTAAATGCAGCAGGACTGTCGTTTATTGGGTTGGGGGTACGACCACCGACACCAGAGTGGGGGATTATGGTAGCAGAAGGCGCGACCTATATTATCTCGGGGGAATGGTGGCTAGCAATTTTTCCAGGCGCAGTGCTGATGTTAGCCGTATTTTGTTTTAATTTGCTAGGCGATGGTTTAAGGGATTTGATTGATCCTAGGATGAGAACTTAGCTGTAGTGGCTGATTGATAGCGATGTGGGTTGCCCAGGGCTTGCCCCCCTGAAACCTCCTTGTTCGTGGGGACCTAACTCCCCCACACCCCTCGAAAATATATCGGAAGTTTCGTTGTGGCAGTTAGAGAATGGGGTTTTGGTGATGTGGTTACGCTGCTCCGCATACGCACCACATCGTAAAAGATCAGTTATCTCTTTGTGATTAGAAATAAATAACCCTAAAAAATACATTTATGAGAATTGTCCATGCTTCCCTCTCTTGCTTCTACACCAATCCAAACATCTGTGTTGTCGGTGCGAGATCTCTCAGTCGAGTTTCGCACCCGCACCGGCATTGTCAAAGCTCTAGAAAATATCAGCTTCCATATCAATAAAGGAGAAACCATCGGTATCGTTGGCGAAAGTGGCTCAGGTAAATCCGTCCTAGCCCTAGCCATCCTAGGTATCCTTGACCGAGCCGGACATGTCACTAAAGGAGACGTTCTCTGGAGTCAAAATTCGGAAACTTGCAACCTCCTCACGCTGCCGGAAAATAAATTACGACAGCTGCGGGGTAAAGAACTGTCGATGATTTTTCAGAATCCTCGGGTGGCGCTAAATCCGATTCGTAAGGTGGGTAAACAGCTGGTGGATGTGCTGCGCTGTCATTCGGATTTGCCTCGTGCTCAGTTAAAAAAGCGTGCTTTAGAACTGTTGGCCAGTGTTAAAATTCCTGATCCGCAGCAGCGGTATAATGCGTATCCTTATGAGCTGTCGGGCGGTTTATGTCAGCGAATTATGATAGACCTAGCGTTGGCGTGTTCTCCTAACTTGTTGATTGCGGATGAGCCGACAACCGGGTTGGATGTGACGACGCAGGCGACGGTGATGAATTTGTTAAAGGAGCTGGCAACAGAACAACAGATGGCGACGGTGGTGATTACCCATGATCTGGCACTGGCTTCGGAATATTGCGATCGCATTGTCGTTATGCATGCGGGTCATGTGGTAGAAAGTGCAGCTACCCATCCACTATTCAGCCAGCCGCGTCATCCCTATACGGCGAAGCTGATTGCAGCGACACCTGAACCCCATAAGGGGTTTGATGATTTGATTCCGATTTTGGGGAGTTTGCCGGATTTACGTCGGGAGGATTTGCCGCCCTGTCGGTTTATTGGGCGGTGTGATCGGGCAACTGAACGATGTCAAGGAGAAGAACTTACTTATCAGCAGGTTGGTGAAGAGCATTGGGTGGGGTGTTGGCATCCGTTGGAAAATTAGTTGTGATTATTATGCTCTCAGTATGATTACAAGAAATTGGAACATAGCAATGAGGGCTGCTAAGGGCTTTCCTCCTTTTCGGAAGTATCCAAGCTATTCCAACTAGGCATACTGGGGTTTACCCTCCTGTACGTGGGGGCCTAAACTCCCCCACACCCCCCGAAAATAGGTTGTCGGCTATAGCTAATATTCAGGCAAGGGTGGAGTTACGGCGAGGTTAGGAGAAAAGGTTTCTCAGAGCAATGATGAAATTATTTTTACTGGCTAATGATTTAAATCCTCTCCTGGGAGGGGTGCCCTCCGGGTGGGGTGGGTCTCGATAACTTGCGCTAACGGTCAACCCATCTCGGAACCTCTCTCTCTGTGTTTAGCTCTCTTTCTCTTCTCTATCATGCTTCAAGTTACCAACCTCACTAAACACTTTCCCATAGCTTCCAAAACGCCTCGCTGGCTTCCTGGCAGTTCTCCGGCACAATATCTACATGCTGTTGATGGTCTGGATCTCACCATTCATCCAGGAGAAAGTGTGGGGCTTGTGGGTGAGTCTGGCTGTGGTAAATCTACGCTGATTCGGTTGGTGTCGCGTTTGTTGGAGCCGACGGCTGGGAGTATTATGTTTGAGGGGACTGATATCAGCCGAGTATCGGTGGGAGAGTTTGCTCACAGTCCTTATCGGGCGAAACTGCAGATGGTGTTTCAGGACCCAAGCGATAGTTTGAATCCGCGGTTTACGGCGTTTGATACGATTACTGAACCGATTCGGCGGTTGGGATCACAACAAGATCGTCAAAGGTTAAAACAACGGGCGGCGGAACTGGCGCAACAGGTGGGGTTGCCTGAGGAATTGCTCAGTCGGTTTCCTCATCAGCTATCGGGCGGGCAAAAGGCACGGGTAGGAATTGCTCGGGCGATTGCGCTCAAGCCGGCACTACTGATTTTGGATGAGCCGACGTCGGCGCTGGATGTGTCAGTGCAGGCGGTGATTTTGCATTTGCTGGCGGATCTAAGACAGCGGCTGAATATGAGCTATCTGTTTATTTCCCATGATTTGAATGTGGTGCGGTTGCTGTGCGATCGCATTTTGGTCATGTACCTTGGCAAACTGGTGGAAACAGGTCCCACGGATGATGTTTTTAATCACCCCAGACATCCTTACACCCAGGCGTTGATTTCGGCAATTCCTGCATTTGAGGCAAATCCCCATCGAATTCCTCTGACGGGAGAACCGCGTAGCCCGATCAATCCATCGCCACATATCTGTCGTCTGTATGGCCGCTGCCCTAAGGGCGATGAGCGCTGTATACAAACGGCTCCTACACTACAGCCGGTTAACGACTATCATCAGGTGTCCTGTCATTATCCTGACTCACCTCAATGACGCCACCGCGATCTACTAAACTTCTAGGGATTGGCTTAGTGTTGCTAAGTGCCCTAGGTCTGTCTGTTCAGAATGTCGTTTTACGGTTGTTTTTTACATCCAGCCGGTTGTTTGGGCAGATTCCCTTTGGTGGATTTGTCACACCACAGCTGAGTAACGTTGTTCTGCTGCTGGCGCTGCGTATGGCAATTATGGCACTGTTGCTGGTAGGGCTGATCCCCTGGCTATATCCCAGCACATTTACGGTGTTGCGGGCACTGCCAACGGTTCCTAGGCTTTGGGGGGCTGTTACTGCCAGCGGGGTTTGTTTGTTTTTAGGCTTGACGCTACTGTATACAGCACTGAGTCAGATTGCAGCTGGAGTTGCGATCGCAATCTTTTTTGTCTATCCCGCCATTACTATTTTGCTAGCGTGGCAGTTGTTCAAGCAATCTCCGCACCCCTATCAGCTTTGGCTAATGGGGATTATTTCTCTCGGTGTCGTACTCACCACCCTAACATCGTCCTCTGAACTGGCATCCAATCCTGTATTGGGCAGCGTCTGTGCGCTTGGGGCCGGGCTCAGTTTTGGTTTCTATGGCATTGTTGCTGAACTATCGCTCAAGGCTCAACCTGGGCATCCAGGGCTGCATCCAGTTCCGTTTTCTTTATATACGTTTGTCGTAGTGGCAACGCTAGCCAGTGTAATGTTACTCGTTCATCAGCAAATAACAATAGCCCCAACAGCCTGGCCACCAGTCCTGGCTATGACTATGTTCTCAGCCACTCTCACACTGATTGCCTATGTTCTAAATAACTTTGGCATTGGGCTAATTGGGGCTTCTTTAACAGCGTTGCTCAGCGCCAGTGCGCCAGCGTTAACGGCGTTATTTGCCTGGGGAATATTGCAAGAAGCTCTGCAAGAGCAGCAGATTATTGGCATCGGCTTGGTCACAGTAGGTGTTGCGTTGTTGAGTCTAAAGTCTCGATAGCGTAGTGAATCGGCAAGACTGAACCTAGATAAGACGCGATTAAACTGCCCCTATATAGGCACGCCAGCCACCATACTCAGTAATTTCTTTTTTCCCTTCAACGGTTAGGGGCTCCCCAATAACGCCTAGAACCTCTTCCCCATCGTGGAGCATGACCTTGCCAATGGCTAAACCAGGCGGCTCTTGAGAAAGAATAATGCCCAGACCTGCCAGGGGAACCTGCCATACTTCAACAGCCACAGCAACACCGCCTGAACTCACCTTAATCATAGCGGGATAGTTGTCGTCTATCGTCCAGAGACGATAGCTGGGGGCTGTTTGGGCTTCCCGTGCAATTGTAGCGTTGACGTTGAGAAGGTTGGGGTTAAGCTCAAGCCCTTGCATCAGGGTGCCGTTGCCGGCAAGCTTTATGGTTTTGATCATACATTGCAGAGAAGAAGTTACTAAGGGAATAAATGCCTAAGGCATAAAAACTCCCCTCCCGAAAGGGGTGCCGGTCAGGCGGGGTGGGTCTCGACTAATTGTGCTATCGGCCAACCCACCCCGGAGCCACTCCCAGGAGGGGAGAGATTGTCGATCTTGGCGACAGTCTTGCATTGTTTCGCCTTAATCCTCTTTTCCCAACGCACCTGGTAGCCCCACTAAGGTGCGCTGGGGCGAACAAGTTATCACCATAATCAACAGAGTCAAAATATAAGGAGCGGCATTAAACAAATAATAGTAAGAGTCCACACCCACCGATTGAAACGCCGGCCCAATCGCCTGGGCTCCGCCAAACAACATTGAGGCCCACAAACACTGAATTGGGTTCCACCGGGCAAAAATCACCAGGGCTACCGCCATTAGTCCCTGACCGCTAGAGATCCGCTCGGTCCACACCCCCGGATAGTAAAGCGACAGACAGGCTCCACCGATGCCGGCTAAAAAACTTCCGGCAACAATGCTCAACATGCGTACCTTAAAGGTGGAAATGCCCATGGCACGGGCTGACTGCGGGCTATCGCCGACGGCTCGAATGTATAACCCCCAGCGGGTATAGCGAAAGAACCAGTGAAGGAGAGGCGCGATCGCAACTCCCAATAAAAACAACGGGCTGATCTTTAATGCCGCCTGTATCTGAGGAATATTACTCCAGCTACCCCAGTCAAAGGTAAACATTTGCTGTGCCTGGGGTGGAATTTAGGGTTTCCCTAGAAAAAAGGCCAGACCACTACCAAAAACAATCATGGCGATGCCGGTCGCGACATCATTGACCCGAGGCTGCTGCGATAGCCAACCGTGGATAATGCCTAACACCATACCGAATAGACCGGCGGCCATGACTCCCAGCCACGGTGCCCAAAAGGGACCGACCATATCCTGAGATAAAAAAGAACCCCCGTAGGCGCTCATGGCCCCCATCAGCAACGTGCCTTCTAAACCCAGATTGATCTTGCCACTTTTTTCGGTCAGACATTCCCCCAGGCTGACAAACAAAAATGGGGCACTTCCCCGCAGTGTTCCAGCTACTATTCCTAGAGGAATTCCCCACAAACCAAGAGACTCAGCCGCCATCTAATCACCTCAATAACTGCTGGAAAGCCGATGTGTTACGGCGATTGCCTGCCATGTTTAACTCTCCCCTACTTCTCTAAACCAGGGTAATTTGCCATAGAGCGAGTCGCTAAATAACACGCATAAAAAGACAATTCCTTGAAACACGAGTACTGTGGCATCGGGTAAATTGTGAGCCCGCTGCAGAATGCCACCACTGGCGAGAATGCCCCCTAGCAAAATCGCTACTAGAACTGTGGCTAGAGGATTATGGCGAGAGACAAAGGCCACTAAAATACCGGCATAGCCGTAGTTAGAAACCAGCGATTCGTTAATTCTCTTTTGCACAGCGGCCACCTCCACCATGCCGGCTAGACCAGCCGCAGACCCACCTAAAAAACAAATGGCCAAAGTCAGCTTACCGACGGGTAAACCAGCAATTTTGGCGGCCCGCACATTGCCGCCAGCCGTGCGAGCGGCAAAGCCAAAGGTGGTGCGCTGGATCAGCACATAGGCGAGAATACAAACTATCAGGCCGTAGAACAATCCAAAGTGAATGCGGGTGCCGGGAATGGTGCCTAGCCAAATACTTGGGTCAAGCTGAGCGGACGATGGTTTGGTGACAAAACTGACATCGCGCATGGGGCCTTCCACCAGATGGTTTATGAGTGCGATCGCAATATAGTTCAACAACAAACTGCTGATCGTTTCATTCACACCGCGATAGTGACGCAATGCCCCAGCCAGCATGATCCATAGCCCACCGGCCACCATGCCCGCCAGGGCCATGGCCATCTGAGCGAGCAACGGGGGCAAAGATGTCCCCACCCCCAGGCCGACAACAACAGCGGCTAACCCTCCCATCACCAGAGCGCCTTCGTTGCCAATAATCTCCAGCCCCAATCGGGCCGGCAGTGCGGTACACAAAGCCGTCAGCATCAGGGGCGCGGCCCGCAGGAGGGTATTTTGCCAGGCACTCCAACGACCAAACGCCGCTTTATAAATTGAACCGTAAACGGCAAACGGGTTGGCCCCCGCCAGGGCACAAAAACAACCAAAAATAACCAACGCCACCAGCAGAGCCGCCACGGGTAACACAATGGTTTCTAAGGATCTGCGCGCAGGCGCAGAAACCCTTTGAGAAAGACTGACCATCAGCCGTCAATGCTGCCGTTGACACCCTCAATCAGACAGTCCATTTTCTCCAATTCAATAATTTGCTGTTCGTACTTCTCCCCAGCCGACAAAATTGCCTTACCGGTATTGTCCTTTAGCTCTCCCTCGTAAATCACCAGTTCGCCAGCAAGGATAGGCTCTTTAGCCGCGTCAGCATCAGCCTTAGCCGCCTCACTCACCGCTGGCCCATAGGGAGAGAGCTTACAGAAATTATCCGCCAGACCACACCGCAGAATGTGGTCAATATCCCCAGCCATCAGAGTCTTGCCAGCAACAAACTGTTCACCTAAGAACGTGTAAATACTCACCCAGTCCCATTCTGCCCCGGTCAAATATCCCTTGGGCGCCAGCGGACTTTGGTCGGCATGGTACCCCGAGCTAAAGATACCCCGCCGTTCAGCCGTCTCCATGACCACTTTAGGGCTATCCACATGGCAAGTGACAACATCAATGCCCTGGTCGGCCATACTGTTGGTGGCCTCTGCTTCTATGACAGGCAGTGCCCAATCTCCAGTAAAGCTCACCTGGGTAGTGGCCGCTGGGTTAATGGATTTTGCCCCCAAGGTAAAACTGTTGATGTTGCGTAGCACCTGGGGAATGGGTTTAGCTGCAACAAACCCAAGCTTGCCTTCCTTAGACATGTTGCCAGCGATAACGCCAGCAATATATTGCGCTTCGTCAATGTAGCCAAAGTAGCTGCCCACATTATTGGGATGCACGTCTTCCTGATAGAGACCACCTGCATGGAAAAACTGCACATCAGGAAATTCGGCAGCGAGTTCTATGATGTAGGGGTCAAAGTAGCCAAAAGACGTTGGGAAGAGCACCGTCGCCCCATCGATTTCAATCATGCTGCGCATGGTTTCCAACACCGCCGTAGTCTCAGGCACGCTGGCTTCTTCAGTAATTCTGATACCGGGGACATTGGCCATGGCAGCCGCACCTTCCGCATGGGCCTGGTTATACCCAAAGTCATCCTTGGGACCCACATAAATAAAACCGACGACCACCTCATCACCCGCTGCATCGCCACCAGCCGCATCGCCGCCTGCAGGTGTACAGGCATTTAGCTTTGTCGCGGCACCAAATGCTGTGGTCGCCAGCAATCCACGAATAATCTGGCGACGAGAAAACGGAAGGGAACTGCGGTGGGGCATGGAAGATCTCCTAGCATAAGGGCGTAGCACCATAGCGTACGGACCAAAGGACTTAGACTACGGGCTATTCTTTAGCATTGAGAAAACTTTCACACTGTGTTGTATCTAATGCTGCAGTTTGGTCAAAAAAGCTGGGCTGTTGCCCGGCAATGTCATCTTTGATAAAAGATCTTACTGCCAGCGTGTGGGGTAGGTAGTGACAGCAGTTTCTTTTCTGTTATGGTTCAGCTGAAACCGCTGCCTCCTCGCTGCTGGCAAGCTGGTATTGTTCCTCAGTGGTAAAAAAAGCATAAGAACAGATCTGATTCAGGATGTTTTATCGTCCTCAGGTCCATAGGCTCTGGGGACGTCCAGCTCTATTCTTCGTAGTGCTGCTGACGAGGCACATAGAAGCTGGCAATAACGGCCATACACAGCCACCAGAGGGTGCTGACTTGGGGACGATACCAGACGGTATCGACTAAACCATGGACCAACATGCCAGAACAGGTTGCGATCGCACCAATTAACCAATACCCTTGCACGTTCATATCCATCCGCAAACGCCGTAGCTGCTGCAACCCCTGATAAAATGTCGTACCCAACATCCATAACAGGGCCGTAAAGCCGACAATGCCCGCCTCCACCAAGGTTTCTAGAAAAATTGAATAGGCACTCAGAGCCGTGTAGTTGGGGCGCTGGTAGAACGGATAAACTTTATTAAAGGCTTCATTACCAGGACCAATGCCAATGACAGGCCGCGCTCGAATCATGTCCAGCACCCCTTCCCATACATTAATACGAAAGTTGTTGCTACTGTCTCCTCGCCCGGCAAACATGGTCATCACCCGTTCACGCACCGGGCCAACAAACAGCACGGCAAAGATAACTAACCCCGCCATTGCCCCCAACAACAGCGGCAGTGCCCACTGCTTCCAAAAGGCTGGGAACAGTTCGCTCCACCAGTAAACCAGCAGGATAGAGAGAACAAAAAACAGACCTAAAAGACCAATCCAGCCACCGCGACTGTAGGTAAGTACCAAACAGGCCAGAAATAAGAAAAAAGCGATCGCACCTAGCACTTTGGGGAGCCATCGCGGCCAAACAAAAATGGCATTGGCGCTCATGGCTACGGCAGGCATGAGATAGGCCGCCAACAGATTTGGATTTCTAAGATAGCTGTAGACTCGTGTGGCGCCAGATAAGTTTGTTGTGGGGTCAACCCAGGTAGCCAGCGCCTCAGCCCCAAAAAAGTACTGACGCATGCCGTAAATCGCCACTGGTAAGGTGGCCAGTACGTACACTGATATTACCCCGGTCCGTAGCTTTGGCTGTCGCAGTACCCGCGCCATCAACATAAATAGCAACAGATTTAAGGTGAGCTTCACCAGCCCAGAAACCGCCGCTGACTTTACCGGTGAGAGGGCCGTTGCCAGCACCATGGCCCCCCAAAAGAGGGTGACCCCCAGGTGAACAGGCGTTAGCCAGCCGTTTGCCTCATCGCTTACCGTCAGTAAAAACCACAGGGCTGCACAGGCCAATAGCAAAATACCGATCAGCGTGGTGGATGTGTAGGGTGACAGCACTAGCAGAACCGCCATGATGACCGCCGCAATTAGATCACCATAGACCAGCAGGCTACTGCCCTGTCGCCATTGACGCAGCGGCGACAGCAACCGATGAATAAGGCTTACCTGTCGCCACTGGTGTAGCGAAAACTGCCCAAAAGTAAGGGTGCGCAGCACTGAGTCAATCATGTAGAAAGAAGGCCGACTGAAATATGCGCCTGTATGTTAACAGGCAACGGGCAATAAAAATGGGACGTGGGGAATCACATTTGAAGCCCCCCCTTTGGTAGACTCAGCGATTTGGGTATAGAGGGTTAATGCCCTTAAGTGACGGGTGGTTTATCATGCCTTGAGGAGTTTATCGGGTTAGCTTTCATGGTTTTGAACCGACGTCGTTTCTTAGTTCTAGGCAGTTTTGCTCTAGGCGCTTGTTCCGCTAAGCCGGTTGCTCAAACAATTACTAACGCTGATACCCCAGACCTGTCAGTCAGCGCCCCTGCGACGTCTGCTGCCTCTGCTGCCCCCAACCGCCCTCCCAACTTTGGCCAACCCATTGGCCCTACCGAACTCTTTGCCCCCAACCGCGGCGACGTGCGAGCTGTCGTCATTAGCGACCTTAACGCCCGCTATGGCGCTGTGGACTATCGTCAGGAGGTGATGAAGGGCGTCTCCATGCTGCCGCAGTGGGAGCCAGATATTGTGCTGTGTGTGGGCGATATGGTGGCTGGGCAAAGTCTTGCCCTAAACACGGCTGAGGTAGAAGCCATGTGGAACGGGTTTGATACCCTTGTTCTCAGCTCCATTCGTGAGGCGAATATTCCGTTTGCACTCACCATCGGCAACCACGATGCGTCGAATCTGCAGCATCAAGGTGGCTATGTTTACCCGGTTGATCGCGAGGTGACCACGCGCTACTGGCAGACCCACCAAGGTGATCTGGACCTGCAGTATGTCGATACGGGCGATTTTCCTTACTACTACAGCTTTAAGCAAAACGATATTTTCTACCTTGTGTGGGATGCGTCATCGGCGAATGTGCCCGCCAATCAGGTAACCTGGGCTGACCAGCAGCTGAGCAGTGACGCGGCCCAGTCGGCCAAGTTTCGCATTGCTCTAGGGCATCTGCCGCTGTATGCCATTTCTCAAGGTCGCGATCGCAACGGTGAATTTCTCAATAATTCCGACCAGCTCCAGACCGTTTTAGAACGGCACAATGTCCATACCTACATGAGCGGTCACCACCACGCCTATTATCCCGGCTATGTAGGCAAGCTAGAACTGTTGCACTGCGGTGCCCTTGGCAGCGGTCCCCGCACGTGGCTCAACCGCACTGATGCCGCTATGCAAACCATGACGGTACTCGACTTTTTCTTTGATACCGGAGACACTGTTTACACCACCTACAACATGAATCGGATGGAGCTAGTGGACACCCAAACGCTGCCCCGACAGATCGTTGGACCCACCGGTCGTGTACTAAGAAACGACATCGCTTTAGCTGAATTAACGCCTGAAGAGCAGAGCCAGACTTACATTCATAGCGAAAACTAGCTCAATTGAGGTCTCCGTGTTGTCAGGAGCTGTGGATTAAATTGATACGGAAACAGCCGCTAAATCACGTATAAGGGAAAGTTGTGGCAATAATTTGTCTCTAAAGACTAATTATTCATGATCCATGCCTTCTGTGGTGGTTAAGCAAATTCGTTTGTGGCAAATTCCTCAAAATGTGCCAGACAGACCCGCTGAGTTGCCACCCGGCGCAACCGTTCGCTTAGCCATAGAATTTGACGGCCACGGCTATTGCCTGCTGGTCAATGAAATCGATGGTGACTATACCTTCAGCGAATGGAATCCATCCCTAAAGACGGCTGCGGCAGAAGCCACCCGTTTTTTTGGCCCCACATCAATAGATTGGCAAACCATGTTACTACAATGACAAAAATTTGCCGGGGCGTCCCATGCACCGCCCCGACAAATTTTTACGCA
>JBHJIV010000274.1:0-10208 GCA_050043105.1 Leptolyngbyaceae cyanobacterium | reverse complement strand
GGCCGTGGCACAGGAATCTGAATTTGATGTACGGGTGGAGATGGCAACAGCCCTGGAACGCATTGAGGGTGGCGGCGATACCCAGCTGCCCATGTGGATGCGGCTGACGCAGGGTATGGAGACGTCATAGGTACTGAGTTAAATTTGAGATTCCGGGGCGAGACGTGTGAAGAGTGCCGAATGGCATATATAGTCCGGTTTCATAGGCGACTTCGAGTAACGGAGCAGACGAGATTATGGACGCTGCGATGAAAATCAAATTGACACCCCCCTGTTTCAGACACCTAGATAATTTTTCCTGCTTTAAGAAAGTGTTTTCACATGTGTATAACTCAAAATCTTGCTATCCACTATGGCAATTTCAGACTGAACTTGTTCAGATAGTCGGTCTGGAGCGTGGAGCCACCATAATAAAATATGAGTATCCAATAAAATCATTGTTCCAGAGCTTCCCACAGCTCTGGCATAGGCTCATCAAAATCTTCTGAAACCGTCAGAGGTAATCCCCGCAGCGGATAAGCAGAACTAAATACTTGCCCGCTTTGCTGCTGCACATCAGCCTTTGAATCTAACTGCATCACCTTTATCAGGTCTAACATTGCCCGAATCAGCTCATCAGGCGATTGCTCAATTACCTGCATCAGTTCCTCTTTGGGCGTCATTGTTTGCTTCCCTAGCGAATTAGTCACTTATTGTAATTCTGTGTTCATATCATAGCTAATAGTCTCTTATCTACCTTAGCCTCTGCTACATTTACCGTGTTATTAGAAAAAAAAGACATCGTAAGTCAGCAATATATGTCAGTCATTCTTCTGACGCTCAAACAGAAGAATGACTGCCTGCTTGCTATTTCACCACACCGCAGTGGCCATCCACTTCAGTAGCCGGTTCAGTGCGACCGCCGATATATTTCGCCAGAAACTCTTCCACGATGCCGTAGAAGTGCAAGCGATTTTCTGGGCGAGCAAACCCATGACCTTCGTCGGTGTAAAGCACATATTCAACAGGCTTACCAGCTTTATGCATAGCCTCAACAATCTGCTCACTTTCCGCTTCTTTGACGCGAGGGTCGTTAGCCCCCTGGCCAATTAGCAATGGCTTCTCGATGCGGTCAACAAAAAACAAAGGGGACCGCTCTTTTAACATCTCTTCCTCAGATTCAATATCGCCAACACGGTGGGCAAACATCGCCATCATCGGTTGCCAATAAGGGGGCACACTACGAATCAGGGTAAGCAAATTTGACGGACCAACAATATCTACACCACAGGCAAACACATCTGGGGTAAATGTTAACCCGGCTAAGGTGGCGTAACCGCCGTAGGAGCCGCCCATAATAGCGACTTTAGTCCGGTCAGCAATGCCCTGGTTACAGAGCCAATCTACCGCGTCGATCAGGTCGTCATGCATGGTTTTGCCCCACTGGCGATTGCCTGCATTAACAAAGTCTTTGCCGTAGCCTGTGGACCCCCGGAAGTTCACCTGTAGTACAGCGTAGCCTCGGTTAGCCAGCCATTGTACGGGTGGGTTTAGGCCCCATATATCCCGCGCCCAGGGACCGCCATGGACAAAGAGCACCGTGGGTAAATTTTTGGCTTCGACACCCACCGGCAGCGTCAGGTAGCCATGAATTGTCAGACCATCGCGGGCCTGGTATGCAATAGGCTCCATAGCCGCCAGGTCGAGGTCGTCCAGCTCGGGCTGATTGCTAAACAGATAGGTGGCAGTTTTGCTGGCGCGATCGTACTGGTAGTAATACACTGGACCATCGTCGGTGAGATAGGCCACCAGCCATTTATCATCCGTTAGGGTGCGTGAGCTGATAACAAACTGGCCGGGGCGAACTTGGGCAAGAGCCTCAAAATCTGGACGAATAGCATCGTCAAGAAGCTGCCATTCTTCTTTTGCTTTGTAGAAAGAAACGGCCTGAATGGTGTGCTCAGTGGGGTGGGTTTCAATATTGCCAATGTCGTATTGGGGGTCTTCGGCAATAACGGTTTCGGTGCGAGTGGTTAAATCAAGGGAAATAAAACGCTGGGCGTTGGCATCGTGAGTGCCCACCAGATAAAGAATATTGCCATCTTTAGAGAATCCGACTGCGCCACCTTCATCGTCTGGTCCCCAGCAGCGTAGGCTTTCCCAAGAGTCTGCTGGGGTAGCACGGTAAAATAGTTCAGAGCCGCCATCGGGGGTGGCTGCAGTGGCTGCCCGGATCTGAAACTGGTGATCGGCGGTCCACCCAACGATATTGCCAGGGTTGTCAGTATCGAACTCTACAGCACCGGTGGTGAGGTTAATGCGGTAAACATCAAACTTCTGACGATCCTTAAGGTTGAGGCTGACTAAAACCAGGTTAGGAAAGTCAGGATCGAGTTCGACAGGACTCGCTTTGATGCCCTGAAAGGGGGTGAGATCACGGATCATGTCAGTGGCGATATCTACCAAATATAGATGAAAATTCTCATCTCCGTCGGCATCCTGCAGGTAAATCAACTTATTTTCCTGGTATGTCCAAAAATATGACCGAATACCGCGCTTTTTATCCTGGGTAAGCTGGCGATTGTCGCCGGTCGGCACCTGCAGCCAAACCTGTAAAACATTATTGGCATCCGGCGCAATGTAAGTCAGGTATTTGCCGTCCGGGGACAGGCGTGGACTGGTGCGCTGGGGGTTTCCAAAAAGAGTGGCGCGCGGAATCAGGGGCGGTAAACTCATCGTGACCGTGGTTTCAAGTTATGTGTGCTTTTCTATGTTGCCTTATGGGTTGCTTGCTGGAGATTGCAAGAGCATCTAACTGATTTTGATGGCGGTACACCATGGTTTAGAACCAATACTAAGGTTAGATAGGTTTTCTCCAGTAACCAGGGGCAACACGTTTATACCTCTCAAATAACCAACCACCATCTGAGCGTTAGTATATTCTCTACTAGTTGTATCAGCTTGTTGTCTCTCCATGGGTAAACAGAGCTATAAAGCTCCCTCAACGTACTCAAGATCTACACTCCCATGATGGTTATTACTGGTCCTTTAGAACAGCTCCTCCAATGATGACAGAACCTACCCCTGCTCCTACCAGTACGATTAAACTTGAACCTACCTGGAAAGCGGTTCTAGAAGATATGTTTACCACCCCCAGTATGCAGGCGCTAAAAAAGTTTTTGCAGGCGGAAAAGGCTGCTGGCAAAATTATTTATCCACGTGGGTCATTGATTTTTAATGCAATGAACAGCACGCCGTTTGACCAGGTTAAAGTTGTGATTCTCGGACAAGACCCGTATCACGGTCCGGGTCAAGCCCATGGTTTGTGCTTTTCTGTTCCAGAGGGTGTTGCCCCGCCACCTTCTTTAGTCAATGTTTTCAAAGAAATCGAACAAGACCTGGGTATTAAACTACCTAAACACGGCTGCTTGCAAAGCTGGGCGGCTCAAGGTGTGTTACTGCTCAACAGCGTATTAACCGTGGAACAACATAAAGCCGCCTCCCATAAGGGAAAGGGCTGGGAGCAGTTTACGGATACAATTATCAGTAACCTAAACCAACAACGAAGAAATCTAGTGTTTCTGTTGTGGGGCAGCTATGCGCAACAGAAAGGAAAATTTATTGATCGTGAACGACATTTAGTGCTTACCTCACCCCACCCCTCACCGCTATCTGCGCATCGTGGTTTTTTTGGTAATCGGCATTTTTCCAAAGCCAATGCATATTTGCAAGAAAACGGCATTGAGCCAATTTCTTGGTCGCTATAGTTGTCAGCCGATTTCTGCTAGGCATTTGAGCCCAGTTTTGAGATCATTGATAGTGAGACACTGAGAAGAGGACATACAGAGGAGCAGAGAGCTTAATCAATCAACGCCGCGTCATTCCATCCCCGTGTCTCCGTGTCAGTCCCCGAGAGTGCCCCAAACCCCAGCATCACCATGTCAACTCAAGACCATGATTCCTCTGACGCCAACATAACTCCAGAAGCCGAAAAATCCCCAGAGAAAAAAGAAAGAAAACGTCAGCTCCTCGGAATTGAGCCCTTAGAAAGGCAGCAGAAATTGGCACTGCCTGATAAAACCCTGGAATATACCACCCATGCAGGTTCGATTCCTCTCAAGGATGAATTTGGTGAAACCGAAGCCGAGATTTTCTTCACGGCCTACACTCTTACGGTCGCAAGTGCCCCCCGACCGCTAATTTTTGTCTTTAATGGTGGTCCGGGCTCTTCATCGGTGTGGCTGCATCTGGGTGCCCTTGGCCCCCATCGCATCGTGATGGAACCTGACGGCTTTCAGCCGCCCCCACCCTATCGCCTGCAAACCAATGCTTACACCTGGCTCGATCGTGCTGATTTAGTCTTTATCGATCCGGTGGGCACGGGCTTTAGCCGGGCGATTAATAAAGACAACGATAAAAAATTCTGGAGCTATAAGGGCGATATTCACTCTGTCGGTGAATTTATTCGGTTGTATTTAACGCGCTATCAACGCTGGACGTCACCACTCTATTTGGCCGGGGAAAGCTATGGCACCACTCGTGCTGCTGGCCTTGCCAGTCATTTGATCGATTTTGGAATTAGTTTCAACGGGATTGTTCTTATCTCTAATGCGATGGATTTGCGGCCAGTCTTTTTTGGCCGTGGTGACGATTTGCCCTTTCCGTTATTTGTTCCCACCTATACAGCCGCCGCCTGGTATCACAAAAAACTCGCCCCCGAACTCCAACAGCGATCGCTAACAGATGTCTTAAAGGAGGTTGAAACCTGGTCGGAGCGTGAGCTTAGCTGAGCCCTAATGCAGGGCGATCGCCTGCCAGAGAGCGATAGACAAACCATTGCTACCACCCTCGCCCGCTATATTGGTGTGGATATGGACTTTGTTCTAGGCTCGAATCTACGGGTCAATATTTCCCGGTTTTTTAGGAATTATTCCGCACTGAAAAACGTAGTATCGGCCGCTTTGATGCGCGCTATACAGGCATTGAAGCCCTTGCCGTTACTGAACGCCCTGACTTTGCTCCGGCTGCTTACGCTATCCAGCCGCCGTTTACGACCACATTTAATGACTACGTGCGTCGCAGCCTCGGCATCGAAACCGATCTCAATTATGAAATTCTCAGTTGGACTGTAAATCAAGCCTGGCAATGGGAAAATGGCGAACTACCGACCACGGCGGTGGCCCTGCGGGATGCGATCGCAAAAAATCCCTTTATGAAAGTCTTTGTCGCCCAGGGCTATTACGATTTAGCCACGCCCCACTTTGCCACAGACTACACCCTGTCTCATATGAATCTCGACCCCACACTTCGGGACAATATTCAAGTCAAATGCTACGAAGCTGGTCACATGTTTTATCTTGACGAAAGCTGTTTGGCAGCCTTTAAAGCTGATATTGATGGCTTTTTAGCCGCAAGTTGGGTGCAGGCATAGTCAGAACCAGTAATCTATCCATTCATCGGAAACGATTTGAGGAGACAGAATGGCATTCAGACGATAAAGACCGCCTGGTTTGGCCTTGGGTAGCAACGGCTCGATGAGTTCAAATTGGGCACGACTGAGGCTGCTAGTGTAGGCTTTAGGCATGGCTCACGCAGGGCTAGAGATTTAAGTAAACTTCAGCCTACACTGGGTGAGCTTTTTTATCCTTCGGAACCCTTTTCATACAGCCTATGAGGACATCTATGGTAAAAACAGCACCCTATGGCGCTTGGCAATCGCCCATTACCTCTGAGGTGATTGTGTCTAATTCCATTCGTCTGGGGAGTATCAATCTAGATGGCGATGATATCTACTGGAGCGAGCTGCGCCCCACTGAAAAAGGCCGCAGCCTGCTTGTACGTCGCACGGCTGATGGAAAAATAACGGATGTCACTTCTGCAGACTTTAACGTCCGCACGCGTGTGCATGAATATGGCGGAGGGGCCTACTGGGTTAATCAAGAGGATATCTACTATGCCAATTTTCTAGACCAGAGACTATATCAACAGTCGCCAGGTTTAGAGTCAAAACCACTCACTCCCGAGAAAGCATTACGGTATGCCGATGGAGTTGTTGATCGCTCCCGGCAGCGGCTGATCTGTGTTTGCGAAGACCATACCCAACCCGACCGGGCCGCCATCAATACTATTGTTGCCATTACCCTCGACAACCAGACCCAAACTGTTTTGGTTTCTGGCTGTGATTTTTACTCCACCCCTCGCCTCAGCCCTGATGGCACACAGCTGGCCTGGCTCAGCTGGAATCATCCCAACATGCCCTGGGATGGCACCGAGCTGAGGGTCGCCGAGATTGCCGCTGACGGCACCCTGGCAAAGCCTCAAAAGGTGGCAGGTGGCCTGAGCGAATCCATCTTTCAACCCCAGTGGTCCCCTGACGGAATTTTATACTTTATCGGCGATGCCACTGGCTGGTGGAATCTCTATCGCTGGCATCATCAAACGGTTGAACCCCTCTGTCCATTAGAGGCTGAGTTTGGCGTACCCCAATGGTCGTTTGGCATGTCAACCTACGGATTTGTCTCTGCTAAGACTTTGGTGTGTACCTACAAACACCAGGGTGTTCAACAGTTAGCTCAATTAGATACAACGACGCTCACCCTCACCAAGATTGAGACCCCCTATGCCAGCATGGGAGGTCTCAAAGTAGGAGCCGATTTTGTGGTCTTTTTAGGCAGCTCCCCCAGTCAACCCAGTGTTTTAGTGCGTTTGGATTTATTAACGGGCGAGACCACTGAGCTAAGGCGTTCTAGCACCTTAGAAATTGATCCGGGCTATCTCTCGACTCCAGAGACTATTACATTTCCAACCAATAATAATCTCTCTGCCTATGGCATCTACTATCCACCTAAAAACAAAGACTACATGGCCCCTAAGGGCAGCCTTCCTCCGTTGTTAGTAAAAAGTCACGGCGGGCCGACAGCGGCCACATCTGCGAACTTTAACCCGGCGATTCAATATTGGACTAGCCGTGGCTTTGCCGTGTTGGACGTGAACTATGGTGGCAGTACGGGCTATGGTCGGGCCTACCGTGAGCGGCTGAAGGGAAACTGGGGGATTGTTGATATTGATGACTGTGTTAATGGGGCGAACTATCTGGTATCCCAGGGTAAAGCTGACCCCGAGCAGCTAGCGATTGATGGTGGTAGTGCTGGAGGCTACACCACTTTAGGAGCGCTCACGTTTCGGGATGTGTTCAAAGCGGGAGCCAGTTACTATGGCGTTAGCGATATGGCTGCCCTGGCGATGGATACCCACAAGTTTGAGTCACGCTATCTTGACAGTTTGGTGGGTCCCTATCCTGAGCGCAAAGATCTCTACGAGGCCCGCTCTCCCATCAACTTTACTGACCAGCTGTCCTGCCCGGTTATTTTCCTGCAGGGGGATGAAGACAAAATTGTGCCTCCCAACCAGGCTGAATTAATGGTCGATGCCCTTCGAGAAAAGAATATCCCAGTGGCATATTTGTTATTTGAAGGAGAACAGCACGGCTTTCGCAAAGCGGACAATATTAAGCGGGCTTTGGACGCTGAGTTTTATTTTTATAGCCGGGTATTTGGGTTTGAGCCTGCTGAAGAGATTGAAGCTGTGGAGATTTGGGGACTGTGAAAACAGCATCGGCTGTAGCAATTGACGGAAGGAGTACCAGTCAATCGCAGAAGCAGAGTATCTCCCCTTTATCCTGTGTCAGAGCGTGCGCTTAAATAAGATAGCCACTGATGGGCACCTCTATTTATTAGGCTTTTGAAGAATCGAGTCTCATTTGAGACTGTTATCCCTTAGCCCGTTACCTCCGCCGTTGAGCCCGCTAGCTTCAATATTTAATCAGCACAAGGATGGCTGGGAGCTGCGCTGGCAAAGCCGCTCCAGAAGAACAGCATGGCCTACGGTGTCGTTATTGGATAAGCTGATACCATCCCCAAGGACAGCAGATACGTCTGACTTTCTTGGGTCAACAGCAGCTCTGCTAACTTTTTACCAATGGGAGAACGACTGTTATCAAACGGATAGATAACGGCTAAAGGATAAGCTAGGGGATACGCTCCACTGCGTAGAGCCACAGCATTGGGTTGATAGCGACCTTTGCGATCGCACAAATCCTCTTCTGGTCCTGTTGCTTTACCGTCATTAAACACCAGCGGTGCAACCGACTCACGTTTCTCCGTCAGCGCCAGCGGATACACCGAGCACTGACCAAATACCTGACTCAGGGGAGCAATGCCAATGCTACCAATGGTGGTATTCTCAAAATCTTGCAAAATCCAGCGCAGCATCGGTAGTGTAGGCAACGCATCGGGTGTGCTGATAAGCGAGCTGATAAATAATGGATTCTCCGTGGTTTCAGACTCTTGTGGTGAATTGAGTACCCGTTGGGCAAATAGTCTCTGAACGGTGGGATCATCAGCCCAATAGCGTTTAACCGTCAAATCAAATGTACTGAGCTGTTGCCAGTTGTCGATCTCGCCGGTATACAGCTGTTCTAGTTCTGATAAGGTAATCTCACCATTCAGGGCATCGGGCAATCCCTTAGTGCGGTCTGGATAATTAAAGGCGACCACCGGCACCAGGCTGTCGTAGGCGATGATGGTGCCGGTGATATCGGCGGGCAGCGACTTGGTCAAAGGGACAATGGCAAAGTCGGTTCGGCCCGATTGAACAGATGCGATCGCAGACTCCACCGAGCCGGTCACATGGGGCGCTAAAGCTAAGTCTGGATGCAGTGTCTGCAGCTGATCAAACAATGGCGGCGAAGTCTCGGGGGGTGCCGCCGCTCTAAATAAGGGATACCAATAAGCCGCGGCTGGTATGGCATAGCGATAGTCCCCCATGGGAACAGCATCAATCTCGTCAAAGCAGCAGGAAGGCAGAGGGGTATTGGCATAGGTGGGGCGTAGGGACCTGAGCAGCAGCCAGCCGATGCCTCCCAACGCTGTCAAGATAGCGGCCACTATCAGAATGGGGATAAATCGTTTGTACCAGGCTTGTTTGATGGGTAAGAGTTCTGCCTCTCGCTGTTCCCACTGGCTAAGTATCGTCTCAGAGGGCATGGCCAACAACTCTGCCCGAGCAGCTTCAGCGCTAGCAAAGGGTGGGTCAATCCCCATTAGCCGGAGGATAAACAGTTTGAGTGGTGTGTAAATATCAGGCCAGTCACTATCGAGATGGGGCTTTAGGGATTGTCCCTGATTATCCAGTGTGGCTCCATTAAGAAGAAAAAATGCCACCTGACCCAGAGCGGCCTAATCATCTTGATAATTGTGCTGACCTCTGTCTACCAGCACTGGGTCAAATAGTCTCTCCCATAGGGCAAAATCAGTGAGGTAAACAAACCCCTCCGTATCTTTTTCTTTAGGGTTAGCAACCCACAGCAGACTGTCTAAACTAAGATTGCCATGGATAATACCCTCCTGCACTTGACCAGCTGGCAGCGTAAACTTTCGCTGGTGTAAGAATATTAGAGTTTGCAATACCTGATTGAGAATCGATAGCACTGCATTACTATCAAAGGGGCCATGGCTGGCGCAGTAGCGATTGAGTGTTGGGCTGCTGTCTACAGATGATGTCACTAAATAGCAGCGCTCACCAGACGAGTCAGCAATGGCTTCTAACGGCAGAATAATTCTGGCGTCCTGTACACGCCCATCCGCTAAAGAGAGACCCGCAAGTGTGGTAAACGATTCCTGATATTGTCGCTGTTCTTCTGCGCTAAAGTACTTTTCGGGTAGTAAATACTCTTGAATAACAACAGATTCCTCTGAGCTGAGGCGGATTCCTTTATAGAGTCTGCCAATGCCACGTTGCCCTAAACTCTGACCAATTTGATATTGACCCTGTTTACCAAAGAGCTGTCCTCCTTCCGGTAAGGTGGCTGGAAAATAACAATGTTGACAACGTATTGGTTCCTTTGCTGCAGGTTCTTGACAGCTTAATGGATTATTCTGTAGGCACCGATATTGATGATAGTGGGAAACAGGCGTTTGAATTAACTCAGGAATAGGTTCTTGTTCAGCGTCTGCTGACAAAGCTTCTGGTAGAACCTCTGGCTTAATTTCTTCTAAAACAGATCTTAGCCATTTTACATTTACCAGGGTTCCATATCGTACTAGACGAGTTTGATATGGCAGCTTTCTTAAATAGCGTCGGAGAATAGGTTTAGTAAATTGAGTTATAAACACAGCTATCCTCAGCAAACAAATAAATTTGTTCTAAGCTTACCCAGATGAGATAACCAA
>JBHJIV010000273.1:0-45659 GCA_050043105.1 Leptolyngbyaceae cyanobacterium | reverse complement strand
CTGAATTTGCAGGTTGATCATCATGGGGTACACCATGAGAAACGTTAGCGGGATGATCAAAGCTTTGAGGGGAGTTGGGTCGGTTAAAGTACCGACAGTCAGCCCTGCCGTCATGAGTATGGGAATTGACCAGACTAAATTTTGTCGAATGAACCCCAATAATTTCCACACGGATATTGGTCTCCTAATCTTAAAGTTGCTGAAGTGTTGGGTTAGGAGAATAACAAGTAAATACAACACCAATCATCAGACCCACCAGGGTAATTGCCCGGTGCGTGGATCGGTCTCAGTCCAGGGATATAGCCAAATAGCCTCGTCTTTAATGGCTACATGGACAAGCTTTAGAGGTTTATCGGCTGGTCCTCTCACAACAACTCCATCCGGGGTGTATCGAGAACCATGGCAGGGGCATTGAAATTGTTGATCGGCTGGAATCCAGGGGAATGTACATCCTAAATGGGTACAGTTGTTGACAATGCCTCTGTCATCCAGTGTTTGATTGTCTTTTACGATTAAGTAGGTCGGCTCTCCTGTTAACCCGGCAATCAAGGCGCGCGTTCCGGGTGCTTCTGCCAAAATTTGGCTGATTGGAATCGGACTGCCTAGAATGTCTTTTGCTAATGTTCCCCCACCTTCAACAATGTCTTTTGGGGGCATCAAAAATTTACCTACGGGATATAGGGCTGAACCCGCTGTTGTAGCAACGACAGCACCGGTTAAAAAGTTGAGTAACTGCCGGCGCGACAGCGACGGACTGTATAGTGCATCATCCATGGATATTATCTAAAAAACGACTAAAAAAACTCGTACTGGAGCATTGATCTATACTCCAGCCGAGCATCTGCTTTAAAAGAGACAAGAAAAGGCTAAAGTCGGACTACATAGGTGAATCCTGCTTGGCTTTTCGGGTATTGATACCCAATAGTCCATAGAGAGCACAGGAGCCAACTACGCCACTAAGTAAGGCTATGCTGCCAACAATATCTAGCACAACTCCTACCGTTGAATCAGCATAGACCAGCAGGCCAAAATAAAGCAGCACGACTGCCCCTAGCAATCGTAATAAACGATCAACGGTACCAACATTGTTAAACATACAGCCTCCATTCTTTGAAATACGTTATGGTTAGTCTATTGTTGCTGATTTAGAAAACGAGCCGATCCGTACAGCAGCAGCTTGAAAAGGAAATACACCGAGAATCAGCAACACCACACCCCATCAAACAGCAATCGGGGTGGCAGCAGGCAAACGAGCCATAACAGCCTGCATCTTTTGACTGGCTTCTAAGGCAATCTCTTTAGCCTGAGGACTATGAATCATTAGAAACATAATTAATGGATCTACAGCCGAGACTTCTACCCGGCCATCTTCATGCTCCTGCACAACAACATTACAGGGATAGAGCACCCCGGCTTTATCATCGGTTTGCAACATGCGATACGCTATCAGCGGGTGACAGGCCCCGAGAATCCTATAGTTCCGGAAATCGGTGTCTAACTTTTTCTTAAAAGCCGCTTGTACATCGATTTCGGTTAAAACTCCCAACCCTTCAGCCTGGAGGGCTTCGGTCACCTGGGTTATGGCTTCATTAAAGGAAGCTTGAATCGTCTTACTAAAGTGGTACATCGCTAACCTAGATTTATGAGAAATGTATCGGACTTGAAATCTTATTTCTAGAATCATCATATAACCAAATAGTAGTTTAATCGACTATATCTCTAAATTTTCTCTAAAGGTCTCTTGCTTAGAGGGTTAGAATATTTATTTAGAGAAAATAAATAGAAATTGTCACGAATGTTGACAGAATTATGTTCTCTTTTTAATATCTAATCAAATAGCAGAACAATAGCATGGTGAGTTCTCGGGCAAACCATATCTAATTGAAATCTGTGGTTTCTTTTCAGGTGGTCAGGTTAATAAAAGGAGAATAAATTATTATGGCAAACGTTGTTGTCATCGGGGCAGGTTTGGCAGGGTTGCCTGCAGCGTATGAGCTACGTCACTTGCTTCCTAAAACCCATACAGTAACGCTGATTTCCGATAAGCCTAAGTTTACCTTTATTCCTGGACTCATTCAGGTAGCACTAAACCAAAAGTCGTTAGCCCATATTCAGCTAGATCTGTCGCAACTGACCCAGCGGCATGATCTCAACTGGGTGCCTGGTAAAGTCACCAGTTTGGACACTGATAACCAACAGATTACCGTTCAAGGAAGTGTCTCGCTAACGTATGACTATCTTGCGATCGCAACCGGTGCGGCTCTTGCTTTTGACCAAATTCCAGGGTTAGGGCCTAGCGGCTATACCCAGTCGGTGTGTACCCCCGACCACGCCCTGACTGCTCGGCAAGCCTGGTTAGACTTTCTCAAAAATCCAGGGCCTATGGTTGTAGGGGCAGCCCCTGGTGCCGGTTGTTTTGGGCCTGCCTATGAGTTTGTTCTCATGGCCGATCACGAGCTGCGTCGTCTTGGGTTGCGCCAGCAGGTATCAATCACCTATGTCACACCCGAACCCTACGTGGGGCATTTGGGAGTGTCAAACATTAAAAACGCTAAACAACTTACAGCCGCTCTCATGCAGGAACGAGATATTCAAGTAATTGACAATGCCGAAATTAAAGCCGTACAGGAACAAACTATCATCCTGGCCCATGGCCAAACCCTTCCCTTTAAATATTCCATGATCTTACCTGCGTTTCGCGGTGCTGGTTTTGTTCACGCCGTACCTGATTTGGCCGATGCTAAAGGCTTTATTCCTGTTTTACCCACCCAGCGTCATCCTAAGTTTTCAACAATTTATGCAGCAGGTGTGAGCACTCAGCTTGAACAACCTGACCTGACACAGATTCCGATCGGATTGCCCAAAAGTGGTCAAATGGCAGAAGCTATGGCCACAGCCGTCGCCCACAACATTGCAGTTGAGCTGGGAGCAATTAAAGCCCCATTACAGGTGCCAACGCTGGATGCCCTCTGTTTTGCAGACTTTGGCAATACTGGTATTGCCTATATTGCGGCCCCTGTTCTACCCGACCCTGAGACCGGCAAACGCAAGCGCTCCTATGCGGTGCGAGGGCCATGGGTAGCTTGGGTTAAGGCCGCGTTTGAAGAGTACTTTATGATCAAAACACAATCTGGGCTAGGCATGCCCTGGTTTGAGAAGTTAGGGTTGCGAGCCCTATTTGGTCTCAAGATGCTAAAAGCAGAGACACCATCTTGTGGACACGCTGTCATTGGCTCATAGGTCATCATTCGCCAGAGCAGTGGGGTGGCCTATATTCCTAGAGCTTAAAACGTTTCTGGAAAAAGGTGAGCTTTTTTAGCTGTTCACGATTTTGTGTGATAAAAGCGATTTCATCCTTCAATAGTTGCTTAGTGTTTCTCAGCAGGTCTGTTTGCTGTTTAAAAGGGTAAATCCGCACAAAGTGAGGAGAGATATGATGGAAAATCGTTTGGTAAGGAAAATATGCGCTTGGGAATTCACAGACAAATGTCGCCTGCTCTACTACCTGAGCGGGTAAGGTTTGGCTACTGTTTACTTCAAAAGAGATGGGAACAGCCGGGGCTAAACGGCACAGCGACCTAAAGGGTCCATCTGGTGAAAAAATTGGATTAATTTTGAGGCTATCCAAATGGGCAACTATATGATGGTTGTGAATTAACCATCCCTGGGGCTGATAAATCCGCTCCGGCACGGGAATATGAGCTGAAAAAAGAGGGCGTTCGACGACTTTAGCTGCTGTTAAAACCGCTATTTGGAAGGGACCAAAATTTGCGATCGCAACTTCATTAAATAATGACTTAGATGACTCAAGAGAGTTTAAATTGACCATGACAGAACCTCACTGAAGCAAACAAGGGGGGCAGCGCAATGCTGTTGCGACAGGTTTGGACACACGTCCTAGGAGGTCTCAAATAAGCAGGGTAGAAAATCTGCAAACACAGAGTTTTAGTTACAAAAGTTTATCTTCACAGCGATATTACTGGACTAAGGTTCCATCCTGGAGCGTATCGACTCCTCGTATGGGCACCTATGGAAATCTAGGGGTTATGCAAACTCATCTATCAGGTTTGATAACCGTGTCAGGGTAACTTTAATCTCTTCAGGTGTTTTATATTCCATACCCATAGCTACTAGCAACAGCCCCAGGTCAACAGCATCGTTAAGCTTTAAAATTAAGCCTAAGTCTTCGGTGTTGGCTAGAATCTCTGGCTGATGGTTAGGATCTTTTACCTTGAAATCTACATGTACCGTAGATGGGTTTTCTTGCTCGTGTCCTGAAATCTCTTCAACCCGAGCGACCTTAGTGCCAGTGACAGCAACAGTGGCATGGTTACTAATGACAGTAATCTCGCTGGTTGCTAAATCTTGAGTCAGAAGCTGTTGCGTTTTCATATCTACCTTTTATCTAAAAATTGTGAGCTGAATTCAAAGAGGCATAAATTTAGTGCGATCGCAACGACAGACGACCCAGACCACACACCCCATGACCACTAGTACAGCCATTCCCCAAACGGGTGCCCACACCGACTAAAAAACCACCTAAGACCATTGCCCCAGGGGCGAGGGATGGTCTAGGCGTAGCCTGGGCTGCCAAACCGTACTCATAGATAAGCCCACCCAGAAGCATGCCAGCCAGAAACAGCCAGCGCCACCCTTCGCCACCCCAAATCGCGCCGTTGACAATCCCACTAATGCCCGCGATTCGTCCATTGAATGCCAACAGCAGTGTGGCACTCAGACCAATCAACATACCGCCAAAGAGCGCTATTTCCCAGGTCAGATTCACCATAACGAGCCTCGGCAAGATCAGCATATAATCATTTGGCTATACAGTAACATGATCGCAAAAAAATATGTGATGGGTGGTCAGTTTGGCTAAACACTTAGGAGAATGGTAACTCCACAATATAATACTCTATGGTAATATAGTGAAAAGTCTATAGACCGTCCTAATACCCCGCTTGCATTCTATGCCTGTTGCCAAAAAATCTAAAAAGAAACCGTCCAAAACCTCAGCTGACAAGTCACCAAACCTTGATGTGACTCATCTTTCGCCAGCGGCATTGGGGTTGATGGCCGATTTTTTTAAAGTTTTATCTGAGGTGAGTCGGCTGCAGATTGTATGTGCCTTAAAGTCGGGAGCCAAAAATGTAACCGAGATTATTGAGATTACTGGATTAGGTCAGGCCAATGTTTCAAAACACCTAAAAATGCTGGCCCAGTCAGGGGTGGTCAGTCGGCGGCAGGAGGGTGTTTGTGTCTACTATCAAATTGCCAATCCATTTTTGTTTGAGCTATGTGATCTAGTGTGTAATTCCCTGTCAGTTCAGATCGAACAGCAGTCACAACAGTTTGAGCAGCTAGGGGCAATGCGACAGTCTAAATAGTCATCCTGAACACCGTTCGCCTCCTTAAACCGGTTCTTTAAGACCTCTTCACAAGCTTCTCAGATTATTGTCTTACCCTATGGGTGAGTAGTCTGCTGCGAGGTAACACTACGGAGAGAGGATCATGAAAACTCGATTTCGCGATCGCACCCAGGCCGGTCAACAGCTAGCCCAGCAGCTAAGGGTATATGCCAATCGGGCCGATGGCTTAGTATTGGCCCTGCCACGGGGTGGTGTGCCAGTGGCTTATGAAATTGCGCACGCGCTCCATCTCCCGTTAGATATCTGTCTTGTTCGTAAGCTAGGCGATCCGAATCGTAAAGAAAGCGCTATTGGTGCGATCGCAGCAGACGGTGTGCGAGTGTTAAACAACGCCGCTGTAGGCTGGCTGAGGATTACGCCAAAAGAGATGGAGGCAATTACAAACCACGAATTACAAGAGCTAAGGCGACGAGACCGGGTTTATCGAGGGAATCAACCATCTGCAAAGATTTACGACCAGATTGTTATTTTGGTCGATGATGGCTTAGCCACTGGGGCAACCATGCGGGCCGCTGTTATGTGGGTGCGCCTGCAGCGCCCTAGACAGCTGATTGTCGCTGTTCCCATTGCATCTAAAGATGCCTACAAACAGATTAAGGCTCAAGTAGATCGGCTTGTGTGTTTGTGTATTCCCAATAATTTATATGCCATTGGCATTTGGTACAATAATTTTGCCCAGGTTAACGATCGTCAAGTCTGCGATCTCTTGGGCAATGCCAATGCTGTAAATAACTAAAGCAGTCGCTGTCTACAAGTGCGAATGCTGCAAACAGCTAAGCCCGCCGCTGTCTACACACGACCACAAATCAAATATTCACAGGTCCCGACATTTAACCATTCCTCTAAAACCTCTGCAGGAACTAACAGACGGACAGAATCGTTTGTTTTAGTCGGTAACTCTAGCTGGAGTGACGTTTCAGACTTAATCTTTGGCAGCAGAGGCTCAATGTTGTATTGGCTAATGTTTGGCTCAGGCAGCTCCCCAATAAAATACTGTTGAGTCAGGTTTTGAGCGGTAAACGTTTGCCCCGAGAGTGTTTTAACAAACAGTGGCTGGGCCGCATCTAGCTGCATATCATTCGCCTGAGTCGTTAACCACAGATAGACACCATGACTGTCTGACTCCATCGGTTTTATCGCCGTAATCTCCCAATCATTACCCTCTGTGTCTGTCAACATCTGTTGTGATTGATAAATCCATTGATCGGCTTCTTTTGAGAACTGTACCTTGGCCAAAGCAACTGGAGTAGACCATAAAAGCATCAGTAAAAGGGCTAATCCGAAAATGACCAACAGTTTAACAATTGCCTGGGAGACACCAGGACGAAGCTTTGAACTAGCGGGTCTTTTCATACTGGCTACCTCCTGACTAGACATGGGATACACGCAATCTCTGATGTCCAGGATTTAACCAGGACTGCAGCTCTGTGGGGGGTCGAATATTAGACAACAGGGTTTTCAGGGTTTCTCCTTCCAGGCTTTCTGCGTCTAGTAAATTTTGAGCAATATGTTCTAGAACGGTTTGGTTTCTAAGCAAAATTTCAAGTGCCATTTGATACGCCTGATCGATTAGATCTTTAATCTCTCGATCAATTGTTTCTGACAGATGGGGGCTAATCGGGCGACGGGGCTGTGTCAGCCCTTCTAAAAACTGAGCTTGAGTGCGTTCTACCGCTACTGGCCCCAGGGTTTTACTCATGCCATAGAGAGTGATACAGCGTTCGGCTAAATCGGTTGCTTTTTGAATATCGTCACTGGCCCCGGTGGATACTCTGTCAAAGGTCAGTTCTTCAGCAGCACGTCCCCCCAACAAAATCATCAGCCGTCCTCGAATCTCATCTTCCATCATTAAAAATCGGTCGTCTTCCGGTAGCTGCAGTGTGTAGCCCTAAGCCCCCACCCCTCTGGGTACGATGGAAATTTTCTCAACCTTGCCAGCGCCGGGCATCAGCGAGCCAATAATGGCATGTCCAGCCTCATGATAGGCAACCGTCCGTTTTTCCAGGTCGTTGAGGATACGTGACTTTTTCTCTAGCCCCGTTAACATCCGTTCGATGGCTTCGTTAAAGTCGGCCATCATCACAGCGGCTCGATTCTTTCGGGCGGCGAGTAGGGCCGCTTCGTTAACCAAATTGGCCAGGTCAGCTCCAGCAAAGCCGGGGGTGCGAGCGGCCAGTTTAGACAGGGCCACATCATCCGCTAGGTGTACGGATTTTGCATGGACGTTTAAGATCGCCTCACGCCCCTGACGATCAGGACGGTCGACAACCACCCGACGGTCAAATCGCCCCGCCCTCAACAACGCTGGGTCGAGTACTTCAGGTCGGTTGGTTGCGGCTAGTAAAATCACACCAGCATTGGGTTCAAACCCATCCATCTCTGCCAAAAGCTGATTCAGGGTTTGTTCTCGCTCATCATTCCCTGCAAACGGGGTGTTAGGCGTCCGCGATTTACCCAATGCATCTAGCTCGTCAATAAAAACAATACAGGGAGCCTGTTTTTTAGCTTGTTCAAACAGGTTTCTTACCCGTGACGCCCCGACACCCACAAACATTTCAATAAACTCAGACGCTGACATACTAAAGAAAGGGACGCCCGCTTCTCCGGCAATGGCCCGTGCTAGCAACGTTTTACCCGTACCTGGCGGCCCCACTAACAAAACACCTTTAGGGATTTTGGCCCCCAATCGCGTATATCGTTTAGACTCCTTGAGAAAGCCAACAATTTCCTGTAGCTCCGCCTTGGCTTCATCTACACCGGCTACATCATCAAATGTAACGCGATGTTCTGTTTGGGAGTAAATGCGGGCCTTACTTTTGCCAACGCTAAGGGCGGCGGGTCCTTCCTGTATCCGATTCGAAAAAGCACCCCACAAAAACCACAACATTAGCAATGGAAATAACAGACTCCAGAGACCGCCCACCCAGTTGCTAACAGGCACAGCCGTAATCTCAACAGCGTGACTGCGCAGGAGCCGGGGTAGGTCTGGGTCGGCTGGTAAGGGGGTTGTCACTGAAACACTGGGGTCAGCCGTCTCTCCTTCGAGAACTGCATCATCAGCGGGTTTTAGCCTATATTCAATTCGACGCTCACTAACCCTCACGGCTGCCACCTGACCGCTTTCTACCTGAGTCAGAAACTCACTGTAGGGCACCTGCTCAGATCGAGGCGGCATACGGGTAAGCGTAAACGTCATGACTAGAAACCACACCACTAACCAGCCAATGTTGACCAGGGTTGGTTTTAATCCATTTGGATTTTGGTTTGGTGGGTTTGGACGGGGCGAGGGAGTCGGGTTTTGCATAAACGCGCGATCTCAAAATATCTGCTGCATAGTTTTAGAATAAGCCGCCGATTTGAGGAACTTATGAGCATCCAACGCCACCTGCGGCTGTTTGTTGAGAGACCTCAAAGTGGCCTATATTACTTTTTCTGTTAATTACGAAAATTAACAAAGCCTAAGAAACTAAAGAGATATTCAGGTAAATATAAGACAATAAGAGAGAAATCTCCGTTTGGCCGTTTCTACTTTGATGGAGGGTCTATGTTCTCTAAAATCCTTGCTCCGATTCAGGATACGGTGACCGATCAAGTAGTGTTTGAAAAGGCATTAGCATTAGCCAAACAAAATGACAGCCGTTTGATGCTGCTTCATGTTATTTCGTCCGACATGAGAAATACTCCAATGCTTCCCAACCCGACATTGTATCGATATCCAGTCATCACCGACGAGCTGATGCAGGACTATCGACAACGATGGGAAGACATTGAAAATCAGGGCTTAAATATGCTCAAGGCGCTAGCCGAACAAGCAGAAGCCGCTGGCGTAAAGGTTGAATTCTCACAAAATATTGGCAACACGGGCGATGTTATTTGTCACATAGCAGCGAATTGGGACGCTGATCTAGTTGTTATCCGACAGCCTGATCGGTCTAAACTAGATGAGCTTTTCTTGGGTAGCATCAGTAACTATGTGTTGCACCATGCGGCTTGCCCGGTGCTAACGGTTTAAAGAGATGCTAAGCACCAATTTCATAGAGAGCATAATCTTTTAACTAACCTCGCCGTAACCCATACCATGCCAATATCTTTAATTAATCGACATCCTACTTTCGGGGAAACCCCAGTATGTCTAATAGAGCAAACATTGAGCGACTCTTACGTTTGCTTAAAGCGTAGAACAACAGGTTGAGAAAGTCATGAGGATCTGTCCCTCATCACTTTCTCAATTTTTGCAGCTAGAGTTTATGGATGTGACATTGTTTGTTTTTGACGGTCGGTCATGGTTGTAACCTCCAGAGCAGACTCAGCACCTGGTTTGTCTACTGTCTTTCATATGGTGCAAGTGAGCAAGGTCTACGTCATGGGTGAGGTCAAGGTGCATGCCCTGGACACGGTAGATTTAGACCTCTATGAGGGTGAATTTGTGGTGTTGCTGGGGCCGTCTGGCAGTGGAAAATCTACACTGCTAAATATTTTGGGTGGGTTGGATATTCCCTCTAGCGGACATATCTATTTTCGTAATCAGGCAATGGATAAAGCTGATGAGTCGTCCCTGACTCGGTTTCGACGTCAGTCAGTGGGGTTTGTGTTTCAGTTTTATAATTTAATTCCCAGTCTAACGGCACGGGAGAATGTGGCGTTGGTAACAGATATTGCCCGCCACCCCATGAAGCCAGAAGAAGCGTTAAGCCTGGTGGGTTTGGAAGATCGTCTGGACCATTTTCCAGCCCAGCTATCGGGGGGAGAACAACAGCGGGTTGCGATCGCACGCGCCATTGCCAAACGTCCCGAGGTTCTGCTCTGCGACGAACCGACCGGCGCTTTAGACTTTAAGACCGGCAAACGAGTGTTAGAAACCCTGGAGCATGTCAATCAAGAATTTGGTACAACAACCGCCGTCATTACCCACAACGCTGGTATTGCGGCCATGGCCGACCGAGTTGTCCACATGCGCAGCGGCAACATCGCCGATATTAAACGCAATGAGCAAAAAGCATCGCATGCAGAGTTGGAGTGGTAGAGGGAATAGGAATGAAAGCTCTCGCCCTCAAGCTCCTACGTGATCTCTTTCGCATGCGAGGGCAGGTATTAGCCATTGTGCTAATTGTCACCTGTGGCATGGCCAATTTGGTTACCATGATAAGCACCCACGGGTCGCTGCAGCTAACCCAGGCCACATACTACGACCAGTATCGGTTTGCGGATGTCTTTGTACAGCTAAAGCGGGCACCCAATCGTCTGAGCGCTCAGTTTGAAGAGATCCCTGGAGTGGGAGCTGTGCAGACACGGGTGGTGCAAGATGTCACCCTATCGGTGGCAGGTTTGGCAGAACCGGCAACAGGACGGCTGATTTCTATCCCAGAGCGGCCGCGACCAATGCTCAATGACCTGTATCTTCGAGCCGGGCGCTACCCAGATCGAGGCAATGAAGTATTGGCCAGTGAGGTATTTGCTCAGGCAAACCATTTGGAGCTAAATGACACAGTTGGGGCCATTCTCAACGGGCGCTGGCAGACGTTGAGGATTGTGGGGATTGCCCTGTCGCCAGAATATATCTATGAGATTCGCGGCACTGAAATTGTCCCCGACAACAAACGCTTTGGTATTCTCTGGATGCCGCACAAGGCGTTAGCAACCGCCTTTGACATGGAAGGGGCCTTTAATGATGTCAGTCTAAGGCTGATGCCGGGGGCCAGTGAGGCAGATGTTATTTTTCAGCTAGATCAGCAGCTAGAAACCTACGGTGGTCTAGGGGCCTTTGGGCGAGACGATCAAATCTCTCACACGTTTATTTCCGATGAGATTCGACAGCTGTCGGCCCATGCTGTCTTTGTACCCAGTATTTTTCTTGGAATTGCCGCCTTTTTGCTCAATCTGTTGCTGAGCCGGTTGATTAGCACCCAGCGAGACCAGATTGCTGTCATGAAAGCCTTTGGGTATGACAATCTGGCGGTGGGGCAGCACTACCTAAAGCTGGTGCTGGTTGTGGTGGTGCTGGGTGCCATTTTGGGTAGCGGGCTGGGCTGGTGGATGGGTCGGGGAATGACTCATCTATATGCCGATTTTTATCACTTTCCGGTGCTGCAGTATGAGGTGCGCCCCGCTGTGCTAGTCACCGCACTGTTGGTGAGTACCGGGGCCGCTGCCCTGGGAGCCTTTTTGGCGGTGCGGCGGGCGGTAGGGCTGCCCCGGCTGAGGCCATGCGACCCGAGCCCCCGGCCACCTATCGGCCTACGGTAGTCGAAAAGCTGGGGCTGCAGCGCTGGTTCTCGGCACCCAGTCGAATTATTCTGCGTAATCTAGAGCGACGTCCGGTACAGGGACTGTTGTCGGTGATCGGCATTGCGGTTGCGATCGCAATTCTGGTGCTGGGTCGTTTCTTTACCGATGCCATGGACGCCCTGGTCGATATCCAGTTTCGCACTATTCAGCGAGAAGATATCACCCTGGTGTTTAACAATCCCCTGTCAAACCAGGCCCAGTTTGACCTATATCATCTACCTGGGGTGTTGCGGGCCGAGCCGTTTCGTGTGGTACCCGCCCGGCTGCGGTTTGGCCACTACCAAAAGCGCAGCGGCATCAATGGTGTAGAACCCGGTGGCGAACTGAGGCGGCTGCTCGACCGCAAACAACACCCCGTAACACTGCCACCAGAGGGAATTGTGTTGTCCACAAAGCTGGCAGACACGCTGCAGGCCCATCTCGGAGACCAGCTCACCGTAGAGGTGCTAGAGGGCGCCCGCCCCACCCGCACCGTACCCGTAACCGGCATTTTTGATGAGCTGGTGGGCATTTCCGCCTATATGGATATCCATGCCCTTAACCGGCTGATGCGAGAAGACTTTACCCTTTCCGGCGCTTATCTGCAGGTGGACGAACACGAGCAACAACAGCTTTATACCCAATTAAAACAAACCCCTGCTGTGGCCAGCGTCGCCATGCGTCAAACCACCATCGATCAGTTCAACGAAATTCTGACCCAGAGTATGGCCGGGTTTACGGTGGTGCTGGTGGGGTTTGCCTCGGTGATTGCCTTTGGGGTGGTCTACAACGCCGCCCGCATTGCCCTATCAGAGCGAGAACGGGAGCTAGCCACATTGCGCATCATTGGATTTACCAAAGGTGAAATCGCGTTTATTTTGCTAGGGGACCAGGCGGTGCTGCTAAGCCTGGCAATCCCCATAGGCTTTGGGCTGGGGTTTGGGTTAGCGGCTCTCATGACCGAGATCTACGACTGGGAGCTGTTTCGTTTTCCCCTGGTAGTTACGCCAGCGACCTACGCCTTTGCCTTCGTGGTGATCATGGCAGCAGCGCTGGCGTCTGGTTTGTTAATTCGGCAGCAGCTAAATCGGTTGGATTTAGTGGCGGTGTTAAAGACAAGAGAATAAGGGAACAAAGGAGATCTCACGATGACTCAGCTCCAGAAACAGACGGTAAGAAACTTTTTCCGGTGGCGACCCAAGGAGACTTTGGCCCCTGTTGGTCGACGGCTACCCCGCTGGCTGCCCTATGGTGCGGCGGGTCTGGGGGTGGCCATCTTAGTCGGTCTCGCATTTCGACCAACGCCGATTTTAGTGGATGTGGGGACTGTGACCACCGGGCCATTGCGAGTTACCGTCGATGCTGAAGGCCAAACTCGGGTAACCGATCGCTACAGGGTGTCGGCTCCAGTCGATGGTCGGCTGCAGCGGATTGACTTAGAGGCCGGGGATGCGATCACAGGCGATGCTGTTGTGGCTCAGCTTGACCCATTACCCCTAAATAGTAAGGTGCAAACCGCTCAGGCACGGCTGCAAGAACTGCAGGCTGAGCTAGTGGGTGTGGATACTCAACGACCTAAACCAGAGGCACTGGCTGAGTCAGCGGCTCAGCTGCAGGCAGCCCAAGCAACCCAGCAAGCAGCTGCGGCTCAGGTAGAAGAGACTCGAGTCGCGTTAGAACAGGCCCGTCGTGATCGCACCCGCGCCCAGGAGTTAGAAACCCGTGGTGCCATCTCACGCCAGGCCAGAGAAACCGCTGAACTCGATGAAAATCGGCTGGTACAAGAACTGGCAGCCGATGAGAAACGATTGGGAAGTGCGATCGCAGATGTCAAAGCTGCCCAGGAAGCATTAGCCCTGCTGCGAGAAGAACAGCGCGACCCCGACTATCTAGAAGATTCTTACCGGGCACAAATTGCCGGTGTAGAAGCAGAACTAACCAACCTGGTGGATGAAGCCCGTCGCACAACAATCTCAGCACCCATTAGTGGCACCGTGCTGCGGGTGCCCGACAAAAGCGCCCGTTTTGTCCAAGCTGGCGACTCCCTAGTCGAGCTAGGCGACCCTGCCGATCTAGAGCTAGTGATTGATGTACTTTCGACAGATGCAGTACAGATTCGCCCCGGCGACCCAATTATTATTGACCAGTGGGGCGGCACAGAGCCACTAGAGGCCACCGTCAGTTACATAGAGCCTGCCGCCTTTACCGAAGTTTCTGCCCTGGGTGTAGAAGAACAGCGAGTCAATGTAGTGGGCGTGTTAACAGAGCCAGCCGCCCACACGCTGGGCGACCGCTATCGCATTGAGGCCCAGATTGTCACCTGGGCCGACAACAATGTGCTACAGGTCCCCATCAGCGCCCTCTATCGCTGTGATGAGAACTGGTGTGTATTTGTTGTTGATGCCGAGCGGGTACAGCCCCGCGAGATTGCGATTAACCACCGCAGTACGATGGCGGCTGAAGTAACTAACGGGCTAACTGATGGAGAGCAGGTGATCCTGCACCCCAGTGAAGAACTCCAAGCTGGACGTCGGGTTAAAGCAAGATAATCTTGGCAATTCACATCTTAGTCACGCTGACAGTCTCTTCATCATTTGACGCTTTGCGATGCTCTAGAACAATCGAGTTACAGATGTCAATGCAAGCATCGCAAATATAGCAATCAGGGCCGGCGACTAAAATATTAACCTGCTGCTGCGTTTTCTTGCAGAAAGAGCATAGGCGTTTGTGAACTATCTGAGCGGTTTCTAAGTTCATATTTAAGATCCTCATTAGCATCTGTTCATAGCTGAGCACCTTTTTCCCATCAGCGGGTAGATGATCGTCAGGGACAAACTCTTTGAATGTGCGCGTCATATACCGACCTTCGACTCTTCTACGAAGGACCCATCTTGCACCAGTTATTCCTTTGCGATATCCAATATGGATAGTGGGTGTGATTGGTTCAAAGTAAGGTGTGGGACTAGGGTTGAGCAGGCTGCGCTGTGTGGCATCCGAGATTAAAGGCGTCATGGCTAGAATCTTAGCCTTTGGTAAAGTTTATGACTGTGTAAATTCTGTGTAATCGGCAGCATTCACGACGATAAACGCTGGTTGTTGTATGTCCCCACAAAATCCTCACAACTTATTTTTAACCTTTACAGATCCCCTTAAGCAACGCTCGTATGACAACAACCATTATTCATGCTGTTGGAGGGCTTGGACTGTTTCTACTAGGTGTGATTGTCATGACAGACAGCCTGCGGGTTCTAGCTGGAAATACCATGCGCAAAGCGCTGATGCGGTTTACCCGCACTCCCCTATCGGGTGTCTTGACCGGGGCCATTACGACCGCTGTTTTACAATCATCAAGTGCGACAACAGACGCTACTGTAGGGTTTGTCAGTGCGGGGCTAATCAGCTTTTCAGGCGCACTGGGGATTATTTTTGGAGCCAATATTGGCACCACATTTACAGGCTGGCTAGTGGCCATTTTAGGATTTAAGCTCAAGCTGGGTAAGGCGGTGCTGCCGCTGTTAGCGGTGCTGCCGCTGTTATTTATTGGAGCCAGTCTAAAGCTATTTACCAAAGGTCGATGGGCTAGCGTTGGCTATGCGATCGCAGGGTTTGGTCTCATTTTTGTCGGCATCACCGCCATGCAGGATGCCATGGGTGGGCTAGCTGGCCTCATTACCCGGTCTTCTAGTGCAGGGGTGGCCGCTACGCTGACGACCCTATATGCAGGAGCCGTCAACTTTGAGCAGGCCGCCGCTTTAGTAATTGGCTAGGAGCCGCCGAACAGCGGGTAGATTTGACCGAACTATAGACAGCGTTGGATGAAACCCATCGCTATCTAGATAAAATTCACCTAAAAACTGGGACCGGACCGCTGTGGGAACGTCTAGTCAATATGATGCACGCTCTAGATCACCTACAGCGCATGAACGCTGTGAAGAGGATGAAGATCGTGCCCAAACGGCCCAAACAACGACAGAATTAGCCGATGAAAACACCTTGTTACTCAACAGTATTGAGGAGATTATGACGCTGATTCAAACGAATCGTTGGCCCAGGGCTGCGGCACTTGCCCGTCGTACATCACGACAAATTCTTCATAAAGTAGCCCCCTATCGCGTAACTACGATCAATCAGTTCGCGGTGGGGCAAATTGATCGTCTCATTAGCACAGAGCGGCTAGAGGCCATTCGCTGGCTACGACGAGTAAGCAAACACATTCGGCGCATTACTCACCACATAAGCCAGGCCGTTGTGGCGACTGGCAAATAGGTTGAAACCTTTGAATAGAGCAAACATGGGGAATTCAGTTGTTTGATGATGTCTTTATAAATGACTCAGTACCGTTTCCGCGATTTTGTCTGAGTCTCTAAGCTTTTGATAGTCAGGGTTTACTAATATTCCCCCGCTACAGATAAAACCCAAAGCCAGTACACAAGCTTTTTATGATGTCATTGGCAAAAATTAATCTGAGTAAACTGTTGGATGAAAACTGAATAAATATGAACTTTTCCTGATTGTTTCTGTCATGAATGACTGCAACAGTAAATCTGTTGAATCGCACAGATGCATCAAACAACCATGAGTCATAAATTTTCTCCAAAGTTTACTATAGCGACCGCGTATCCTATGATGTTTTCTTCAGATGATCTTAGACATGTCGAGATGGAAATGCTCCATGTCATTTTTGCTGATTCTGAATCGTCTTATAATCTGACTGATCCGGCCAATGCTCATTATTTTGACACAATAGAGACGCCTACTGAGCTTTCTCGCTGGTCACACAAAGACAAACAGCGGATGCGTCGGTTACTACAGTTAGAACGTATCTGGGAAATTGGACCGGATGATTTGGTCTAAAACGATTGAGCCGGATCTGACGTAGTAACTGCATATCGTTACTGATTCCTTCTTATAAAATTTATCGGCTCTGTTCGAGCAACCGTCAATCGAAAGAGCAACTTTATTGATACAGTCTATAGTTCCTGATTATTGTTGATTTGCGATCGCACACCTATTTTTCTAGACTCGGCTAGCTCCATTAACCCTCTGTTACCATCATGAGACCTGATTGTGTCTAGTGGTGGCTGTTGCGATCGCGCAGCATATGGCAATTATGAGCCTGGGGTGATCGCGCAAGACCCACCCCGGAGCCCCTCCGAGGAGAGGAAAGGTTCTCGGTGCAGACGTTAGGGGGAGACTACCTTTGTTTGCTGTTACCTTTTGGGCCTCACAGGTCAAATACAAAACATCCCCTCCTGGGAGGGGCAGGGGGTGGGTTACCCCCCAACGCCATACTACGTATCCCCAAAATACAACCCCTACAGTCCCGATCCCCTCACCTTATAGTCAATCTCCTCTACCGGTAGATTCTGACAATCCCAATCGCCATACCGCAGCTGCAGCCGTCGCTCCTTCGCATACTCCACCAGCTGACCGCTAAACTTATCCGCCTCTGTTCCCAATCCCTGAATCTTAATCTTTCCATTAAACACCGTCGCCCGTGCTAGATAGAGCACCAAATCATCCCGCGACGGTCGATTTACCGTCACACTCGCTGTCAGATGCGCCACTCCCCGTTCATCTAACTCCTGGGGTAGCGCCATCGCCGTATTGCGAACACCGCGAATTGCCACAATCGCCGCGGCCACGGCCATGGTGATGTCCACCTCATCGTCGGTAAAGATGCGATTGTTCGATAGATACTGAAAGTTTCGCTCTCGTAAATCATCGCGGATGCGACGGTGGATCAGGTTTTGCGGATTGTACTGGGTAAGCGCCCCCACAATGGCACCGCAGGCGGCCCGTGGTTCGCGCCAGGGAGACTCTCGGGTTTTTCCGTAAACCTGTTTGTCGCCATCCCGCAGTCGACCGACATGGGTTTTCAGGTCAATTGCCACCAGCGATATAGACTGCGGATTGCCTGCATATACTCGCTGCTTGAGTTGTTCGTCTAGTTCGTGGGCGACGGTTACATGGGCTAATGTTGCCCCGTTATCTGTGCCACCCCCGGCTGGGAAAAAGGCTTCTAGCTTGAGTTCGCCAATTTCAGAGAGGGTGGCAAACCGAGAGGCGACGACATCGCGATAGCGTTTGGTGGCCTCACCCTGGTGGATGCGATCGCCACAGTTGGTGTAGGCCAGGGTGGTGACTACGCTGGGCAAATTCATGTCTGCACCACAGGCTTTGATGTCGGTGGGGCTAGCAGCAGCAAACTGCAGCTCGTCGCGCAAAATCTGCAGCCCTCTAAATAGGGCGTAGCGATCGCTAACAATCTCATTCAAATAGTTATGATAGGCGTTACGTTCCATGCCAAAGCTGGCACCAAGCTTCCAAAAATTGTCCACCCGCTGTTGCGTGGCAGCTAAATCAAACGGTATTGCCATGGTTGTTGTCTCCTTCTTTTAGCGCAGCCGCTGGGCAATGGTAGCCCGCTGACCAATGGTAAAAACATCAAACGGGATGACGTCTGATTCGGGTTTTTGAGTATCAAAGTAATAGCTGGTGATGGTGCCTAAACCGGTATCTAAAATGCTAAACGCCGTAATGTCATTTCTGGCGATATAGGGTTGCGGACTGCCGGAATCGTCTCTCAGCGGTTTAAGTGTGGGCACAATCGGTGTGAGTCCGTTGGGATCCCCCGTGGCAACATAGGTTTCTTTGTAACGAGGGTCGTTAGGCACCTTTCTTGGCTTGGCCTCTGTATGGGCATCATAGGTATTGCCCACATTAGAAGATTCTAAAAACTGCATACCGCTGTTGCTTTCAAACCGATTCCAAATGTGGGAGTGACCGTAGAATACTAAATCTGTTCCGGCATCTTCTAACAGAGGCAACAGATAGTTAACAATGTGGTCCTCATCTTTGGGATATTCGTAGCGGATGGCGGTGAGATTACGGCTATCGTCGTAGTCGTACACGGGCACTGGTGTGGTAAACGCCGGTACGATATTGTCGCCCAGGGTATGGGCCGGGTGATGTAGCATAACGATTTTGTACTTGGCCTGTTGAAACTCATCGCTGGCTAGTTCTGCCTGCAGCCATTCATACTGGGGGCTATCGGGTTCAATGCTTTCAAAAATCATGTGGCCATGGCCCCAGTTTTGCGGGTTGCCCAGGTCAGCGGTCCGTTCTTGATAGCGCCCACGGGTTTCGTCATCTACGGTAAACATGCGCCAGATCTGGGTCACATAGAGAGACACCAGTCGCACATCACCAAAGGTGGTGGCGTAGTATCGCTGGGTTTGACCGTCACCACGGGGGGATTTGGGCAGTGAAAAAATCTCGTTATAGGTATCTATATTGAAAGAGTGGTTTTTGAGCCAGCGTCGCTCGACGTCGTCGCTGTCGGTGGGGTTATAAATCTCTTTATGCTGGTCGTATATGGCTTTGGCCGCGCTCCAGGGCACTGGGTTGTTATATTGTTCATTTAGGTTATCGGTGCTGCTGTAGCGACCCATGACTTCGTGGTTGCCGACAGCCGGGAACAGTGGGGCATTTTGGATAATCTGACCGCCTGTGTAAATGGTGCCGGGGTCATTGTCATCCTTGGTTAGTTTGTAGCTGGCTCGTCCCTGTAAACAGGGGAAAAAGGCCCCGCCTCTAGTATCGTCAAACCATTCAGATGCGCGGTCGGGTATGTTGATCAAGTCCCCGGCTAAAAATACGCCATCTACCTGGCCAATGGTTTCTTCAACTTTTTGTAGGTTGGCCGCCGTCATCGGCATCAGCTGATGGTCGGAGGTGAGTAAAATTTTAAGGGGGTCACCTGGCAGCGGTAGCGGACTGAGGGAGAATTGGTCGCTGCGGACCGTAGTGCCATCGGTGGTGCTACTGACAGAATAGGGCACTCGCAAACCGGGACGCAGACCAGTGATTTGTGCTTCATGTCGCCAGATGGGTCGCCGCGTTACGGCTTCATAGGGCTGTTCTGTATTTGATCTGGCGTCCTCACGGGTACGGCTGAGCAGGGTGGTAGTAGCGTCTACAGTTTGGTCGGTCGGGCCGTATATTACTTGATGGTCGCTGCCTTCAAACTCGGTAAACCAGACAACTCGTACTGATGACTCAGTCGGTGTTTGTAAAAATGGATCGCTCAGCAGGGTAACTTGGGGTGGCATCGCTGTGGGCTGAGTAGGCACTCTGGGAATGGTGTGGGTCAACTGTACAAATATCACCACACCTAGGGAAAACAATAGTCCCAAGACTACTAAGGTGCCGGTTTTGGTTTTGCCGGTTTTGGCTGGTGCCATGGAGATGCGTAGGGGTTGCTATTGTAGGGGCTAACGGACGTGTTTACGTAGATACTAGCCAATTCGTAGCTTAGATCTAGGTGACTAAGGTCGTGACTTTAGTCAGGCGTGACTTCAGTCAGTGCGTTTCACCGTTGGCTACTTTACCCTGGTACAGACTCCATACTTGCTTTGCTGATACCCCGGTTAAAAAATTGGCTAACGCTGTTTCTATTTTGAAAATCAACAAGGAATGATAGGTGGGGCAGGCGCCTCCGTAAAATCTAATGCTGACTGGGTATTTAAGGTAGTTGACGGTTGATCTCGATGGCCAAATTTCACCTGTCAAAATTGAATAGTTGGGTAACGCCGTTGGTTTTGGCCTCGATTGGGTTGCACGGTTTGGTGCTGGCACTACCGATGCCTAGCCTAGACACACCACCAGAGCCACCAGAGACATCGGAGACAGAGATGATTCAGGTGGTGACATTGCCAAAATTGGCCAGATCGCCGGAGACATCTAAACCACCGCTACCCCAGCAGCCTGAATTACCGCCAGAAGAACCTTTTCCAACGGCTGAGGAGTTTGTGCTGGCTGACCCAGAGCGATTAGACGAGCTTGAACAGCCAGACGAATGGCAAGAAGAAGAGGAAGATTACTCAGAATCTGAGCTGGAAACAGATGGGGCAGATATGGGCACAGAGGCGGAGGGCGAAACGGATGCGCCAACTCTGGATCAGCGACTAGCGAGTCTCGATAGCTACACAAATTTTGACAGTACGCGCTTAGGGGATAATGCGGCTACCAGCAGACTTGGCGAGATAGCGCAAGCGGGTGGTGAGTGGCCTAGCCCCCTACGGCAGCTGGAGCAGACATTATCAGCAGTTGATGTGCCGCTACAGGAGTGTTTGGATGACCCGCCGGGAACCTCGGTGAGTGTGATGGTTGAGGTGGGGCCGGATGGGGCATTAATCGGGGAGCCGGAATTGCTAAACAGCACTGGCTACAATGTGCTGGATGAAAAGGTATCGGAGATTGCCCGCACGGCAGACTATGGCACTTATCAGGCAGCCGATAAAACAAAAACCTATTCTTACACGGTTCAGATTGACTATGAAGCCTGCAATGTCGCTGGTTTAGCCGATACCGAGACGACCGGCTAATGCAGGGCTCAGGGGTAGCAGTGTAGCCAACATCAGGAACAAAATTAACAGCGCCAGGGCGGCACGGGCGTCGTCGGGTTCGCTAATGTCGTCAATACAGGGGCGTTCTTCTCCGCGCTGGAGAAACAAATTTAGGGCTCCCCAGTTATGGGCGAGGGGGTTGGCCAGCGCCACAATGACTAACAACACCAGGGTAACGGCGGTGGCTCGTCCGGCAATTTTGCGACCGTAGATGGCCTGGACTATACGGCCCCCATCGATGCGTCCGGCGGGCATGACGTTGAGGGCCGTAATCACCAGACCTAGCCAGCCCATGAGCACTAGCGGGTCTACATCTACTAGATCGCTGGTTTGCAAAATGTCACCCAAAACGGCCCGAGACAGGGTGCCCACCAAAACAGACTCTTGGAAAAATTCGACGGGAAGCTGGTACAAACTGCCCGGGTGGGATAGCACCAACCCGACTAGCAGCATGGCCAGAGACAGTAAACCTCCGGCAGCCGGGCCGGCAAAGGCAACATCAAACAGAACGCTGCGGTTGGGCACGACGGACTCAAATCGGGTCAGCGCCCCAAAGCTGCCCAGCTGCCAGGCAGGTAGGGCAAAGGGTGGGCTGAGTTTGACTTGATGGCGGCTGGCCTGCCAGCGATGGCCCAGTTCATGCACACCGAGGATGGCTAAAACAGCCAGGGCAGTGGGTAGTACTTCTAGCCACCGCCCTGGCTGCTCAAACAGGGTAAAGTCTTTGAGCAGGGCGCCGGTTTCGAGGCTGGTGATCGCGGTTGCGATCGCAAGCGCTACTGCCAGGATCTGCTGTGGCAGATTGGCCGGCTTTGGATCGGTGCTCCTGGGCAGCACAATAATGGCCGGGCGTTCGTCGGGACCATCGATTAAAAACAGTCGATAGCGATCGTCTAAACGGATTTCTAGCTGGGCGGTAAGGGCTTTGACCATGGCATCTGGCGCTCCTCGCAGATTACCCTTAAAGAAAACACCCGCCTGATAGGGCACAGTTTCAGTTCTAAAAAAGGTATCTACCCCAAAAATGTCTTCAATCTGGGTTAAATCTTCGGCTGGAATCGCCGGGGGGCTAGCTGGCTGGGTTTCAACCACACCGGCAGTCTCGGGTGGAGTGTCTTCATTTTCTGGCACCGGCACGGCTGTTTCTTCAGCCGCAGCTGTTTTTTCAGCCGCAGCTGTTTTTTCAGCCGCAGGCTCTTTTACCTGGGGCATGGCCTTAGCCAAGGCCCGCAGCTCTCGGCCCAAGTAAATATAAGAAACTGCAGAAATCACAATCAGGGCCAAAATCCAGGCCAGATTGAGATAGATGCCAAACGTAAACAGGCCAAAAAATAGCAGCCAGGGCAGGGTTAACATCACCGATTGCAACCACGCATAAATCCCCAACTTGCCGTCGGGTCGGACTCGGATAAATCCCCAGACAAGAATGCCAACTGCGACTAACAAAATCAAAACCGTTACCATTGCCCAGAAAGACCGAGAACACCATTAAAACTCTGCTGATAGTTTAATGGCAGACGTCCCTTTCGGGCTAAACTCAACTGCGTAATGACACTGGCCCTATTTAATTTGGAATGACTGGTGAGTAGTGAGACGCCATAGTATATGAATGCCCAAGAGCCCTTTAATCGTGATGCTGAGGAGCTTTCTGCTGCATTGGCACCACCGACACCGCCCGTTGCGCCAGAGCGATTTACGGTGGACTACAATCCAGATCCTGACTTTGCATCCGAGCCCCCTGTTGAAGAACTGGCTGTGATGCCTACCCAATCACCGATGAAGGTTTCTGTACCGCTACTGCTTGCGATCGCATCCACCCTGATCACTTTTGTCGGTCTGGTTTTAGATAGCTTTTGGCTAATTTTCTTTGGCTCTCTGATTGCGCTGGCCATCTCCATTCGGTTAGCCATGCCCACGCTGCGGGCGGTGGTCAACGACCTGTCGCCAGAACAGCGCTCATTAATTATTGCCATTCCCAGCTTGAGCCTAGGCATCTACGGTCTCATGCAGGTGAGCGGCATGAACGCCCGGCTGCTGCGGTGGGGAGCCACCCTGCGGTGGGAGGCCATCGGTGCGCTGGGGGATTTTCTGGGCGCGATTGGCCAGATCTTTATTGCCGTTTTGGCCCTATATGTTGCCTGGCGACAGTTTACTATTTCCCGCGACCTCACCACCCAGCAAAATTTGATTACCCAGCAGCAAACCATCGATGCCTATTTCCAGGGCATTTCAGAACTGGTGCTGGATGATGAGGGTCTACTAGAAGACTGGCCCCAGGAGCGAATTATTGCAGAAGCACGCACGGCGGCCATTTTAGGCAGCATCGACGGGGCCGGTAAAGCCAAAGTGCTGCGGTTTTTGTCCCGCTCTAAGCTACTCACTCCCCTGGCTCGCGACCAGCGGCTGGGTCGGCCCATTTTAGACGGTGCCGGCGGCTACGCCGAAGACCGCCTCAACGGTACTCGGGTGATTGACCTGGGGGTCATGCTGGCAGCCGCCAACCTGTCTGGCAGCGATTTACGCTGGGTAGACCTCAGCGGTGTCAATCTGATCCGTGCCAACCTGTCTCAGTGTGGTTTAGTGCGTACCGATTTAGCCCGAGCGGTACTATGCGACGCTGACCTATCTGGGGCTGACGTGATGGGCGCTCGCTTTTTCTATGGCTCACCCGATACAGCCATCCCCCGCACCCGCAGCGATAGTCCCAATTATGAAACCGGCGAGTTTACCGGTGCCGTTGTCGAAGGCATGGACATTTCCAACGTGCAGCGGATTTCTGAGGCCCAGCGCTGCTACTTTTGCACCTGGGGTGGCAGCAAAACTCGAGCAACCGTTCCCGGCGGCTGTCAGGATATTCCCAATCGGCTGGGTAGATAGTGGGTGTTTAACCGCCTTACGTAACCCTACTTGTATAAAAAGTTCTTGTAAGGTTGATTCAATTCTGGTGTGATTTTTCTATTAATCAAACCAGGTTTGGGTAAATTGAGACTAGCAATATTGCTTGATGCTGACTCAATCACAGACGGTGGGGTTTCCCATCTTTGCCTACTGCCCATCTTTTCATTGTCCATGGCCACCAAATCCCAACTTAGGAAACGCTCCAAAAAGCGGTCTGCCGCCCTATCCGAGCAAACCACAGAAGAACCCGTTCTGACCCGTAAAGAACAACGGGCAAAGGAACGAGAAGTCGCTAAGGCCCGTGCCAACCTCATTCAGTTCACGGTTCTGGCATTTGTCGCGTCAGGCGTAGTGGGCCTTTTGCTAGGTCTCATGGTAGAACCAACGCTGGGGGTAGCCGCTACCGCCAGTTTGCTGTGTCTGAGTCTGTCATTTAAGTACCAGCGCCAGGCCCTGTATGCATTTATTATCTATATTCCCTTTTCCGGGACGGTGACCTATGTGCTGGGGGGGAACGCCCTTTTACAGCTGGCAAAAGATGCGTTCTATATTCCGGCCCTGATCGGTGTAATCCAGATGTGTCGGAAAAAACGTCTGGATATTTTATTGCCAGAGGCAATTAAAGTACCGCTGGTGCTGGTGTTATCCATTGTCATACTCAATATTTTGCTGGTTAATCTACCCCAGCAAATTCAGGCGGATGGCAGTGAAAGGCCTTTGCTAATGGGTATTTTGGGGCTTAAAATTCTGTTAGGCTATCTGCCGGTTATCACCTGCATCTATTATTTGATGCGCACCTCAGAAGACCTTTATTTTTTGCTGCGTCTGCAGGCAGTACTGGTAATTGTTACTTGCATTCTTGGCTTCACCCAATATCTCATGCTGAGAACCGGTATTTGTCCAGGTACCGAAGGTTTGGGGGTTGATGGTGTGGAGCTGTTTAGGGCCTCGCTTCAATCCCGCTGTTTTGTGGGGGGGTCATTGCTCTACAGTCCCTCCCAGGGGCAAATTCGATTGCCGGGCACCTTTGTCGCCCCTTGGCAGTGGGGTTGGTTTTTGATTGCCAGCGCATTTTTTAGTTTTGGCACCGCCTTTAACGATCGCTCTCCGTTCTGGCGGCTGGTGGGTATCGTTTCATTGGTCGTCATCTTTGTGATGGCGGTGGTTTCGGGTCAGCGGATTGCGTTATTTTTAGTGCCCATTGTGGTCGGTGGTTTGAGTATCCTGACAGGTCAGGTGGCCAACCTTAAACGCTTTGTTCCCATTGGCGTTATTTTAGGATTGATCTTGGTGGGGTTGACCGCCCGCAATCCAGAATTACTGCAGGAGCGGGTGGAAAGCTTTGAAGCAAGATGGAATGCCTCTCCCCCCCACGAGTTTGTGGCACAGCAGTTTGAGGAGGCACTTGATGCCCAAAATGGAATCTTGGGCAACGGTGTGGCCAGGGCCACCAACGGAGCCCGACTTTTTGGGAATATTCGTCTAATCGAAACTTATCACCCAAAAATTCTGTACGAGCTAGGTCCCCTGGGGCTGCTGTTTGTTGTCATGCTATATCTGACCCTAACGGTGGCCACATTTAAGGCCTATCGCAAAACAAAGGATAAAAACCTGCGGGGCTATGCGGCCTCCATGTGGGTGTTTGTCTTATTTATCAGTACCTTTCCGTACTACTATCCCCTAGATGTTGACCCGGTTTCTGTTTACTACTGGCTAGCGGCAGGCATTGCTCTTAAGATTCCTACACTGGATAAACAGGAGCGGGAGCTGGCAAATCCGAAAAAGAAACGGCGATCGCGTAAGAGACTCCAGGCTGACCCCCAGGAAGCATCCTCATCGGCCTGAGATTTGGCACTTTTTTATGGGGCTGAGAAATCGTTCAAAATGCCCCGCTTTAGCTATCCCTATTTTATTTGTAATGACTACAGCTCCAGAACTCTTTATATCGGTTGTTATTCCCACCTACGGGCGTGAGGCCGTGCTCTGCAGCACTCTCAAAAATGTTCTAGAACAGACCTATCCTACGTTTGAGGTAATCGTTGTTGACCAAACCCACACCCACGAACCCGCAACGGTGGAGTTTCTTGACAGTATCAAAACTCACCCAAAGGTAGCTCTCTATACCGTTGACTGGGCCAGCTTGCCAGCAGCACGAAACTACGCCATCGAACGGTCCCACGGCGACATTATTGTGTTCTTAGATGACGATGTGGAGCTGCCCCCTGGCTTTTTAGCCGCCCACGCCCGCAACTATCAAACCCGCTCAGTAGGCGCTGTTGCAGGCCGGGTCTTTGACCGCATGAAGCTAGCCGAGTCCCAGTCAGCCAAGCAAATTGAAACGCTGCCGCCAGAGGCCATGGACCCTGGTATTGCCTGGTACTACATTGACCTGGTACATACCGTTAATCCCCAACAGGTGCTAACGGCTCGGGGCTGTAATATGTCGTTTCGTCGGGATGTATTTGCCGACCATGGGTTGAGATTTGACGAACGGTTTCAGGGAAGTGCTGTGCGTGAAGAATCCGATTTTTGTCTGCGGTTTCGTCAGACTGGTCTTAAAATTTGGTACGACCCAGAGGCTAATTTGATCCATCTAGGTGAGGAGACTGGCGGGTGTCACGACATGAGTACGCGGTCTCTTAAGTATCAGCTCACGTTTTATCACAATCACTTTTTGATGGCCCTAAAAAATCTTACACCCTGGCAACTCCTCAGGCTTTCGGGACGTTTGTTTGATTGTCATGTGCTGGGCAACCCTCCCTGTAATAAAAGTGGGTCTCCAGTCAAAATTGTCAGCCGGTTTTTCTTTTACGCGCTTGGTTTTCTCAAAGCGTGTTGGACACTGATAACAACCTTTGCTAGCAAAGGCAGGGTTTACAGTTTGCCGATGCAAACCATGCCGCCGGCCATACCAGCCAAAGCGGTGACTGGCTGATGTTGCCCAGACCACTGTTGTTTTAGTGAAAAACGGTAAAAGAAGCTACCCCATGAAAGTTTTAGTTGCTAGCCACAGCTACATTGTTGACCTCAACTGTGAGAAGTTGCGATCGCTAGCCCACATGGGTCACGAAGTCACGGTGGTGGTACCCAAACGCTGGAATCCAGGCGGAGTCCAAAATCGCATCATTGAGCCTGAGCCTCGCCAGGAAGGGACATTTCGTATTGTACCGGTAGCAAACTTTAGTCAAAACAACCAGGGGCTACTCAGTTTTGGCTGGGGAATTGTTGACCTACTGAGAACCTTTAAGCCCGATATTAACCAAGTAGAGCAGGGCTCCAAGTCGCTGGGTTACGCCGAACTCATCACCCTAAATCGACTGTTGGGGGGTCAGGCCAAAACTCTCTTTTTTACCTGGTGGAATTTGCCCTTCGATGTTAAATTTCCTCTGTCTTTGCTAGAGGGATATAACCTGCGTCACACCGATGGTCTAGTGGTGGGTAACCAGGATGGCGCCAATATCTTAAACCAGCATGGATACCACGGTCCTGTACGGGTAATGCCTCAGCTAGGGGTGGATGAGGGGCTATTTTGCCCCAAACAACAGCCCCAGCTACGCCAGCGGCTGTCGATTGCTGACAATAGCTTTGTGGTGGGGTTTGTGGGCCGTTTTGTTCCAGAAAAGGGACTGTTTACCCTATTTAACGCCCTTAGCGCCATAGTCGAGCTCCCCTGGACTCTGGTCTTACTGGGTCGAGGTCCCCTGAAAGAAGAACTGCAAACTAAGGCCCAAGCCCTGGGTATTGCAGAGCGAATTCGCTGGATTGAGAGTGTGCCCCATGACCAGGTGCCAGACTACATCAATCTAATGGACACTCTGGTGCTACCATCTGAAACCACCTATGAGTTTAAGCCACTGACAGCTGTCGGCTGGAAGGAACAGTTTGGCCATGTATTAATCGAAGCCATGGCCTGTCAGGTACCAGTCGTTGGCTCTGATTCGGGTGAGATTCCCTATGTGATTGATGATGGCGGTCTTGTCTTTCCTGAAGGAGACCACAACGCTCTAGCAGAGCGGCTGCAGACGCTAATTCAACAGCCTGAGCAGCAGCAACAGCTGGCTAAAAAGGGCTATGAGAGAGCCATGAAACACTACACAAACAGGGCGCTGGCGACAGAGCTTTTAGCCTTTTACCAAGAACTGCTGGCGACTTAGGTTAGCTAGACTCTGCCGCTATCGACAACCGGATTATGTTGCCAGTTAAAAAAGTTTCATAATAATGAACCTGAGCAATTATTTTTGATGTTCCGATTAAGGCCAAGGTGGAAGTTGACTAAACTAAGCCTAATCAACGAAATGTATTGAGTCCAACCAGTGGTCATAACAGCAGAGCGTAGTTCCTTGATAGGTCGGTTTTCGGTGTTAGTCGGTACGGCTGTAATCGTATCTGCCTGTGGCGGCGGCGACAGCAGCAGCAATGAAAGTGATCGGTCACCTGCAGCCACACCAATTTCGGCATCCGATCAGCTAGTGTTACAAGTTCAGCCAATTCAAGTTTGTGATGACGCCGGTATCGTCTGCGCCCAAGTCGAATTTTTTGAAACCATTGCCGACAAGATTTGGGACCAGGCCAATATTGATATTGCGTTTCTACCCCTCAACCAGCTCAACGACAGTACCTATTTGACGACCGATGCCGATGAGTTTTCTGATCTGTCATTTTCGGGCGATGCCGGTGATTTTGGTCGACACCCTGATTCCAGCAGGACTGAAGGACCGATTAATCTATGGTTTGTGGATGTGATTGAAACCTCCACCGGTCTAATCCAGTTTGGAAATGCTTGGATTGGGTTAAACGGAGTGCTGATCAGCGATGATCTTTTGGACTTTAATGGCACTGAGCGCATTGATGTTATCGCCCACGAGCTGGGGCACAATCTAGGGCTACGTCATACTACATTTGGTGCGGGTCCCGACGATAACTTGATGAGCAGCGGCGGTGTTCGCACCGTCCCTGAGTCCATTGACGATATTTTTCCAGATGGTGATCGTTTGTCGCAGCTCACGTCAGCACAGATCGAGCGGGCGCGCGACAGTGACTTTTTGACAGGTACATCAGGAGACAGTGCTCCCCTGCCAATCACTGAAGCCGATGCGGTTCTAGCCGAAAGTTCTCCAGCAAATTTATCCAATACTGAAGCAGATGTGATTCTAGCCGAAAGTTTCCCAGCAAATTTACCTAACGACGCTGTTCCACAGCTGCTCTCATCTACCCCCACCTCTGTTCCCGAGGGCTCACCGTCATGGCTCACCTGGCTATTGTTAATGTTTTTAGGACAGCGAGTGTATAGTCGAATTAATCGTTAGTCTTTTTCTAAATCCATGGCTAAGGGCCTCAATATTCTCCAGATAGTGCCGTCTATTTCGCTGGTGTATGGCGGCCCTAGCCAGATGGTGCGTGGATTAAGCAGCGCGTTAGCTCGACATGCCAGAGTAACGGTGCTCACCACAGACTCCAATGGAGATGAAGGTCAGGCTCCGTTAGAGGTGCCGCTCAATCAGCCCGTGGCTACAGACGGCTACGAGACGGTTTATTTTCGGTGTTCGCCGTTTCGGCGCTATAAGTTTTCGCTACAGCTGCTTGGGTGGCTAACCCGTCACGCTGCAGAGTATGACATTGCCCATATCCATGCGCTGTTTTCACCTGTGAGCAGTACGGCGGCAACGGTCGCCCGATGGCAAAACCTGCCTTATATTCTGCGCCCTCTTGGCACCCTGGACCCAGCAGATTTGGCTAAGAAAAAGCAGTTTAAGCAACTCTATGCGACGGTGCTGGAGCGTCCTAATATTCAAGGGGCCGCCGCCTTACACTTTACTAGCGACCAGGAAGCTAAGGTTTCAGATCGCTTTGGGGTAACCACCCGCGACATGGTGCTGCCCTTGGGGGTGGTGCTACCTAAATTTAGCGGTAGTGAGGCTGACGCCCAGCAGGCTATTCGCCAGAGGTACGACATTCCTCAGGGGGTGCCAATTGTCTTGTTTATGTCGCGGATCGATCCTAAAAAAGGGCTGGATCTGCTGCTGCCCGCCCTCAAGGAACTGTATAGAGCAGGTCAGCCATTTCACTTTGTCCTCAGCGGTGGTAATCCTCAAGACCAGGGCTATGTGGAGGCGATTGGTCAACAAATTAAAGCGTCTGAATTAAACGACTGCACCACAATTACTGGCTTTGTTTCTGGCGACCTAAAAGCGCAAATTTTACAAGCCGCCGATGTCTTTGTTTTGCCGTCTTACTACGAAAATTTTGGCATTGCAGTCGCCGAAGCAATGATGGCAGGTAAACCTGTGGTGATTTCAGACCAGGTTCATATTTGGGAAGATATTCAGACGAGTAAAAGCGGTTGGGTCACAACCTGTGACCAGGCTGATATTGTCCAAAATCTTACTGAAGCCCTAGCCGATGCGACAGAACGTTGCCAGCGCGGAGACAATGGTCGTCGATTTGCCCAAGAAAACTATGGTTGGGATGCGATCGCATCCCGCATGCTTGACCAATACCACCAGTTACTGAGCATATAAAGAATAATTAGTCCTTATTAGGCTTAAGTAAATCCAACAGGTGCTCCTACAGTTGAGGTTTGCCTTTAAACTAGGTCATTGTGTCCTTTGCTACTTGAGTTTGCATGACAGAGCAGATTGGCTTGTTTGGTGGTCAGTCGGCCCCCGAAGCTGACACCCTATCGCCCGAAACCTGGGAGCAAATACCCACCAGTGCCGATATTCCAATTCCCTCGGGTACCTATGAAAATTTAGACCAACTCGCTAAGCACTGCAGCCAGTGTCAGCGATGCGATTTGGCCAGCGGTCGCACCAATGTAGTAGTTAGCCGCGGCAACCCAAATGCCTCCATTATGATTATTGGTGAAGGTCCGGGACAGCAAGAGGACGAACAGGGGCTACCCTTTGTGGGTAAATCGGGGCAGCTGCTGGACAAAATTTTGGCCTCTGTACGACTAGATACCCAGAATGACGTCTATATCTGTAACGTCGTCAAATGTCGCCCCCCTGGTAACCGGACACCGACCGCGGGTGAGGTCAACGCCTGTGTAGGCTATCTAAAGGAACAGGTGCGGTTAGTCGACCCCAAGATTATTTTGTTAACCGGAGGCACTGCCCTGAAGGGGTTGCTTGGGGTTAAGCAGGGCATTACCAAAGTGCGCGGCAACTGGATGGAATGGGAAAATCGCCACTGTATGGCAATTTTTCACCCCGCCTACTTATAGCGGAACCCATCTCGAGAAAAAGGTAAACCCAAATGGCTGATGTGGCAAGACATTCAGGCCATCCACAAAAAGCTAGACGAGCTGAGCGCCTGAGGTAGGCTGGTAACAACTAAAAAATAGCTAGAATTGCTGGAAGACGTGCCATGGTAAAGACAGCATGGGTTCTGCCAACTTGATTGATACAGCTATTCCAGCAATGAATGCTGAGCAGCAGGAGCTGTATGGACATATTCAGGCCTTTTCTATCGATCAACCAGATACAGAACTGTCCTTTAGCCAGCGACTGGCAAAGGAAAATAGTTGGTCATTGGTATACGCCCATGAAGCTATTGAAGAATATAAAAGGTTTGCTTTCCTGGCTATAACAGCACAGCATCCGATTATCCCTTCAGACCCGGTAGACCAGGTTTGGCATTTACACTTGACCTACACCCGTTCCTATTGGGACAAATTCTGTCTTGAACTTTTGAAACAACCTCTACACCACGATCCAGCTTTGGGCGGACTGGCTGAAAAGCAACAGTTCAAGGATTTTTATGGCAAAACATTGGAAAGCTATAAACAGGTTTTTGGTGTGGAACCACCTGTCAGGTTCTGGCCCACCCCCGAAGATCGCTTTAAGCAGGATTTAACGTTTGTGCGTGTCAACTCAGGACAAAATTTGATATTACCCTACACGCTCGTGAACAAGGGAATCGCCGCCACTGTATTGTTCTTGCTGACATTGGCGCTCAGTGGATTTTATCTTGTCAGTTCTCAGGGCGCTCAAAACCCTGTAGTGGTGACCCTAGTGGCCGGGTTTTGGGTGATAATCAGCTTTGGGTTTATTCAATTTGTGAGGGGAGCCATAAAAGCGATTAAAAATCGTCATATGCCGAGTGTTCCTGGCTGTAGCTCTGGCATAAATTAAATGTCGCTCAGTACATTTACTCAACAGAAATTGCCTCTGCCTGACAATCGGTGAGCCAGCGCTTGACCGCCTGGCCCACACTTCCCTGACTGCTGTCGCGCGGCGGTTGCTGAACGCTATCGTCTGCTTCAATGGCAGAAAACATAAACACCATCTCCCAACCGTCATCGCTGGGGGCTAAAAACAGCCAGTGAAAATGACTGACAGATGTGGTTTCTAGACCTGAATATTGGCGTTCCAGCGTGGTGAAAAAGAGCTGACGTAGGGGCTCACTATCGCTGGAGTTAGTGGTGTAAACCCGATCTTTAATCTCTAACGGTACCCGTTCTGGATGGTTGGCAGCAATTATATAGGTGGGGCGGTAGGCGGTGGGAATATCGGCAACGCTACTTTGCAAAATACGGTTAGTGTAGCTGGGAATATCGCGCACCAAAAGATTTGTGAGCGTGTCAAAGTCTTGAGGGCAGGCGGTTGGGGAACGGATAAAGGTGGGTTCGGATTCGGAGGAATCAGAAGGGACAGAAAAGGATGGTCGGCTCAGACTGGAGGAAATGCCTAGGGTGAGAGTGGTAAGGGTTAACAAAAAAATAATTCTGCCTGGGGGATGAATACCGCTAGCCATAGGTGATTTCATTACAGATTTGTTGAAATGCGGCAGCAGGGTCGGCAGCCTGGGTAATCGGGCGACCGATAACTAGATAGCTGGCTCCAGCAGCAATCGCCTGGTCTGGTGTCATGGCCCGCTGCTGATCGCCTTTAGCGGTGCCGGCAGGTCTAACACCGGGGCACACAAGCAAAAAGTCATCACCACAACCCCGGCGCAGCTCTGTTGCTTCTTGAGGAGAGCAAACAATGCCGCTTAGACCGCTGTCTTTGGCCAGCAGTGCCATCTGCAAAGCATAGTCGGTCAGCTCTAAGGAAACCTTAAGCTCAAAGGCCAGGGCACGGGGGTTAATGCTGGTGAGTAAAGTAACTGCAATCAGATTTGGCGGTGGACACCCGGCGGCGGCAGCCCCTTCTAGCGCAGCGGCTTGAGCTGCCTGTAGGGCCACTTTACCAGCGGTAGCATGGACCGTGACTAAATCGACACCATACCGCCCGGCGGCACGACAGGCACCAGCCATGGTGTTAGGGATATCGTGAAATTTCAGATCTAGAAAGATCCGCTTTTGACGCTGTTTAAGCTGCTCTAAAATAGCAGGCCCTGCACTCACAAACAGTTCTAAACCCACTTTCCAAAAGGTAACGTCCGGGAGTGTGGCAAGAAGTGCGATCGCATCCTCAACGCTGGGTACATCCAACGGCACAATTATCCGCTCGGCAGCTGATGGTGCAATCACGCCACTAGCCTCACAAACTTTTTCTTACCCACCTGCAGCACTTTACCCAATAGCTGATCGGGGCTGCTAAATTCCACATTAGGGTCGGTAACTTTCTCGCCATCTAGCTTGACAGCACCGCCTTTAATTTGACGACGGGCATCGCTACTGCTGCTGCAAAGCGGGGTAGCCCCCAGTAGGTAAAAAACCTTAGCCGGAAAATTGACCGCTGTTAGCGAAAATTCAGGAACCGCTTCAGCCTCACCGGAGCCTCCCTGCACCAGATTAATGGCATCTTTTTGAGCCTGCAGGGCCACCTCTTGTCCATAAGATTGGGCCGTAATATCTAAAGCCAGCTGCTTTTGAGCGTCGCGTGGGTTCTCGAAGATCGTATCTAGCGGACGTTTAGTCAATAGTTCAAAGTAGTCTGCAATCAGCGCATCGGGCACCTTTTCCAGCTTGGAATACATCGATAGCGGGTCTTCCCGCAGCCCCACATAGTTGCCCAGGGATTTCGACATTTTTTGACTGCCGTCAGTACCCAGCAATAGGGGCAATAGCATTCCAAACTGGGGCCGCAGACCAAAATGACGCAGCAAATCACGACCCACTGCAATATTGAATTTTTGGTCGGTTCCCCCCAGTTCCACATCAGCTTCTAGGGCAACGGAGTCGTATCCCTGGAGCAGCGGATATAAAAACTCATGGAGATAGACCGGATTACCCTGTTCGTAACGTTTGGCAAATCCTTCTTTGGCCAACATCTGACCGACAGTCATGGTGCCCAACAGCTCTAGAATTTTGCCAAGATCTAGATCAGACAGCCACTCTGAGTTGTAGCGAATCTCTAAGCGACCGGGTGTATCAAAATCCAGAATGGGTCGCACTTGCTCAATATAGGTTTCTGCGTTTGCTTTTACCTGCTCTTTGGTGAGCTGTTTGCGCACCTCTGATTTACCAGTGGGGTCGCCAATGCGGGCAGTAAAATCACCAATCAGCAAAATGGCCGTGTGGCCTGCATCTTGAAATGCCCGCAGTTTTCGCACCGGGATGCTATGGCCAAGGTGAATTTCTGACCCGGTGGGGTCAATACCCAGCTTGATGCGCAGGGGGCGATCTGTTTGCTGAAGTCTAGCCAGCAAACTCTCATTGGCATCGTCAGACTCAGGCTGATGGGGAAATACCTCACTGACGCCGCGATAAATCCCTTGAAAATCGTCAGGAATGGCAGGCATTACAAAATTAGAAGCCTCGGTCATGGATGGGGTGAAGTAAATGAAATGGGCATTGCTGATCCTCGGGATAACGTTGGCAGTCAGAGGTCGTTAAATAGCAACAGCTCTAGAGCGGTTCATCACCTAAATCAGCAATCGCTAGAGATGCGTCGTGAACTAACGGCCTAGGTTTGCAAACTTTCCTAGATATTTGACTGAGCTCCACTATAGTGGCGGGTAAATATCCTTATCAGTAAGTTAGGCACCTGGGCAATACTTGTCTAGGTATCAGCCCCAACCTGCTCAGCCAAACCTCTTTAAATTTAGGTAGGCGGCAGGTACCTGCCGCACATCATTTTACTGGTCGAATGGATCAGCTGGACCATTTGTATGGGACTCCCTGTATGTTGATGGTTCATGTGGAGAGTTTCGCGAGTGGTCAGTGCGATCTCATATATTTTTTCCGATGAGAAAGTTAATGGGTTAACTTGGCTGTAGTTTCCTTTTTTTAATGACAACGGCCCTTATAATTTATGGCTTGCCGTGTATTTCCGTAAGGATGTAGCGTACCTGTGGCATTTAATACTATCCGTCAGACCCGAGTTCCTTTGAAGTTAGCTGGTGAACCCAAGCTAGTTAAGCATGTTCAAGACGTGCTGCAGGTCACTGGAGCCACACTGCTGACGGCAACAATGCTCTGTAGTGCCGTAGCCGCAGGCGGGCTGGTGGGGCTTGCCATTAGCTTTCGCAACCTGCCCGATGTACGGGCACTGCGTAACTATATTCCTACCGAAACTAGCTACATCTATGACATGGATGGCGCTTTGCTAGATAGCTTGCACGACGAAGCAAACCGGGTAGTTGTTGACCTCAATGAAATTTCTCCTCACCTCAAGCGAGCCGTCCTAGCGGTTGAGGACAGTGACTTTTACGAACACAGCGGCATCAACCCGATCGGTATCGGTCGAGCCTTTCTAGCCAATTTTCAGGCCGGTAATACGGTGCAGGGTGGTTCTACCATCACCATGCAGCTGATCAAAAACCTGTTTTTGAGCCCACAGCAGGCCATCAGCCGTAAAGTGGCCGAGGTCGTCTTGTCTCTGCGCCTTGAGCAAATTTTTGAGAAGGATGAAATTCTCGAAATGTATCTCAACCAGGTGTATTGGGGACACAATACCTACGGAGTTGAAACAGCGGCACAAAGCTATTTCAATAAGTCATCCAAAGATTTGACCCTGGCCGAAGCCTCCATGATGGCAGGCTTAATTAAAGCACCCGAAGGACTCAGCCCCTTTGTGGACTACCAGGCGGCTAAACGGGAGCAGTCTTTGGTGCTAGACCGGATGCAAAACCTGCAGTGGATCACCCCCGCTGAAGCACAGGCGGCCAAACAACAGCCCCTACGGTTGGGTCAGGTAACCTCTTTTAACTCCAGCAAAGCACCCTATGTAACTGAGGCCGTCGTTCAAGAACTGCAGGAGCAGTTTGGTCAAGAAGCTGTGGTCAAGGGGGGGATGCGTATCCAGACCACCATCGATATTAGGCTGCAAAATCTGGCCAAACAAACCGTTAAACAAGCCCATGTCAGTCGATTTGGCAGCGGTGCATTAGCGGATCAAATGGCGCTTGTGGCCATTGACCCACGCACCCATTTTGTCAAAGCAATTGTGGGCGGTGTCGACCATGAAAGCAGTCAGTTTAATCGGGCTGTGCAGGCCCGGCGTCAGCCCGGCTCTGCCTTTAAACCTTTTGTTTACTACGCGGCGTTTGCCTCAGGGCGATACACCCCCGATAGCATCGTCGGGGATACCCCTGTTACCTACCCAGATGGGTCTGGCTATTATTCACCCAAAAACTACGGCGGCTCCTTTATGGGAAATATGCCGATCCGACGTGCTCTAGAACTTTCGCGCAATATTCCGGCAGTCAAACTGGGGCAGTCTGTGGGTATCTCCAGAGTGATTGATGTGGCTCGTACCCTGGGGATTGAAAGCCCCATGGACCCAGTTATTTCCTTGCCGTTAGGGTCTGTAGACCTGACGCCTATGGAAATGGCCGGAGCCTACGCCACCTTTGCCAACAATGGTTGGCACTCTGACCCCACCCTGATTGCCCAGGTCACCGATAGCGATGGCAACGTGCTGCTTGACAACACCCCTAAACCCCAATTAGTGCTTGACCCTTGGGCGACTGCTGCGCTCAACGATGTCCTCCGTGGTGTGCTTGAGCGAGGGACAGCAACCAACGCCCGCATCGGTCGACCGGCAGCGGGCAAAACTGGCACCACAGATTCCCAGCGAGATGTCTGGTTTGTGGGCTATGTCCCACAGTTAACTGTGGCCGTGTGGGTTGGCAATGATAACTACACACCCATGGGCCGAGGTGCTACTGGAGGCGGTTATGCAGCCCCGATCTGGCGCGATTACATGGTTCAAGCGCTGCGTAACGAGCCTGTCCAAAACTTCCGCCGTCCGTCTGAGTTTATTCGCCCCTAGGCTACTGCCCCTGGCTAAGGGGACGCTATTCTTCTTTAATTTCAGCCTTCATCCGGTCCAGGGTTGTCTGCATCTGGTCAAACATCTTTTGAGGTGTCATGCCAAACTGACCCAGGTGCGTTTTGAGCTGCTCCATGGTCAGCTGAGCTGTAAAATCCTCCGACAGTTCAAATCGTTTCATAAAGACACGATATCGATCCATGATGCCTTCCATCTGTTCGATATACAGCTTTTTACCATCACGATCAAATTTGCCGTAGTTGCTACCTAGCTGCATGAGGGTCTGATAATCCTGAAAGAGCTTCGTGGCCTCTTCTTGCACGATCTCTGAATCAAAAAAGCTCATACACATACTCCTAGGGACGTATTTCCGTTGGTTATCCGCTACCGGTGGGCTTTTAGACCCATTACTCTTTCAGAGTAAAATCTCATTTAACCATACGCAAAGGTGAGATATCCCTACCTGTGGCCAAGCTTAGCGCCCTAGAAATTTTTTAAACCAAGAGGATTGTTCCTTCGGTTTGGGCGCCGGTGGCGGTGCGGGCGGATTGGCCGCCTTCCGCTTTTCTACCATCCGTTTTTCTAATACCTGGCTGTACTTTAGAGCGACTGAATGATTGGGATTGAGTTCTAAAACGCGTTTGAGATAGACACGGGCTAAACCATATTTCTTTTGCATCAAGTATGCCTGGCCTAACATTGAGTGCAGCTCAATCGCATTGGGGGAAATTTTAAGGGCCTCTCTCAGCTCTTGAATAGCCAGATTATAGTTACCCTGATTCAAATAGGTGCGGGCTCGCAGACCATATTTTTCAGCGTAGTTAATAACAGGAGGCTCTTGAGGCTTGGGTTTGTCAGGTTCGGCATCCTTATCTACAGGTGGGTCAATAGCGACTAAGCCTGTGCGCTTAGGACGAATGGGTTTGCTCTGACGATGTAAAAACGCCAGATTGAGCTGACTCAGCCCCGATATGACAGCTGCAAATTCATCAGTAGATTGAAACTGATTAACCGTTAGCTGGTTAAGCGTATTTTCATAAAAAACTTCTACTTCTGCCTCAGGAATGCGCAGCAGCTGCTGTGCACTCTCAAAGGAGGGTTTGAGTTTGCCTTGACGATCTAGCTGCCCAGCGCGAAATCGCATATTTGCCAAAACTTCAGACCGGCTTTTCTCTTGTTTAAGCTGCTGGTAAGCCGGGTTAATCACCTTAGCAATAAGCTGCTCCGCCGTTTGACTAATGGGAGCGCTGTTGCCAGCTTGAACATCGGGGTGAAGGAGTTTCGCTATCTGGCGATAGCGTTTGAGAATACGACGGTCTTCAGCGTTTAGAGAGATACCCAGAGCAGCGTAGGGGTCTTTCTCAGCGGCTGTGATCCATTCATCTTGAAATGACTTGGCGTTGGTCATGCAATGGCGGGCGGGCTCACGTACAGTTCATAAACAACACGAATAGATAAAATTCCGGCGGTTAGCTATAGAAAAGCTATTCAAAAGAATGCGCCTAATATCTATTGTTTTACGTTTTGATTTCTGACCTTGGAAATTACTTTCAGGAGATTGTGTAGTTTAGCTTTGCAAAAAGCATACTAACTATTTAGAAAAACCTATTGCACCAAGGTGTAGTTACCCCTCTAGATTCTAGCCCCTTCATCTCAAATATAGGCCCTGATGTGGTGCATACATCATGTTATGTAAACACCCACTAGATTTTAGCGGTTTCATTCAAAAGCAGACCATGAACTATGGGGTAGATTTGGGTATGATACACCTCACAACTCAGCAGTAAAGCTGATTATGGATGATTCTCAAACTAGTTCGCAGAAAAGCAAAATAATGACGGCTTTTCTTGCATTTTTAGGAGCGATACAGCCTACGCCAATACCCTTGGCAGGGCTGCATAAGTTCTACCTAGGACAGCCTGGTTGGGGAATTGTCTATCTGCTTTTGGGAAGTACTCCTGTCCCCCGTGTTGCCTCTGCCATCGAAGGCGTCTGGTGTTTGGTAGGGCCACAATTACAGACACGTCTAGCCGGTTGGCGACTAAAACCAGCGGATGCGACTAAAAGCACCTCCATTACGGTGGATGAAGCCGTAGAAGCCGTGGCTAACAGTCTGCGCGAAATTGAGCAGCTGCGACAGGAGGGGCTGCTCTCTGAGCATGAATTTGAGCAAAAACGACGCAGTTTGCTAGAGCAAATTCCCTAGGGTCATGATGCCAATGTCATTATTCAGTATTGATGGGTTCAGGATGAGTTAAAGGCTATGGGTAGGGGGCAAAACAGGTCACAAACATGGCGACGGCTGATGGTTCAGCAAGCGCGGCGAGGTTTGGATATGGTTGAAGGTCGCTTAAATCCTCTGAAAAAAAAGCTGGCAGCAGATAGCTATTATCGATTTCGCTCCACTGAAGAGGTCAAGTTGGGGGGGCAGCTGGGTGTGCGTATTGATGCGAACCGGGCCACAGTAGATGACTGGTTAAGACTGCCAGGGATTTCGATTCATCAAGCTAGGGGTCTGGTCGAGCTGAGCCGCTCTGGGGTCTCTTTTACCTGTTGGGAAGACGTGGCAGCGGTTACGGGCATCAGTCTGGACTATTTAGAGATGCTTGGGGATGTTGTGCAGTTTTACTATTACGACCTAGAGCGCACCCTTAAGCAGCTGAATGTTAACCGGGCTAGCGCAGTGGAGCTAGTTACTATTCCGGCTATTGATGCTGGGCTGGCTGAGCGTTTGGTTGATCATCGTCAACGCTTTGGCCACTATAGAGATTGGCTAGATCTAAAACGTCGTTTACAGCTCACTCCACGTGTCATAACAGCCTTATTACACCAGTTACGATTTTGAAGAAACTCTCAAAAATCCTTAACTCGCCCCTGAGTTTGATTCACTAGGCACATTTAGGGGCGAGTTCTAGAGATTCACTGGGTTGATTGAGTGATGGCCCTACCAAGTTCCGGTGATGACACTCACACCAATCTTGTAAAAGGCGAAGTTTACTTAAGTTGTCTGCAAATTCTATGGAAATGTTCTGGGTCCGTTCGTGGAATTAAGTAGCTTTAGGTAGTACAGAGTTGAGACGATGCAGGGACTTAAGAAAGCTAACGAGACTATTAATCGAGGTATCACTGCTGTTGCCATGACTGTTGCGATCGCAACTATCTACGCAGCCATGGGCAGCGACGCTCAGGTTGCCAGTGGTAATACGTTGAGATACCAGATACAGGCGGTATTTAAACTGCCTCAGTACGAAGAGCAAATAACCCAGAAACCCCAGGAGAGTTTAGCAACGCTGTTACTAAGTTCTCGCAGCAACGTTTACGGCAATCAGTAAACAGTTACAAGTTAATATTTATTGCAGTAAATTTCCCTCGTCTTGATATAGATAAATTGGCATTGCTGATCCTAGGGATGGCTTTAGCTGTGAGGGGTCGTTAAATAACCCCTAATCCAGACCGATTCATCCCCTAAATCAGCTAATCGCGATAAATTTAGCATCGGTGTCCCCTTACCATGGGACATTATGACTAATTCCCTACTAAACTAATGCCAGTCGTCGCCTAGACCGGGCGCTCAAGTATGTCACTATTTCTGACGATGCGGCAGAACGCTTAAAAGCTCCCAAGGCCAGCCTCAAGGTATCGATCCCTGTGCGAATGGATGATGGGTCGCTGCGGGTGTTTGAAGGCTATCGCGTTCATTTTGATGATACGCGCGGTCCCACAACGAAGAACTGCTGAGCTTGGATGTGGATATTTTGATTCCAGCCGCATTGGAAAATCAAAACGCACTGCTGCCTATATTCAGGCCCTCAACAGTTTGGGGGCCGCCATGGATGCGCGAGGGACTCGGGCAGATTATGTGGGGAAGAAATAAGAGGTAAAATTGCTAGGCACATTATTAGGCCTGGAATGACCACCAAAAAATCTTCCACTGAGACATCTGCTGTTGAGAAATCTGAAACTCCAGAGGGGATACGGATTAACACTGTAGTTAAGTCCAATGCCAAACTGGTGGGCATCTCTATCGCCATTGCCGTCATCATTCGTTTGTTTATTGCCGAGCCCCGCTTTATTCCGTCCAATTCCATGGACCCCACGCTCCACATCGGCGATCGGCTATTGATTGAAAAAGTCTCCTATCGGTTTCACACCCCCCATCGTGGCGACATTGTGGTGTTTGAGCCGCCACCACAGCTACAGGCCATAGGCTACCGACGTGAGCAAGCCTTTATTAAACGAGTCATTGGCTTACCGGGTGATACCTTGGTCGTTCAGCAAGGGCAAGTGTATCGTAACGACCAGCCTTTAGACGAGCCGTATATTCTGACATCACCCAACTACGAGATGGCCCCGGTGACCGTGCCTAAAAATGCTCTATTTGTTATGGGCGACAACCGCAACGATAGTAACGATGGCCACATCTGGGGCTTTTTGCCAATAGAAAATATTATTGGTCACGCAACTCTCCGCTTTTGGCCCCCGGATGACCTGGGTAAAATTTGAAAAACTATCTATTTCGGCCCCAACGGGTAAAAAAAGAGTTGGTGGGCAAATCTTGATACAAGGTAAATTTTTTACGGCGGAATACAGAACCTCTTTACCTTAAAAGCTTTGCTAGGCTAATTAAGGAGTAGCTGTTGCTGGTGGGTCAGGGTATCCTGCTCAGGCAGAGTTTGTCCAATCAAACTCTCATCAAAGATCAGCAACACTAGGGCTAATAATATGACAGGATTTTGCGATCGCAACGAGGAGCTTAGCTATGGCAGCAACTGACTTCAAAGATTACTATCAGATTCTCGGGGTCAGTAAGTCCGCTAGCACTGACGAAATTAAGCGGGCTTTTCGTAAGCTAGCTCGCAAATATCATCCAGACGTAAATCCTGGCGACAAAGTAGCTGAGGCCAAATTTAAGGAGATCAACGAAGCAAACGAGATTTTATCGGACTCCGAAAAACGTCGTAAATATGATCAGTTTGGCCGTTACTGGCAGCAGGGTGGTCGCCCTGGCGCTACTCCTACAGATTTTGGCGGGTTTGATTTTAGTAACTACGGCAGTTTTAACGAACTGTTAAATGAGCTGCTGGGCGGATTGGGCGGCGGCTTCCCAGGGGGGGGAGCCCGCACTAGCTATCGTCAGCCTACAGGTAGCCCTGGTTTTGGGTTTGAGACCGCCGCCGCCGGCAGCAGCAGCACCCAGTTTGACCAAGAGGCCAGCATTGCCCTGGCCATGTCAGATGCATTCAACGGCACCCAAAAGAAATTTCGCATTGGTGGTGATGCCCTAACGGTCAAAATTCCAGCGGGGGTAAAACCCGGCAGCAAAGTCCGTCTGCGCGGTAAAGGACAGATGAATCCCTACACGCAGCAGCGGGGTGACATTTATCTAACCGTAGACATTCAACCCCATCCTTTTTTCCAATTTGATAGCGACTATAACCTGGTGTGCGAGGTGTCTATCTCTCCCGACGAAGCCGTGCTGGGAGCCAAAATAGATGTGCCCACCCCTGAAGGCAATGTCTCTGTCAACATTCCCGCCGGGATTCGCTCAGGTCAAACCTTGCGGCTGCGGGGCAAGGGCTGGCCAAAACCAAAAGGCAGTCGCACTGACCAGCTAGTCAAAGTAATGATTAAAGCTCCAAAACCGTTGACCGATAAAGCGCGAGCCCTATATGCACAGCTTCGCACCATGCGCAGCTACAACCCTCGTCAAGACTTGCAAAACGTGCGGCTGTAGTTGCCTTAAGCCCCTAATCGGCCAACCCATCAGGGCGATCAGCTAAATCTATAACATATCGCTCACCGTTAAATCGAAGCACGGGTTGATCAGCAGCTGTAGACGGTTCAACTTCGTTTTCGACAATTTGGGAAGATTCACTGGTCTCTAAAAGAATTTCTAATTCTTTAACAACCTGCAGCTGCTGATCAAGCTCGGCAGCGACAGCTGTTTGGTCTTCTAGCTCTCCTGTAAAGGAGACTAAATCAGACAGCCCGTTAAGCAGCTCTCGCACGTTACTGCGTAATGTTGGATCGCCCGTGAGAGTATCCACATCAGCCATGATTTTTTGGGCACTTTGAAATACATCGCGGGCAGACTCAATGGTTTGCTGCAGCAACACCAAATTTTCACTGGTGTTTAGGGTGGAGGAAATATCGCGCAGGTTTTGAGAAGCCACAGCAGCATTGGTGGCAAGCAGCTCAATATTTTCTACCAAAGCCCCCTCTTGAATTACTGGAGTGAGGGTATCCAACGCTAGCCGTAGCTGACCAGTACTCGCGCTGATATTCTCCAAGGTGACAGATAAATCATCCTGGTTATTACTAAGAATGCCGTTAACCTGGGTCAGGGTCACATTCAACTGCTCTGAGGTACGCACAGAGGTGGCTTCTAACTGCTCCGCAGCGCCTGAGACTGAGGCCAGCGTTTGCTGGGCAGAGCTGGTCAACGGTTGAATCTCAGTCCGCAGCTCCTTGGCCATCAGGGTAACCTCGCCAGTTAACCCCACCACGTTGTCCGAAATATCGCGGGTATTGAGCAGAATTTCCCGAATCGTTTCGGGATCGGCTAAGGCCTCCGATAAGGCTGCTGAAATTTGCTGAGAGGATTCTAAAAGGTCTTCGTAGTTAACCCCAACAATGCCGTCAATGCGATCGCCGTTGCATAGAATGACGTCGCTGTTACAGTCACTCGCCAGAGGCCCCGCAATAGAGCCATTGTCTAAACTAGCGGCCAGGGGTGGCTGAATCGCTATGGTGGTTTCACCAATCAAACCAGACTGGCTAGTTTTAACCACAGACTGAGCCGGAATCAGCAAATCGCCTCGGTTAATCTCTACCTCAACGGCCACCGTCTCAGAGCCAGGGGCAATATTAATAATTTGACCGACAGGCACTCCACGATAGCTGACCGAGGTTCCTGGTAGCAGACCAGTGGCGTTCTCAAAATCTACCTGTACTCGGTATTGACGCTGGCCAAAGCTTAAGCCTCGCAGCCACACCACCAAACCTCCAAATAGGGCTAGCCCTATCAGGATAAATAGTCCAACAGAGCCTTCACGAATGGTTCTTGCACGCATGGTTTCCTATGGATTAACGGGTAGATGGTACAGCCAGTCGTATACCCTGGGAGAGATTTCCTCAGGTAATAGTCATCCCAGATAATAGTATATTGGCGCCTGGCTGGACTTAGGAGTAGGACATTTTCTACTGACTTAGCGATTAACGAATTCTTTAACTAAGTCTTTAAAAAACTAGGATGCGGCAAAATCTGATTTCGGATACGGCTGTTCTGAGTAATCCAGGAGTTAATGGGTAGTTTTAGAAATAGTTGGGCAGCGATAGGGGCAATCGTCGCGTTCAGCGGCTAAGTAACGACCGTTTTGACCACAAGATCGTTGTAGTCAAGGTCACCGCCCCCGGACAGATCTTCAAAGCCAAAGGTGTTGTCGCCCAGCAAACGCACATGGTCAACTCCGTCAGTGTTAGCACCGATATGGGTGAAGTAGATGCTAGGGTCATTGCTGGCCATGTCATCGCTGAGCTGCTCAATCGTGCCATCGACCACAATGAAACTGGACAAGAGCCGCCCCATTTCAATTGCTGCTGTAACGGTTTCAGTACGACCGTTACGACCTGTCAAATTGACGTTCATTAAACGATTGTTGAGCGCGGCTTCTCGGTAACCATCATCACCCGGATTCAGCAGGTTACCAAAATCGTCAAAGACCTGACCCTGTTCAGACTCAACCCGATAGAAGCCCACCAGATTGTTGTAGCCAGCGCTGCGAGATACTTCAAAAGTGACAGTTCTTATGCCGCTTTCATTCCGAAAGTCGAGTAGCTCTGAGTCACTGATATACCCTTGCAGGCCGCTTCCCAAGGGTGGTGTGGCCTGATGAGTGGTTTCCAGTTCAATGGGCGTGGTGCCGCCCTCCGCCTGCAGGTTGAGTTTTAGTCCCGGTGCTTGCAAAACATTCGCTGCGATGGGCAAGCGATTTTCGAACGGATAAACTAATTGCAACGCTCCAGCGCCGCCCCGGCGGCGGCTATCTAAGCTACCGTTTTCGAGCAGAGCAAACTGCAAATGGCTGTCTTGAGCAAACATCAGCGTGCGGTCAACCCCAATGTCGGGTAGCTGATCGGTATTGAGCGTTGAAAAAACAACAATAGCGTACTCGAGCAACGCTTCATCATAGCCGGCTGCACCAGGAGCAATGCCGTCGATCCGACCTGTCGCATCGTCGGTTTCCACAACCAGCAATTCGTTAACACTCTCTGTATTGCCCCGCACCAGATTTAACCTCAAGGGGAATCGTGCACGGTCTATGGGCATAGGGACCGGTTCTGGGCTTGGCGTGGGGACCGGTTCGGAGATTACTGTTGGATCTGGCTCTGGGATTGGTTCGGGTACTGGTTCTGGCATTGGTTCAATTACCGGCGCTGGTGCTGGCTCAGGAGCGTTTTCGGGCCTTGGCTGATGAGTTTGTTCGGGCCTTGGCTCA
>JBHJIV010000272.1:0-5008 GCA_050043105.1 Leptolyngbyaceae cyanobacterium | reverse complement strand
TCCGTAGTGCGCCTCCGCTGTACTATTTTTGGGCATTCTAGAACCGTTGAAACCATAGGGCATCTAGATTGGAACGAGCGTATTGGCTGGCTTGGTCACAGATTAAGGATGTGGGTCCCGTGTTGATCAAACGGCTACATGAGCGGTTTGGCTCGCTGCAGCAGGCATGGCAGGCTACCCCAGCTGATCTGCTAACTGTCGATGGTATTGGCTTGGTGACGGCAGATCAGATTGGCGAGATGCGATCGCGCCTAAACCCCACACAGCTCTTAGAAAAGCATGAAGCTAAATATCCTAACTTTTGGACGCCTGCCGACCCAGACTACCCTAGCCTGCTCTGGGAAATTCCAGATCCGCCACCGGTTCTTTATTATCGTGGGTCCTTGCGGCCTAACCAGTTTCCAGCTCTAACTGTAGGCATCGTCGGTACTCGACACCCGAGCCCCTATGGACGGCGCTGGACTCAACGGCTTAGCCGTTGTCTGAGCCAGCGACACATGACCATTGTTTCTGGTATGGCTACTGGTATTGATACCTATGCTCATCAAAGCTGTCTTGATGCCACAGGCCAAACCATTGCCGTTCTGGGCACAGGGGTGGATGTCATATACCCAAAAAGTAACAAACAGCTCTATCAACGCATTTTAGAGACAGGACTGATCTTGAGCGAATATGCAGACGGCACCCAGCCCGAACGAGGCAACTTTCCAAAACGAAATCGCATTATCGCTGGTCTTAGCCACGCCACCCTCGTCACCGAAGCTCCAGAACGTTCAGGCGCATTAATCACAGCCTATTTAGCCAATGACTACGGTCGTCACGTCTATGCTTTACCAGATGGATTAGACAACCCCACCTGTCGTGGCTGTCTAGTGCTGATTAATACCGGAGCAGCCATTGTGATGGGCGAAGACCAGTTAGTCACAGAACTGCTCAACACCAACATACTCAACCCAAAAAGTAACCCAAATAAAGTCAACCAAACTATGGCTGACAAGATCACTAATGACACTGCTGATAGTAAAACCAGTCAACCAAGCACTGCCAAACCCACATCCAAAATCGCTCTTGATACCAAACCTGTTAATGAACTAGATGGGGCATTGCAGGCTATTTTAAAAACGATTCCAGACACACCTATTAATCTAGATAATTTGATAAAAGCCACCCAGTTAGACACAAGTGCCTTGCTGGGTGGCTTATTACAATTAGAGCTCGCCGGTGCTATCGTCCAGCTACCAGGTGGGCAATATCAACGCCTATAGGTCAACGATATAGCTTCAAATTATTTGACTACAACTAATTGCCTGGATACGTTTCCATACCCGTATGGGTAATGTCATATCCGGTGTAGGTGATCTCATGGTTATTTAGTAGATCATCAACACGATCAAAGTTGTCCACAAAGAATTCAACAATTAGCTCGCCTAGTTCAAGCATGTCCCCATCTCTAAGCGACTTGCGCGTTTGAGGAACAAGGCGACGACGATTTAGATAGGTTCCTGACTGACTGCCTACATCAGCAATAAAAAAACCTGCCTCAGGTGTGTGACGAATTACTGCATGACAAGGATCAACAGATGAATTTTCTACTGGCAGGGCACAGGTCATGGACTTACCCAACAACCAACATGCACCAGCATCAGTAAGATTCAACGCTTCAGAACTGCCCGTATTAGAAACTAAAAATACAGAAGAATTTGCAATGACAGCCTGGATATAAAAGGGCGTAATTTGACAGCGATCTTTAACTGTCAAAAGGGAATTAATGATTGTATTAGCGGTATCAAAATCGTTATTAACGTTATTAACTAACGCATCCCAAGATAGTGATAGAGCATCAATACTAGAAGCATCAATACAAGTCACTGCTTGGTTGCAGTTACGGGAAGCTCTAAGCGTGGACATGGACAATGACTAAACAACTTAACAGCAATAGGCCATAAGTGAGGTCGATTGTCACCCTAATTCAGTAGATTCACAAATAAACTTCTCAATCACTTGAAAAGTCTTTATTGAGGTAGAAAAGGTCAGGATTTAAAGTCGGCTAATGAAAAATTGCTGTTCACTAGTAGCAATGTCCCTATTGCGTAAAGTAAAAACCTCTCGAGGCAGTGACTAACAACAGGAACAAAAAACAAAAAGCACTCCAAAAACAGTGCTTTCCCTAAAAGTGCTCAGCAACTTTGTATATAAGATGTGAATCTATCAAAGGTAGTGCCGTCTTTATATCTTTATTTATTAAAGCTTGTCCGTTCAAGATCCGTCATTTGGCGGATACCGTTTTATAGAAGCTTTAAAGGCTGCCAGTAAATATTAAAATCTTCCAAGATTGGCAACTGCTGTCCTGAATCCGTAAAGCTGGACCTACAGGGGTTTCAGCGTCTTTAAGTTAGACAATGCAGAAACTATCACATCTGGCTACCATCCCCATGGTGCTATTGTCGCTAGCTGTAATTATTAAGCAATCGTTAGGTAGCCGAAAAATCAGGCTGTAAAAGAATTAGCAATGACAAACACTATTATTCGCGCTCAACCTCCACTAGATTTTATTCCTGAACGATTTCATCCTTGGGTAAGACACCTTGTGAAGTGGGCTTTGCCGGGCTGGGTTCGTTGGCAAACCGATGTGATAGCTATCAACGTCAGAGATACGGAAAGACTAGCGAGTCTTTATAAAGATTTTCAGGCAGGTCAGAATCGTCTAGTGCTCGCCTTTCGCCATCCTGCGCCTGAAGATGCCTATGGCATGGCGCACTTATTATGGCGGGCCGTTCCCCAGGCTGCCAAAAAGCTAGGTATCGCTCTAAAACCTGCCCATAGCTATTTTATCTATGACCGAGGAATTCCTCTTTGGGCAGGGCGTTGGGTGAGCTGGCTCTGTTCTCGACTTGGAGGTATCTCAATCCAGCGAGGCAAGCTAGATTTGGTGGCGCTCAAATCAGCACGGCAACTTTTAGCCAAGGGTCAGTTTCCTTTGGCCGCAGCACCAGAGGGTGGCAACAACGGCCACAATGAAATTGTTAGCCCATTGGAACCAGGTGTACCCCAGTTGGCCTTTTGGTGTGTGGAAGATTTAGCTAAGGCGGAACGCGATGAGCCTGTCTACATCGTGCCGATTGGGATTCAATATCGATATGTCAATCCGCCTTGGGATGCCATCGATCAGCTGCTCAGCCAGTTGGAAAACCGTAGCGGATTATCGGGTTCTTACGATCAGATTGTTCCTTCTGTAGAATTACCCACACCTCAAATTGCAAATCTCTACGGACGGCTCTATCGATTGGCAGAGCACTTGCTTGGGCTGATGGAGAGCTATTACCAGAAAATTTACGAGGTGGGCCCACCCCAGCCTGATGAAACTTTAGAAGATGTAAACAGTCAGCTTGCTAAGAGGCTCCAGCATTTGCTCAATGGATCGCTGGCTGTGGCAGAGAAGTATTTTTCTCTCACCCCAAAAGGCTCTGTTATTGATCGCTGTCGTCGTTTGGAACAGGCTGGTTGGGAGCGAATTTTTCGTGAGGATCTACGAGATAAAACAGCGATATCACCGGTTGAACGTGGACTCGCGGATAGAATTGCAGAAGAAGCTGATTTGCGCATGTGGCATATGCGGTTAGTTGAGAGCTTTGTTGCTGTGACAGGTCGTTATGTCTTAGAGAAACCTACTGCAGATAGATTTGCTGAAACGGTCCTGTTACTGGCAGATATGGTGGCACGGATTCAAGGAGAGAATCCGTTTCCGCGACCCTCTTTAGGCAAACGAAAGGCATTGCTGACGGTAGGGGAGCCGATTTGTGTTAGCGATCGCTGGGGTGATTATAAAAAAAGTCGACGTAGAGCTGTGGCGACTTTGACAAAAGATTTACAGGTTTCGTTAGAGAGTTTAATTGTGGATAGTGGTGAGAATATCTAACCAGTATTGAGCCTTGTGCGAAAAGTTACTAGTTAGTAACCTTCATGTGAAGATAATGTTGGTTATTCGCTATGTCAAGCTGTTGCTAAAGTTTGGGGCAATTGTTGGTGGGGTTGTGAAGGATAGGGAAAATCCAGACCACTATATTTGCTTTAGAACAGCTTGATGATTTCCTTGATCGAAAAATAAAGACCAAAAAACGAACCCAAGCAGAATGCGATGGTGCCGTCCCATTCCAGTGCGTCCTGGATTTCAGGGTTGGTAACAACCACTTTTAGCAGTCCGCGTATCAAGGTGATAATGCCTGCAAGGGTAAACCCAACTACCAGGAAGTCTGAAAAAACGGGTGCTCGACGGCCACGATAGGTTCTGGATAGAAACACGGCAGCGGAAAGCACAGCCATGGCTCCTAGCCAGATGTAGAGAAACTGCTGATCTGTCATCTACAGATTTCTAGGGGCTGACTTTGCCTTCACAATGCTGACGTAGTACCAGCAGCAGATGGCTACTAAGCCGCCGATAATCGCACCAGGTAACCTGGCTATTGCCGTACCTAAGGCCACACCGCCAGCCGTCATAACCATGAGACGGTCAGTTTTAGCCCAGGCATTCTCAGATTTTTGCACCGTTGCACGTCGCTGTTCTGTTTGTAAGTAGCGCTTTGCGGCGTTAACCGGGTTAGGGGTTTGCACAATATCCCCCAGCAGCAGTTCCAATGTGGTACCCGCAGGTAATGCGGCAGCCATGCCCTTCGTGCGGTGTTGGGATTTGTAGTTACGGGTGGCTTGTTTGAGGCCGTCGCTGTAGGCTGCCTCGAAGTCAGGGTATTGCTTAATGTGCTGACGCAGAGCATGAATCGCTTGGGGCTTATTTTCTGGGGACGCTTGCACAGCTGTTTGATGTGCCTGATGAAGTGAGTCAGGCAGCGGTTCCGTTTGGGCGGCTAAGGCGTAGAGCAGTGCTTCCCAGTTGATGTCTTGGTTTGAGACTGTCATGGTTTGCTCAAATGCGTCATGGTTTTAAGCCCTTAACTTGTCAGTGTAAAACCTGCCCAGAAAAAGGGATCGTTATACAGGGGTTGGTTTAACGAAT
>JBHJIV010000271.1:0-2307 GCA_050043105.1 Leptolyngbyaceae cyanobacterium | reverse complement strand
ATATTTATGCCATTGGTGTTACCTGTCTTTATCTCCTGACATCTCCTTAGGTGACTTAGCTGTCAGGAGATTAAGGCAGGTAACACCAATGGCATAAATATCGCTGGCATAAACCGGTCGCATCGCCATTTGTTCGGGAGGTGCATAGCCTGGAGTCCCCACGGCGTAAGCAGTCAAAGCGGTATGACCTGATTCTTCGTTGGCTTTAACCGGATTTACCTTATCCTTTACGGCCCCAAAATCGATCAGCACTAAGCGCTTATCAGCATCACGACGAATTAGGTTCGCTGGCTTAATATCTCGATGAATGACCTGATTGCGGTGAATGTACTGCATAACTGGCAGCACTTCACTTAAAAACTGTTTTGTACCGGCTTCGCTAAACGACCCACGGGTCTTAACTTCTTTCTGAAGCGTAGAACCATGAATATACTCTTGTACTAAGAAAAAGTCTGTGCGAGCTTCAAAGTAATCGAGCAGACGTGGGAGCTGAGGATGATTACCAATCTTCCCAAGAATTTTAGCCTCGCGAGCAAACAAATCGCGGGCCATTTGCATCACATGAGGTGCTTCAGCCGTTGGCTGTAGCTGCTTTATCACGCAGGGCGGACAGCCGGGAAGTCCCTCATCGTGGGCCAAAAATGTGGTGCCGAAACCGCCTTTACCCAGCGCACCGCTAACACGATAGCGATCACGGAGTAATAAATCAGCACCACAGGCCAGACACTGTCTGGCTGTAGATGGATTTTTGGGGCTTGGACACTCTGAACTGATGCAGTAGGTCATGTAGCTTTAGCCACCCTGCTCACATATTTATGACTGGGGCTATGGTTTAACTATGGCACGACATCTAGAAAAAACTGGGCAGGGGATAACCCTTTACAACTAAATCCATAAATAATGAAATTGATTGGAATTTGCTCCAGTAATATCTAATTACTTTGCATTTCTCAACCATCAGTCATGAGTAATGGAATAGGCAAGATTCTTTTAATAGCTTAATTTTATCCCTTACCTAGTTAAAGAATTCCCTGAGACCGCTCTAAGGAAGCTAATTAATGCCAAAGCAGCCTTTGCTTGCCGAATAATCACAGTAGATTTTTTATTATCCTTTATTATCTTATCCAATTGTTGGTGGTGCCAATGCTAATTTAGCAATCTATGTTTCAAGAATAGAGCGTTAAGTCTGCTTTAGGAAATTGGCACACGGAGCGAGTAGTAACTCACATGCCTGCTTTAAATAGACAGCTTAAAACAGGGCTTCAACGGTAGAATTGTTTCGGATTTGTTACTATTAACCCCCTTTTAACCCAGGCTCCATGCGCATTTCTGTCAACTGGCTCAAAGAATTTGTCGATCCAAAATTAACGCCCGAAGCGATTGGCGACGCCTTAACGATGGCGGGGTTTGAGGTCGAAGACATTGAAGAGCGCCGCAGCTGGGCTGATGGTGTAGTGGTGGGAAAAGTTACCGAGCGGCAGCCACATCCCGATGCAGATAAGCTAAGCGTTTGTAGCGTTGATATTGGTGAGTCTGAGCCCTCAACGATTGTTTGTGGAGCGGCCAATGTCCGGGCAGATATTCTTGTGCCTGTAGCCAAGGTCAATACGTATTTACCCAAAGTAGACCTCAAGATTAAGTCACGGAAAGTACGGGGCGTCACTTCATCGGGCATGATTTGCTCGTTGGCGGAGCTAGGTTTAGCGAAGGAGTCAGAAGGCATTCATATTTTTGAGGCCGCTGATTTGACAGTGGGTCAAGACGTGCGTCCTCTTTTAGGTCTGGATGATACAGTGTTGGACCTTTCCTCAACGGCTAATCGGGCTGATGCTCTGAGCATGGTAGGTATTGCCCGTGAAGTAGCCGCTATCACAGGAGCAGAGCTGACGCTTCCGATTCGAGAGGTCGCTGTACCGACAAGTGTAGAAAACAAGGTTGCGATCGCGCTCTCAGACCCAAAAGGCTGTCCGATTTACATCGGCACCGTACTAGAACAGGTCAACATCGGCCCCTCCCCCACCTGGCTAAAACAGCGTCTTGAAGCCTCAGGCTCACGCTCTATCAATAACGTGGTGGATATCACCAATTATGTCTTGCTGGAATGGGGCCAGCCTCTCCATGCGTTTGATCTCGATCGACTCTGCCAGGGGGGGGCTGACACGACCGTTAGTGTACGCTTTGCCAAACCAGGGGAAACCCTTAAAACTCTTGATGGACAGGACCGTACCCTTAAAGAACAAACCCTCACCATAACGGCCTACGATGTGCCAGTAGCCCTCGCAGGTGTCATGGGTTGGGAAGAGTCTG
>JBHJIV010000270.1:0-10131 GCA_050043105.1 Leptolyngbyaceae cyanobacterium | reverse complement strand
GACAGCCTCACCTCCGGTTAATGCTCTAGAATCATACAGCACTCCCATCTATACAGATCCGACACCTAGGGTTGTTCTACTGCCGTCTGAGCGCCCCAATCAGACCAGCCCGCTCGCAAATACTTTTCAAGTCGGGGCTCTGGAGGCAGACTACACCGGCAGCCTGTGGGTGGGGTCTCATCGAGGACTCGCTCGTATTAACCCAGCCACGGGTGTTGTACAGTCTCGGGTCAATGTGCCCAACAGATTTATTGATGCCATGGCCCAGGACCTCGTCGGTCGGATTTGGTTAGGCACCTATAGTGGGCTGGTTAGAGTAGATCCTCGGATCAATCAAATTACCGCCCAAAATTTTCGACTGCCGTCCAATCGAGTGTTGGATATGGCACTCGACGGTCGTGGTTTTTTATGGGTTGGGACCGATCAGGGGTTAGCCATGGTTAGCCCTGATCGAGGCCTGTTGATGACTACTGTTCAAGAACTGCCAGGTACTAGTGCCAATGCGTTGACAGTGGATCAAGACGGGCAGCTATGGGTAGGGACCTTAACAGGGCTAGTCCGTGTAGATACGGCATCCGCCTTTGTGATTGATCGAGCCTCTAATATTCCAGGTCGCTCTGTTCAAACCGTAACCACTGGCCCTCAGGGGCAAATATGGGCTGGCACATCTCAAGGATTGTTTGTTTTTGATGCAGCGACAGGGGCATTGCTGCGCTCTGTAACCCAAATGGAAGGTAAAAGCGTCACCGATATAGCCTTTGATGAAACTCAAAGCCTATGGGCGGGTACCGAAAATGGGTTGTTTAAACTCAATCCTTACAATGGTGCGATTGTCAGTCAGGTGCCAAATTTGCCATCAGGGCATATTCTTTCGTTGGCAACTAATGTCAGCGATAAGCTCTGGGTTGGCACAACAGAAGGACTCGCCTGGGTGAGTTTAACAACGGGCAGAGCGAATGCCCCCGAGATGTTTACAAATCACACCGCATTGACCGATTAGGGGGCGTTGAATAACACATTTATGAGTCCTGACAAAACTTTGACTGAGATTTTCATTTCTTTCAAAGGAAATTCTGTTGTCCCCGAAATGGTCTAGTTGTGGCCTAATTATAGTAGGAGAGATGGTTTAGCCATCCGCCGCTAATACATGACTACGGTGATCAGCCATGACCATAACGGTTTCTCAGATAGATCGTTGGAAGCAGGAGGGGCGGGCCATAGCCGCCCTCACTGTCTGGGATTATCTCTCTGCCCAGCTGGTGGATGCAGCTGGTGTGGATATTGCGTTGGTAGGCGATTCGCTGGCAATGCCGGTGTTGGGGTATGACACAACACTGCCTCTGACGTTAGACGAGATCATTCATCATGCTAAAGCTGTTCGCCGTGGGCTATCCAACGCTTTTATGGTGGTGGATCTGCCGTTTTTGAGTTATCAGGTGAGTCCAGAACAGGCACTACTTGCCTCTGGGAAGGTTATGAAAGAAACCGGAACCCAAGGGGTGAAGTTAGAAGGGGGGCATCCGGCTATGGTGGCGACGGTATCGCGTCTGACTCAGATTGGTATTCCTGTGATGGGGCATGTGGGGCTAACTCCCCAGTCGGTACATCAGTTTGGTGGCTTTCGAAAACAGGGTAAAACTGATGATGATGCCGAACGCATTTTGCATGAAGCTCAAGCATTGGAGCGGGCTGGGGCATTTGCGATTGTGTTGGAACATATTCCTGATGATTTGGCCAAACTAATCACTCAAACGCTGGGTATTCCGACTATTGGGATTGGTGCTGGTCCCCACTGTGATGGTCAGGTGTTAGTAACGTCTGATCTATGGGGTTTATCGGACTGGCAACCTGCTTTTGCTAAACCCATCGTCGATTTGCGATCGCAAGCCATTCAAGCGGCCCAACAATTTTGCAATCAAGTCCGGCAAACTAACTAGGATCTAGCGTGGACCTACCCAGCAGATTCAAATACGGCTAAGCTGGCAAAGGATCAATGGAACCTGAGGCTAGCTGGCTCAGTCGATGGGCTGAGTTGGTAACCTTTGCGTTCTTAGTTATGAATTCTCAGTTTTTAATGCTTCGTTGTTAGCTGTAGAGAATATCTCTACAAGCAGATTAGGGGTAGCACCTCATAATTCAAAACTTAAAATTCATAACTCCCCCAGACCTGCGGTACATCTGGCGAAATTCTATATAAGTAACTTCTAAATTTATTGACTATGGCTAAACTATCCGCTGAGCTTCAGCGTTATTTTTTAGACGCGCCGTCTCTGACGCCTACGGCTCATGAAAGCGCTGCAGCTGAGGTTGCTACGGCAGGTCGCAATGTGACGCTAAATGAATTGCTAACCCTCGGTGGGGAACGCACGTTTGGCTTTTTATTTGTGCTTTTATCACTCCCCTCAGCACTGCCGGTACCGGCCCCCGGTTATTCTATTCCCTTTGGAATTGTCATGTTGCTGCTGGCGGTGCAGCTCATGATTGGCCGCGAAAAGCCATGGCTACCCAAGGGATGGATGAGTAAAGGGTTTGAGCGCACTAAAGTAGCTGGGTTTATTACTAAAGGGCTACCCTGGCTGCAAAAGATTGAAGCGGTATCGCGCCCTAGACTCTCAATTATTTGCACAAGCCCGGTGGGGCGACTGGTGTTGGGAATTGCGATCGCACTCATGTCCACCTGCATGCTGATTCCCATCCCAGGGACCAATACGCTGCCCGCCATCGGCATCTTTGTCACTGGGTTTGGACCATTAGATGATGACGGAGCCATTAGTTTAGCCGGGCTGACCATTTGCACTCTGGCCGTTGGTCTAGTAGGAAGCATTGTCTTCTTGGGCGCTGAGGTGGTTGACCAGGGCAAAGACTGGGTAAAAGGGCTGTTTCTAGGCCAGTAAGGGTTATGCGCCCATAAACAAGGACAAAACAACCGGGCAGGTGTCATATCTGCCCGGCCATTGTGAAGTAAATAAAGTTTGCAGGATATGCTGTTGCGACTACATCAGCTCAGGAAACTCATACACCACCACACCAGAACCAGGGCGATTGGTCACATCCGCATAGCCAGACTTCACCATCGACTTAAGTTCCGCTTCAATCGTTTCAAACGACTTGCCAGTTTCCATCACAGCCTGGGTAACCGTAATCTGACCACCATGCAGCTGAGCCAGCCGCAGTAGCTTAACCGGTAGCGTCTCTTGATTAACTTCGGCAGCGACGGCAGACTGCGGATCAAAATTTGAAGGATGGTCGCTCAACAGCTGACGTTGGCGATTTTCAGCCATGTCAGAAATAAGAAACAGATCAACCAGCTGCCCAACACCCAAAAAACCTAACGTGCACATCCAGATAACACCGGACACAATTTTGCCGTTATAGAGCCGGTGTAGACCAAACACTCCTAAAAAAGCCCCAGACCACAACAAATAGCTCGCAATTTTACGATTTTGAACTTGCTGGGGAGGCACAATAGCAGACATGGCTCGATCGAGTTGTAGGTCTAATGGTCCTAGCTTACAAAAGGAAAACTGAGAGCGTCCATAAAAATTGGTCGGGTTGACCGAACAGAGGTAGAAGAAATTTTGAATTGATGTACAGGCGTTCCATGGAACGCCTCTCCAGATCTAATTTTTGGCAACCCTTTCCCTTACTCCTCTCGTAACCTTTCCCACAGCTCTCTCACGTCTTCTTCGCTCATATCTAGTCGTTCACGGGAGTGCTCCCAAAACTTCTCCCACCACTCATCTGGCTGAGTGTGCTCACCCTCATACTCAGTCGGTCGGCCCTGACGACCGTCTAGCACAAGGCTACCAACATAGTCAGCATCGTCATAAACTTTTTGAATCTGCTCATGAATTTCACGCATATCATCGGCAGAGACCACACCGTTACTTGTGGCTTTATAAAACTGCACAGTGACACGAATGGGAAAATCAGGATCTCGCTCGATATCAAGGTTGTCAATTTCGGTAAACGGACCTTCCACTTCACCATGGCCAATCACAGCCGCTTCCACATCACTACCACGCTGAACCATCTCCAATGCTTCTGACTCAAGTACAGCAGCATCGGCCATTGGGGCAGCAGGTAAAAACGGCTGTTTCTGCTTAAGCGGGACCTGAATTAGCATAACCATATTCAGTCCGGCTTTTTCACCATCTGTCGGTTGCTCACCAGGCGACGGTGTTTCACCACTATCCCCGGACGGAACTTGAAAATCACTCAGTCGCTGCCCGGTCAGGCTAGCACGCTCACCATTCTGGTTGAAAAATAACCGCTGCCCCCATGTCTGGCCAGCCGCAAACCCATCGCGTTGGTTATCAATAATAGTTGCACTAGTACCTTCGCGAGTCACTAGCAACGTCAGTACTGCCGGATCACCTGAATAAGATTGATAGTTAAAAAGAACCGGATTGAACGTAGCCTCACCATCTCGGGGAATGGGTAAGAATGCAGCCTGAGCACCCACCAAAACATGACTATCACGCTCAGCCAGCAAAGATTGTTCAGATCCCTCCCAAGATTCAGGTGCTGTTAAATAGCTACGCAAGTCGCTCAGGACATCTTTAAGCGACACTCGCGCTAGATCGTTACCTTTTTCATTGCCCGTGAGAACATAAAACTGATCAATAGGAACATCACCTGTGAGATCGGCAAAGTTTGGATACCTGATTACGGGCATCAGATGCAGCGAATGTTCACCCGTATCAGGATTTTGTTGTTGAATCTGAATTGTCATATCACTGATATTGGGACCAACCGCCGAATTGTCATAACGGCCAGTATCTTCCCAGGTGACATCGAGGATATCTAAACCCCAGCGATCAGCGAGCGTCTGACTACTCTGGTCATAAATCATCGATCGGGTCTGCTCAATCACCTGACGATAGTCTTCAAACGCCTGTCTGCGAACAACGCGCGGCGCGTCTTCCTGAAGCATCGCTGACTCAGTTGACCCATCGGAGGCATCAGAGAGGAAATTTGCCTCAGCTTGATGGGTTAGCCCCACCATTGCCACTGCACTCAATCCTAATAACCAAAGCCGTGTAGCCATCGCTGCTTTCCTTTTAATTGCTATATCCAGCATAGAAAGAGATACAACAACATTAGGGTGAGTTACAGAAAATGCAACGTGTTGAATTGCTGAAAGCTAATCTCTCAGAGCAACACAGAATTAGTCGTTAATGACTGGCTTAAAATTGGCTTAAAAATCTACTACTGAGTGATAGAAGAAAGTAAAAATCACTCAACAACTCAACAATATATACCTATATCTACGTAATCCTTATATATCAATAGTTTTAAGTGTTGAGTAGCTACTCAACAGCTACTCAACAGCACTCAACAAATTAACGACCCTCGGTTGATAGTTCTTAGATATCCAATAGGGTTTCTACCGGCAGTGCCTATCCAGAAACCGTAAAATCCCATTTGCATTATCTGGTCACTACCGCTAGAAACCTCAGAGCGACCTTAGGAGCGTGGTAATCGGGATAAGGGATTGCGACTCCCTCTCGGTTGATATCGAGCGACCCTTAGGGAGCCTCGGTCGATGAAACTTGCGATCGCATATTGTGTGCCACCCGTTAACCCTTCTCCCGGTTGATTAATCGCTATAATACAGGCGAACTATTAGTCAGTTTTTGCTATGAATAGGAAACAGCGACGTGCTAACCAGAAAGCACACCGGATCGCATTAAAACGAACTCAGAAACTTGCTAAAAAACTTGCTTTGAAACGCGGTAGAACTTTAGCTGAAGCTGATATGGAAGCAAGCCTTATACCTTTAGCGTTCACAGATGAACTCTGGCATCCTGAGACCCCTATGGGTAAAGCAGCAGAGCAAGTTTCAAAGGGATTTTCAAGTTAGAAAAAATTTGAAAAAATAATTGAGTGAATTTTTGAAAGAAAAATCTGAGAAATACGCACCTTTGAGGTTATCTAAACTCACAGAAACTCATTAATTCAGAGACTTAATTGAATTAAGAATAAATTGAGTTTAACGATTTTTTAGGGTAAATTTTCACCCGATTTTTTGGAGTAAAAATTTAAGAACTACGCGGTTTAAGGGTTAGACCACCCTATTTATACAGACCTAAGTACCTTTTAATCAGAGGGTGGTATCCGGGTTAGTACGAACTATTAGAACTATCTAGACCCCTTGAAAACTAAAGGCTTACCCAGCATATAGCGATACACAAACGGTGATGAATCATGGCACGACGACGGTGGACTAAGGAGCAGCGTGAACGGCAAGCACGATTGATCCAGGATTGGAAACCCTGGAAAAAGAGCACAGGCCCGAAAACGGATGAAGGCAAGCAAATCAGCGCACTGAATGGAACCTTGCAATGGAAGCGATCACCAATCGCGTCACGCTGGCCAGTTGGGTACGTGCCAACTCTGGATGAAATCAAACAGGCTCTTGAAGAGTACCGACCGACTAAACAGGAAGTAGCCGCACGCTGGTTGAAGATTATGCGAGATGTTGCTGAGAGGGATAGTTGACTAACGGTTGAATGGGAGTTTATCAGCTATAACCTAAAGGCATATGTATATCCGTGGTATACAGGGAAATGATACTAAAATAAAACCTTGAGATACGGATGCTATCCGTCGTATACAATGGATATAATAGGAACATAAGAGAGAAAACCGTTACTCACCTCTCTAAGGAGTTCCGAACATGACTGAAGAATTGCAAGCTGCGTTAACCATTGCTCAAGGGTTCAATCCTGAGTCACTCACTGTGGATGATGATGGGTTTCTCGCTGTCTTTTCAAGCAACGCAGTTGCACAAGCTTACATCGGCTCAATTGTCCGTTTTACAACTTTGCGAAAGCTTAGAAATGGTGCAACAGTTGCTGTAACTGAACTATAGGATTAATTATCGGGGGCCTTCCCCCGTTCACCAACAATAAACACGATTACATTACCTCTCCGCTCCCAGCGACGTTTATTTACCGGGAGAGCTTCTATTGCAGCTTTCTCTGATTCCAAAACAAAATGAAGCTCATCATAAAGAACTTTGCATTCAATAGGCTTAAATGACTTGCGTTTCTTACCAGCCGCAAGATCCGCCTGATAATCAGCCATCATTTTTGTGACCTTGACATTACCCCGGTGATTATCTTCTGCCTGCTCCCATGTAGCGGCATCCCTATGTGAGTGCTCGTCTGCCCCAAACACAGTGGTTTGAAAAAATACGGGTTGCTCCACATTAAAGCGATTAAACCCAAGAAACACGGTAACGACTGTGTATTTGCCGATTGAGTCTTGAGCAACTAAAACATTCTCAGGCTTGCTCATGAATTCCCGCCATACGATTTCATCCTCACAGACGACCGGCTGATGGTCGTCATCGAGAATATAGCGCTGATAGTCCTTAGGTAATTCGGATAGTTCGATCACGATGTCAGGCAAAAACGGCTGAATACACGTAAAGCATTCTAGCCAGTTTTGCGATCGCAATTGAGTGGATGCATTGAAGTGAGTTAGCACCTGCTAAAGGCTCACGTTTGTCGAATCTTCAGTAGGTAGGTGTGATTGCTTATTGCTCAGCAGGCGTATCCAGTAAGCCTTGTTCAATTAACGCAGTCATCACAGCCTCTCTAATAAACTCCTGACGATTCGGAAGGGCTCTAAGGATTGCGTCAATATCAGCCAGATATCGCGTGCAAATAGGCTTACCTAGAGCCTGATCACCATATTTCGGCAATTGTTGAGCTTTGAAAGCATCTGTTTGAATAGGGTTTTTATTAGCCATAACCTTAAAGTATAGATATATCCGTAGTATACAGGGAAAAGATATCAAAGCACAGTGTGCTCATACTGATGCCATCCGTTGTATACGGCAGATATGATAAAAGAGCAAGAGGGATAAAGCGTCGACTCTTCTTCCCCTCTTTGCGGGGGAAAATAAAGTCTATCTTGCAGCTCAACAACTAATCACTCTGAGAAAGCTGTGTTATCGGGTGAGATCGGATTTTCAGATGTATGTAAAGACTGGGGCGTTACCAACTGTTTTTGATTGGAACCTTGGCTAATCTGCTCCGCTAAATCGCTGAAATGATTTGTGCGCTCGCAAAGCGGCAGAGTCAACAGACGCCACATAGGAGGCAACCATCTTAGTTACTGAAATGAATAGGCCTTACTCATATGTAAACTTAAGGTCCGTAAACTTACATACACTTTCCATATGTAAGAGAGTCAATTTTTAGTACTTCGAAATAGTCATATGTAACTTTAATGCACTTAAAGTTACATATGGTTTTTGCGTGTAAGGCAACGAGGCTATTCCATGAATAAGTTGAAGTAACGCAAGAAAACATAAAGGCGGTTTCGTTGATAGCCTGTCGTTTCGCTCAGAATATTATGCTCCTCTAATTTTCTGATCAGGATTGAGGCGCTTTGGTGGCTTAGGGCCAGCATCTCAGCCGTTTCATTCACGCTAATAACTGGACGTTGATAAAGGTATAGCAGTAGCTTTTTCGCGTTTTCAGCGCGTTTTCCAAAAGTCAAAATTGTATTTTCGACTTCATTGCGGAGTTGCATGATCTCGATAAAGGTTTGCTTTCCCTTGGTTGCAGTTTCTACCACAGCGGTTAAGAAAAATTTAACCCAGTGCATCAGATCGTTTGAGCTACGAACCACAGTTAAAGCATCGTAATACGCACCTCGATGACGCTCAAAGAAATCGGACAAGTAAAGAGCTGGCTTGTTGAGTAAGCCTTTGTCAACCAGATACAGTGTTATGAGTAATCGACCAATTCGTCCGTTGCCATCAAGAAAAGGATGGATAGTTTCGAACTGATAATGACTCAGGGCAATGCGGATTAAATCAGGTACCTGGATGTTGGTATTGTGCAAAAACTTTTCAAGGTCGCTCATAAGATCACCAATCTCTTGATAATGAGGGGGGATAAAAACAGCATAGCTGAGATTTGATCCACCAATCCAGTTTTGAGAACTGCGGAACTCCCCTGGTTGCTTATGTTCGCCTCGAACACCTTGCATCAGAGTAGCGTGGATTTGTTTTAGCAAACGATTAGAGAGTGGTAACCGTGCAAGCTCATCAATGGCAGAATTTAGGGCCTCAATGTAATTCTGCACCTCTTGCCAATCGTCTCGCTTTTCCGGAGCAATTTGCTCCTTTTTCATCACAGCCTCGTCCATTTGGGTCTGAGTGCCCTCGATGCGGCTAGAGGTATTAGCTTCTTTGATAATATGCATGCGGATGAATAGATCCACATCTGGTACGATTTGGGAAAAAGCGCTCAATTCTGCAAGGGCACGCGAGGCTTGCTCTAGCAATGTGTTAACTTGCGGATCACTCCACTGCCATTCTTGGTTGATTAAGGTGGGAGCGAAACTTTTGTATTGATACTGCTGAATCCATCGACCGGAGTTAAATTCTTCTACGTACATCAAACTGCCTCCAATTGATTGAACTGTGGGCGTTTGATGCCACGCATATCGTTTTTGCCGGTGACAGCGTTGGTGATGAGGGCAGTGCGATCCAACCTCACTGAGACTTTAAACATTGCTTTCTCTAGAGCCACCTCTTTAAGCCCTTTATTGCCAAGCTTTTCTTTGTGTTCTACCGCGTACTGCATCGATTCCATCACACAGTCCAGACAGCACAATACAAATACGATTAGTCGCAGCACCTCAGCGGCTTTCATGTCCTAGCTCCATGCACCTAACCAATCAGCAATACCTTTTTAACTTATCAACCCACTAGCCCGCGTCAACTATTCTCCAGAGGCATGGCTGCAAAGTGTTTGCGTAGCAGCTCATGCACAAAGCGATAACGACCACCGGTTCTTTGGATGAATAGGTGTTTAACGGCATGGTCGAGGAACCGGGCGTAGTTCCAGGTGGTACTTCCGTTTTTTGTGAGGAAGATTCTCAGGATGAGATGTTGAATAGCTGTATCTAATCCGCTACCCAGCCCGACAATCAGCCCGCTACTCAGCCCGACATACAGCCCGCCAATTAGCCATAAAATTAGCCCGACAATCAGCCCTAAAAGAAGTGCATTTTGAATGCTTTTTCTGATTCCTTGATTTGGTATTTCTTTTTCTGTCAGTGCAATGCGATTTAGCCCTTTTCTTAGCCCGACAATCAGCCCGA
>JBHJIV010000269.1:0-13790 GCA_050043105.1 Leptolyngbyaceae cyanobacterium | reverse complement strand
TGTGCCAGCCGCTTCTTTACCCGCTGTCGAAATTTGTTCTGATAGATCGGCTGCTGGGTAAACGGGCTGACTGTTGGTCACATTGTAGTCGGGCAAAAATACCACCTTTAGACGACCCGCAACATCTGGATCATTGTTGACCACGTCACCCACAGACGTGATTAACTTGATCATCAGCTTAGCCATAAAGTAACCTGGGGCCGCTTTCCCGCCAAATATAAATGTGCGCGGGACAATGGTCTGACCAGGGTTTTCCTTAAGGCGATTGTAGAGTGTAATAATGTGTAGCACATTCAAATGCTGACGTTTATACTCATGGATGCGTTTGACCTGAATGTCAAACATTGATGTGGGATCGACCTCAATCCCTGTAAATCTCACAATTCGCTGAGCTAAACGCTGCTTATTGGCCAGCTTTACCTGCTGCCAAGCCGCACAAAAATCAGAATTGTCAACAAAACTCTCTAGCTGCTGCAGCTGCTCAAGATTTTTGACCCAGCCGTTGCCAATCTTGCTAGTAATCAGCTCTGCCAGGCGTGGGTTACTCAACACCATCCAACGGCGGGGAGTTACTCCATTGGTGATATTGGTAATCTTATTGGGCCAGAGTTCGTGAAATTCTTGAAGAATACTGCTTTTAACCAGCTCACTGTGGAGTGCGGCGACACCGTTAATGGCATAGCTACCCACCGAGGCCAGGTTTGCCATCCGCACGTAGCGCTCTCCCGATTCATCAATTAGCGATAGGGCGGCTAGCTTACTGTCATTGTTGGGAAACTGCTGTTGTACCTGGTCTAAAAATCGCCAGTTAATCTCATAGATAATGTCTAGATGGCGCGGCAACAAGCGGCCAAATAAATCCAGCGGCCACTTCTCAAGGGCTTCGGGTAACAACGTATGGTTGGTATAGGCAAATGTTTTTTGAGTGATATCCCAGGCGGTATCCCAGTCCAGACAATGTTCATCCACCAGTAGCCGCATTAGCTCTGCCACACCCACAGCCGGGTGAGTGTCATTCAGCTGGGCCGTAAATTTCTCATGAAATGTTGTCAGGCTGTTGCCCTCGGCTAGGTGAATGCGAATCATATCCTGGAGTGAACAGGATACAAAAAAGTACTGTTGCTGTAGCCGCAGTTCCTTACCCTGGATCTGTTCATCGTTAGGGTAGAGCACCTTAGTTAGGTTTTCTGCCGCTGTCTTATCATCTACAGCACCGTAATAGTCGCCCTGGTTAAACCGCTGAAAATCAAAGGACTCACTTGCTTCTGCTTTCCACAGTCGTAGGGTATTGGCGGTGTTAACTCGATACCCCAAAATAGGCGTGTCGTAAGGAATCCCCTTAAGGGCATAGCTGGGCATCCAGCGCACTCGCTGTTCACCTGTGTCGGCGGTATAAAACTCGGTATGACCGCCAAATTTTACCTCAACGGCCCTGTCGGCCCGCAAAATTTCCCAGGGATTACCGTACTGTAGCCATTTGTCAGTAATCTCTACCTGCCAGCCGTCATGAATTTCCTGGTCAAAAATGCCAAACTCATAGCGAATGCCGTAGCCAATGGCAGGAATTTCCAAACTTGCTAACGATTCCATATAGCAAGCGGCCAAACGACCCAGACCACCATTGCCCAGACCGGGTTCTTCTTCTTGAGCAATCAACTCATCCAGATCTAAGCCAGAGGCTTCTACGGCTTTCTGTACAGGGTCATAAATGTTGAGATTAACTAGATTGTTACCCAAGTGAGGGCCCAGCAAAAACTCCGCCGACAGATAGCACACTATCCGCACATCGCTTTGGTCATAGGTTTCACGAGTGGCCAACCATCGCTGTAATAGACGATCCCGTACCGTATATGCCAGCGCCATGTAATAGTCATTTTTAGTGGCAATGCCAGGAACTTTACCCTGAACATAGAACAGGTTATCTGCCATGGCCCGGCGCAGAGTTTCGATGCTAAGACCTGTGCGATCATCCTCTATCTGCATCGCCTGCAGGGGGGCTATATCTTGAGCTGTCATGGGGATGTCTCCAATCTAGTAAAGTAAACGCACTAGGAGGCGCTGCTACCTACCACCTTCTTTAAACTTGCGTTACCGTCTGCTAGCAAAAATCTACTCAATCAAAAATCTCCTCCCATGGGAGGAGATTTTTGATTGCTCGCGACGGCTAATTAACAGTCACTTGTGTAGGGCCATGTCCACTGAACAATCTCATCTTGATCTTTACCATGCTCATGGGCATAGGTCAGACATTCAATCAGTTTGTTCTTCATGCGTTCTTTCACATGTGCGGCTGCCGATCCCAGCTTAGGTACACGATTGATGACATCAATAACCAGATTAAATCGGTCAATTTGATTATTAATTGCCAATTCTAGAGGTGTGTTAATGTTTCCCTCTTCCTTATAGCCACGTACGTGGATACGCTCTTGCTTAGAACGACGGTACACCATCTTGTGAATCAGCCAGGGATAGCCGTGGAAGTTAAAGATAATCGGCTTATCGGGGGTAAATAGGGAATTGAAATCCCAATCCGATAGTCCATGGGGGTGTTCTCCCTCTGATACCAGCTTAAACAGATCGACTACGTTGATAAATCGAACCTTGAGTTCAGGAAACTCTTCGCGCAGTATAGCTGTTGCTGCCAGGGATTCCATTGTTGGGATATCGCCACAGCAGGCCATAACAACATCCGGCTCATCGGGTTCAGTACCGCAGTCATCATTGCTGGCCCAGCCCCAAATGCCAAGACCCTTAGTACAGTGGGCAACCGCCTCATCCATTGTCAGATACTGCAAATGCTTCTGTTTGTCTGAGACGATAACGTTAATGTAGTCTGTACTACGGAAACAGTGGTCAGCAACCGACAAAACACAGTTGGCGTCTGGTGGAAAATAGAGTCTGACGACATCGGGACTTTTGTTGGTAACCAGGTCGATATAGCCGGGATCTTGGTGGCTAAATCCGTTGTGATCCTGACGCCACACTAGGGACGATAGCAAGATATTCAAAGATGATACCGAACGTCGCCAGGGGACATGGTTACGACAAATATCTAACCACTTAGCATGCTGGTTAAACATGGAGTCCACCACGTGGGCGAAAGCTTCATAGGTATGGAAAAGACCATGACGCCCGGTCAGCAGATATGCCTCTAGCCAGCCCTGTAACGTATGCTCACTCAGCATCTCCATCACTCGGCCGTCGCGCGACAGCTGAGTGCCGCCTTCATCCTCAGGATAGATGTCGGCCATCCAAACTTTTTTGGTCACCTCGTAGACATCCTGCAGGCGATTCGATGCGGTTTCATCTGGCCCCATTAGACGGAAGTTATTGGGGTTATCCCGCATGCTGTCTCTCATCAACAAGCCCAATGCCTTAGTGTTTTCAAACTCTACGGTGCCAGGTTGCTCCATCTGAATCGCATAGTTGCGAAAATCAGGCATTTTTAATGCCTTACGCAACAATCCGCCGTTAGCATGAGGATTGGCACTCATCCGGCGATTACCGGTCGGGGCGAGTTCTTTCAGTTCAGGGATCAGTGTACCGTTCTCATCAAAGAGTTCCTCTGGTTTGTAGGTGCGCATCCACTCTTCTAGCTTGCGCAGATGGTCGGCATTTTCATGCATTCCTCCCATGGGCACTTGGTGCGATCGCCAAAAGTCTTCAACTTTTTTACCATCAACCTCAGCCGGCCCCGTCCATCCTTTGGGTGTGCGCAGAACGATCAGGGGCCAGCGAGGACGTTCAATTTTGCCCGATACTCTGGCCTCTCGCTGAATCTCTTTAATTTTCAGCACACATTCTTCCATTACCGAGGCCATCTTTTGATGTAGCTCAGCGGGATCTTTGCCCTCTACAAAGTAGGGAGTGTAGCCATACCCTCTAAACAAATATTCCAGTTCTTCATGGGAGATACGCGCCAGGATTGTTGGGTTAGCAATCTTGTAACCATTGAGGTTTAGGACTGGCAGTACGGCACCATCCCGAGCTGGGTTAATAAATTTGTTTGAATGCCAGGCTGTTGCCAGTGGACCTGTTTCAGCTTCGCCATCACCGACAACACAGGTGACAATCAGGTCTGGATTATCCAGGACGGCACCATAGGCGTGGGAAACACTGTAGCCCAGCTCTCCCCCTTCATGCACTGATCCCGGTGTCTCAGGGGTGACGTGACTGCCAATAAAACCAGGGAACGAAAACTGCTTAAAGAAACGCTGCATCCCTTCAGCGTCTTCACTTTTATCGGGGTAAATCTCGGAATAAGTCCCTTCTAAATAAACCGGACCTAAGACACCAGGTGCTCCGTGACCGGGACCGGCTACAAAGATCATATCTAGATCGTACTTTTTAATCAGCCGGTTACAGTGAATATAGGTAAAACTCAACGCGGGTGAGGCTCCCCAGTGCCCTAACAGGCGATACTTGACCTGCTCTGCCTGGATGGGCTCTCTAAGTAGGGGATTGTCACGCAGATAAATCATGCCAACGGCGAGATAATTACAGGCTCGCCAATAAGCATCTATTTTGTACAGTTCATCTTCTGTTAGCGTGGAGGACGAGGAAACTGTTGGCTGAATAGGGGCTTGAACCATAGTTTGATATTTCCCTGAATAACGTACAAAAATCGGTTCTCAACTTGCGGCTGGACCAGTTACAAAGTCCTGCTATAGAAGTTTTGAAGAATCTTACTAACTAAAAAGCAACTGTAATTACTTACTCCTAAATATCCTAGCGGGGGCTTAAATCTTTGTGGCTTTTTAACAATTGGATATTGTTGAGCTTAAACCAATAGTCCAGTACTAGAACAGTCTCACCTATTGTTATGACACACGGCATCGGTCGATCCGTAAGAAGGATCTGACCTAATAGCCTTTTGTTAATCCTGTTTTACAACCTCTAAAGCGTTCTTCTTCTCAATTTTAGCTACTTTTTATCAAAGTAACCTCTTCGAGAAACGTATGTTTGTGCCTGCCAATACATTTATGTGCTTAGTGTTTTTTTAAGAATTTCTCAAACGCTTTGCCTGAGAGAAAGGTAGTCAAGATTTAAGGATGTCTGTACGTTTTTTAGCTGTTTATAGCCTGGTCAGAATGATTGATAAAGATACTCTTGACCATTGTTTTGAATCTATGGTTAGAGCCTGAAACAAGCCTATGTAGCAACTTTTACACCCTGACGCTTGCGAGTGTTGTCTAGACAACCATTTTTAGTATGAACATACATAGATATCTCATTTCTCTGTGGCGATCACAATTCCTTAAAGAGTTATTTTTGTCGATTTTGAATTGTGAAAACAGGATTCTCAAGGCTAGATAATACGATAAGTGGCTATTTAAGACCGTCAATTTAAACCAGTTTGAATTTTGCTCATAAGCTAACATTCTTTGAGCTTCGTTTAACCCTAACGACGACATCGCTGGTATTAGGGTTTTGGGTTGCATAGTTACTAATCATGGGCTGGCAAGATACGTGCGATCTCAAACTGTGGCAATCAGCCGGCTTTAGCTCTTTAGATAACATGCCTATTTTTCTAGAGCATAGTCAACAGCTTTTGCCGCATGAACAACAGTGCTGTCAAACAGCTTGACGTCAGTGTCTGTTTGCTTAATTAGCATTCCTATTTCGGTGCAGCCTAGAATGATTCCTTCAGCCCCTCGCTCTGAGAGAGCCTGGATGATGCGGAGGTATTCTGTTTTAGACGCGTCTGCTACTGTGCCTAAACAAAGTTCTTCGTAAATAACCTGATGAACAAGTTTTCGATCATGCTCGTCAGGAATTAACACGTTAAGACCATACTTTTGATTTAAGCGACCGCTATAAAAGTCTTGTTCCATTGTGAATGCGGTTCCTAACAGACCAACCGTGTGAATCTGTTGCTCGATTAAAGCCTGTGCGATCGCATCTGCAATGTGTAGTAACGGAATATCAATGGCGGCCTCTATCTGAGGGGCAACTTTATGCATGGCGTTGGTGCCGATCAGCAAAAAATCAGCTCCGGCTGCCTGTATACCCAATGCAGCATCTGAGAGTATTGTTGCCATATCGTCCCAATTACCCGCATGCTGCAGTTTTTCGATGGGTTCAAAATCTACGCTGTACATGGCAATTTTGGCAGAATGCAAACCACCTAGGGCATTTTTAACACCTTCGTTAATAGCACGATAGTAAGTAACTGTACTTTCCCAGCTCATGCCGCCTAACAAACCAATTGTTTTCATGCCATGCCTATGAGGTATAACGAACACTCAGTGTCGTAACAGACCTTTGCTCACGTTAACGACACTGAGGTTTTTATATTCTACAGAGAATCGGTACAGCGGCATGTTTTGCTTGAGCATTAATAGTTGAGGATAGTCTGTCGCTGTTCTGCAGACAACCTTTACAACTTAATCTGGCATGCTACAAATTCATTCACGGCTTCCTTCACCAGGAACATAGTTTGTCAATAAGACCTTTGCTTATGGACGTGTTTTCACGTATTCAATTACTAACTCTAAAGCATGTTTGCCAAACCTACTACTTTGAAAACGTGCATCGCACAGTTATCCCGCGATCGCGTTTGTCGAGAGTTTGAAAGCTAAATACACCATGCCGCGAATTGCAGTTCTGTGCATAAGTGAGAACCCATGCGACTCAGCGGTTGCGATCACGCTATCAGGGCGCAAGCGTAGCTTTGAGTAGGCGCTGACGGACGTTTGCCATGATGAATCAATAAATGAGTGAACAATATCATGGACAATAACACTATCAGGACGATACTCGAGAAAGCATGTGTGAATTCGATGGTCGTCAGATCGGACAGGAATAAACCGGTCTGTGCCAGTTAATTCATGGGTTGAGTAATCACGAAATGAAAAAATCAGCAATCCATCTGGCACGAGCTTGAGAGCGGCGTCACGAATCAATGCATTAACGGCATCGATAGAGGGAAGATGGGGCAGAGTGTCCCCCATGCAGACAACGAGGGACACCCTTTCGGTTTCAAGGTGGTCGGTGAACCTAGTGAGATCGGCAGCTATCGTCTTAATTGGTAAATTATCGACTACTGCTTTAAGCTCACTCAGTAAGTGGGCCGACGTGTCGAACGCAAAAACATGATATCCACGGCGAGCAAGCGGGACGACATGGACACCATGGCCGCAGCCGAGATCAGCGGCAATTCGGCCATCACCATCGGCGAGGCCAAGATCGGTGTAGAAGTTATCGGCTTGCTTGCACGCAGCTTCGAAGTCGCCGACCATCCATGAGTAGATTGGAGCAAGGTGGTTGGCATAATGGTCAGCAACAGATGTAGTCATGGAATTTGACAGAGTAACGGTCGTGTTCAACAGATGCAGACACGTTCGAATTTAACAAAGTAAGCCGGTACGTTCCACATAGGAAAAACTCAAAGTTTTGAGCCGGATTTAGTTTACGCGGCGGCTAGATAACATTTGAACTGATCATCCATGGTTCGATATCCAATCTGTTGATAAACCGGTTCCCCCATTGGGCTGGCCTGAAGTACAGCCCATTTTGCCCCTGCTGAAAACCCAGCATTGCTAGCCAATCGGCAGCAGGCCGCTGCCAGACCATGTCCTCGGGCAGAGGGTTTAGTACCCACCCAATAAACCCCGGCGATTTGTGGGGTCAGCAGGAGCATAGCAGTCGAGACAGGCTCCCCATCCAAATATGCCACATAAACCCTCAAATTTGGAGTTAACAGTCGGGCCGGAACCCCAAAAATAGCTTCGGTTTCTGTTCTAGGAAAGTCTAATGATTCAAACGCGTCGGCATTGATCTGTCGGGCATCGAGAATGCCGTGCTCATCCGTAACTCGTTTGATTTCCACGTTAGGTGGAAGCTGGGGTTCGGCAACTTGGTGATCTAACACCATCCAGGGGGCAGCGACAACCGGTTCCATACCGGCATCCGCCGCTGCTGCCTCAAGATCGCGGTCGGCCTGCCCACGGCTCACAATCGAAAAACCGCGCCCAAGTTCGTTGAAGAAGCGTTTCGCTTCGTCTATGACCGTTGAAGCGGAAATCTGAGAATCAAACCGGACAACATAGTTCACAAGTAAGGGGAAGGATGTTGTCCCGGCCACCAGCAGTATCCCGTCTTTTTCAACTAGCTGACTTGAACGCTGCCACCGTCCAAACTCTCGATAGGCTTCAACAAGGTTGGCATCAATGAGGGCACGTGTTTCTAAAGTCAAGCTCTTATTTGTTATACCCATTGTTTCTCCTGGAAATGGTTGTCTCTAATGGTGAGAACTCTGGTTGTGGGTACTTAGGAGTGGCTGACAACAAGTTTAAAAACGGCAACTACCCAGCAAAGACAGCACATTGAGCCTATTGTTTACACCCGCCAGCTTTTAGCTTAACTGTTTGTTAGTGGGGTATCCATGTATATTTCTCATTGTGTGTATGGGCGAAATCGATAGATTCAGATTTGTGATTATCTCATCGATTACCATGCTGCTCAGTCATTGCCGTACCCAAGGAAACAATTCTAAAGATACTTATCAGGTGGCTGCTAGTTCAGGATGAATCGGGAGAGAAGATCGCTCAAGTACCTGATCAATCAAGCCATACGTCATCGCTTCTTGGGCTGACATAAAGAAATCACGATCGGTGTCTTGCTCAATTTTCTCCAGCGATTGTCCAGTATAGTCCGCCATCCGCTGATTTAGTTGTTGTTTCTGAGAGAGAATTTCCTTCGCTTGAATCTCAATATCCACTGCCTGCCCCTGTGCTCCACCGGAAGGCTGGTGAATCATAATCCGCGAGCTGGCTAAACTACCACGCTTGCCTTTTGCCCCTGCACCAAGCAGAAACGCTCCCATACTGGCCGCAATGCCATAGCAGATCGTGCACACATCCGGGCGAATATAGTTTATCGTGTCATAAATGCCCACCCCTGCAGTGATCACGCCACCAGGCGAGTTGATATAGAGGTAAATATCTTTTTCAGGGTCTTCTGCCTCCAGAAACAGCATTTGCGCCACGATTCGGTTTGCCATTGCAGGCTCCACCGTTTCTGCCAGAAAAATAATTCGCTCTCGCAGTAAGCGAGAGTAAATGTCGAAGGCTCTTTCCCCCCGACCCGATTGTTCAATTACGGTAGGAATCATGGTGTGAATTTCTCCAATGAAGTGGATAATCATTAATCGGTAAGGGATTGGCAATAGAAAAAATCCCTATTTTGCAAACATATCCGCGTTAGGGGCGCATGGCTGTGCGCCCGTACATCGGTAAGTTATTTTTCGGTATGACCCTAATCGGTAGTCGATTCAAACTCCCATTGTCTACCTAATTTCAAGCAACCAACCTTAGTAGGTCTTCTTTGGTTTCCAGTAGTTGCTTGAGGTAGGACAGACTAGCCGTCCATCTGTGACCCATGGCCATGCAGCTTTGGGCATCAAGCCGATGGTGAATTAGCGTTAGCTTCACAGTGGCTCCGGACTGCTCCAGCTCAAAGCGGACACGAGACGGCTGTGCTTCAGTGGTATCAGTTACTTGGACGGTATAGGTAAGCCGATACGGCGGCTCGGATTGCAACACTTCGCCAATATCAACAGACTCGCCATTTTGGTTGACTTGTTGTATGGATGAACCCACCTGCCAGTCAGACTGAAGTTGCCCGTCTTCCCAATATTGCTGGGTGAATGATTCGCTGGTTAGCTCTTCCCAGAGTTGTTCGAGCGTGGTAACAATATAAGTCACATAAATGAAGGTAGGTTTGTCCATGTTATGTCTCCTGGGTGTTCCCTTCGAGTTTTTGCTTTAATTGGCTCAATGCGTCTAGTTGATGACGTTCATATTTACTCAACCAGCGATCATAAATTTCCTGAATCGGTACTGGGTTGAGGTAATGCAGTTTTTCTCGACCATGCCAGACAACGACAACCAGGTTTGCTGTCTCTAGCATCTTTAGATGTTTTGTGACAGCTTGCCGCGTCATATCAAGGTGATCGCATAGCTCCCTTAACGTTTGTCCATTGTGCCTGTATAACTGGTCAAGCAACTCTCGCCGACTCGGATCGGCAAGAGCTTTAAACACTGCATCCATATTCAAATAATATGCAACTAAATAGTTGCATGTCAAGTGCTTTAATGAAGCGATGGACATATTCCATACAAGTGTGCAGGATGCAGTTGCCCACTCAAACGTCGATTATGCAGTGCCTTGCTAGCTTCTGCTTGAGACGTCTAGTAATTTTGTTGGTTATTTAATTGAGACCAAATGTGTTTCTTAGTAGGGGGTCGCAGATCAGGTCTTTAAGCCGAGATGCAAAGTCTGGCCCATCGAGAATAGGATGTTCTCGAAAGAGATCTGCATAGTCATGGTCGGTTAGTTGACATAGGGTTTGCGATCGCACCGGAGCAACTTGTTTAAGACGTGCTACATGATCAGCCGTAAACTTCAGATTTTGTGGATCAACCCAACCCGCTTTTATAAACGCTTGAGTTTTTTTCTGACACCGACAAGGATTAGCTTTATTGAGCAGCCCACATTTCTCATTCATAAAACTGATCAAATCCCGACGGGCTCGTTCAAGTCGCTTGCGAAATGCAGCTGGTGTAACATCCAAAATTTCAGCAGCTAAAGAGCTTGGAGCCTCAAAAATTTCGCCTAATACATAAACAACACGCTGTTCACGATTGAGACAAAGAAGCATGCCGAGCATACAGCCGATCTTGGCATCCTCTACGATTAAATCCCGATAGGGTGTGAGTTCTGCAGGCAGACTGAGCGGCTCCAACGATAGGCTGTCCAGATCCTTTCCATAATCAGAAAAAGACGTAATTCGTTGTTCAAGCGTTCGCTTTTTGCTATCTAAGAAAAGATTAACAACAATTCGGTATGCCCATGTGCGAAATGCCGATTTACCCTGAAATTGAGCTAAGCGCGTCACAATTCGAACCCATGCTTCTTGTGCTAAATCTTCGGCATCATTGGGGCTGAGAACAAGTCGCAGAGCAACATTGTAAATCCACTGCTGGTGCTTTTTGACGAGTTGCGTAAGCGCCTCAATGTTTCCATCGACCGCTTGAGCGCAAAGAGTTATGTCGTTGAGCTGCTCAGCCTCATTGTCGGTAAAAGGAGGTGTTAGTACTTCACTCATCTTGCTACCTCAAACAGTTCAAAAATGTCTCGCTTTTCTATACTAGAGAAAAAGGGTTTAACCTCAGGATGTCGTTCCATCAGGAGTCTGGGTGCGTTATCGTGGATGGTTTTGTTATTCCAACCGACCAGGTCTAAAAGAGAAGACGGATGGTCAATGCGGACACCTGCGATTTGCGGAGAGACTCCCTCGATGCCTTTCAAGGCTGCATATATCTGTGGTCTTAGCTGGGCAACATTGCTTGCGACTTCGTAAGCTGCAATTTCTATAATTGGGCTTTCTGCTAGATGATTGAGTGTCTCTGCAGAGGCTCCTAAATAATGGGCAAAGTGGCGGACAGATTCAATGTTGTGCATGAAGTCGGCAAACCGTTTATCATTCTGAATCGCTTGGGCAGCTGCTTTTGCTGTATCTTCTGACTCCCAAAGAATAAGGTCGGCTGAAGCATATTGATTGTCGAGACCCCGTAATGCGATGCCACAGATGAACCCTGGAAACGTACAAATAGTTTTGTGGGTCTGCTGCTGTAGCTCTCTGAAAGTGTCAGGGGCCTTAACAGTGCAAACGGCAACTTCGAGACAGGTGGGCATTATCTATGTTTCCCTTTGAGCAGGTTACATAGAATTAGACGATGCTAACCACACCCTTGTGACTCTGCCTCGAATACCGGAAATACCAGGGATAGCAGATGATACTGGCAAATTTTGCAAAGCTTGGGCAAACAGCACCAAATCGAAGACATAACAAACCATTGTCCCGATAAACCAGGGAGACGTTGCGATCTCAATCATTTCAGAACTGGGCACAGCGAGATTCGCTTGATCAAAACTTTTGATAAGAAATGTTGTAAGACTCTTTATGTACTCAATAAACCTGTCACAGTCCCCTCTAAAAAATTAGTTTGATCGTCTAAGGTAAGATTGTGGCTATCATGGTCAAAACCGAATTCGAAATGTCCGCCTTTGTTTTAGGTAACTCAATCTTAAAGGGAGCTACTAATTATGGAGCACATCAAGAGATTACGACTGATCTCAGCCAGTTTAGTGGCTGTTAGCCTGTTGTCTGCGGCGGTTGCCCGTGCCCAATCTTCACAAACAGCCTCATATCTGACACTACAGGCTGATGTGCAGGAGACCAATCCAGAGACAGAGGTCGTCACCGTACGGGGGAATGTTTTATTCCAATATCCCCTCCATCAGCTTGAGGGCACCTCTGAAGAAGCCGAATACTATGTAGCTGAACAAAGAATAGTGCTGATGGGGAATGCCCAAGTCACTCAACAGGGTGAAGTCTTGCAGGATAGTCAGATTGTTTGTTTATTAGAATCAGGCCAGTGTAGCGCTGCGGTTGAGTAAGAGAATTTAGTTAAAAGGATGTAGCTCTAATATCCTGCGTTTTTTTCACGATGACGAGGTAGCCAATAAACGCAGCGATAGTAATGAAAATAGCAACCTATAATCTCCGCTTTGGTGGTCGCTCAGGGAACCGTGTCCATTGGCAAAAGCTGTTGGATAGCCTTAAATCAGATGTTTTGCTGCTGCAAGAAACCCTGACACCAACGGAATATTTAACTGAGGATAGATATCGAGCCGACAGACATCAAATTCACTGGACTGCTGTCGATAATCGACCCTGGGGGAGTGCGGTTTATGTGCGTCAAGGGCAGATCATTCCCCTAGAGCCGCTGTCGGATAGTTTGGCTGGATGGGTTGTGGGTGTAAAGGTTATCGACTTTGGTAAACCAGTCGATGTCGGTCGCGATCTTTATGTTTATAGCGTTCACACGCCAAGTATTAAATCTAGTTACATAAAACAGGTAAATCGTATCCTCGATGGCATTCAAGCTCAGGTCTCTGCTGGTGCAGATGTGATTGTTGGCGGTGACTTTAACATTGCACTAGGGGTAAGACACCCCGCTGAAGCGATGCAGCAACAGCATCCTAAAGTGATGGCGCGTTTTCGAAAAGAGCTGGGGCTAATGAACTGTTGGCAAATGGCAAACCCGAATAAAGATCTGCCGCAGACCCTACGCTGGGGAACGGATAAAACAAAACCCTACCACTGCGATGGCATTTTTGCCCCCGCCAAATGGTACCCATATTTAGAAAGTGCTGAGGTTGTGTCTGGGAATGATTGGGATCAACTCAGTGATCATAATCCAGTGATGGCATTGTTTGAGGTGTAATGTGAATTGTTTCCTGATAGGTTAAAAGCTCAGGGCTTGTTAAAAATAAAGCTCATAGTTTTAAGTGATAGATTGAGCTGCTGGACCGCCCTACAACCCACCGTACTGAGTTTTCCCAATAGCATTAAGTTGGGGTTACGGCGGGGGCAATTATATATATCCTGAACTGTTTTCTACAGACGATTTAAAGGGTGAAACTGCAATCATGAAATTATTGCTTAACGAGTTCTAAGGGCCACTTGGATGCGGCAGCTGGGGGCCAAAGTAGTGCCTGTCATCAGCGGTACTCAAACCCTTAAAGATGCTATGAATGAAGCTCTGCGGGATTGGTCTGCCCACATGGCAACAACTCACTATATAGCGGTTTCTAGTCTTCTGAGGTGCAGTAGCAGCAATGAGTGAACCAGGACCTAATATCGTCAAGAGAGACTTCTGAGAAGGCCTCCTCAATCGCTTTAGCCAAGTCGGGATACGTTCTGGCACCGATGGCTTTGA
>JBHJIV010000268.1:0-24799 GCA_050043105.1 Leptolyngbyaceae cyanobacterium | reverse complement strand
ATTGTCATTCAAGCACTGGGGTATACGCTCAACAGCATGACGCTGTTGGCCCTGACCCTGGCGGTCGGCAACCTGGTGGATGACGCCATTGTAGAAATCGAAAACGTAGAGCGCCACATTGGCATGGGTAAACCACCCATGCGGGCGGCTATGGACTCCACTGCTGAAGTGGGTCTAGCCGTTGTCACCACCACCGCGACCATCGTGGCAGTATTTTTGCCCGTGGCCTTTATGGGTGGGGTGCCGGGTCAGTTCTTCCAGCCCTTTGGGGTAACGGTCGCCGTTTCCACCATGTTCTCCACCCTGGTGGCCCGACTGGTGACCCCAATGATGGCGGCCTATTTGTTAAAGCCAAAACCCGTACAAGAAAACTCAACCAGCCAGCCCGATGGGTACCGAGCTGGAGATATCTATGTACCCAAAGGGTTGATTCCCTATTTTCGTTTGGTCAGGGGGGCATTGCGCCACCGCATTTTGACCATTGGCCTGGCCATCGGCTTTTTTGTTGCCAGTCTGATGCTGTCGCGCTTTATCCCCACCAGCCTATTTGCAGCAGGTGACACGGGGCTATCGAATCTAAATATCGAGCTGCCCCCCGGTAGTACCCTAGCCAGAACCGAGCTGGTAACCCAGTATGTCAGCGACCAGCTCAGCCAGAATCCGGCAGTTGACAGCGTCTATGTCTCTCAAGAACCGGCGGATGCATCCGCTGTGGCGCGACTGAAACCCAAAAATGAGCGAGTCTCACGGAGTCAGTTTGAAAATAAAATGCGCGAGATTTTAAGCCAGGTCCCCGGTACCCGCATCAGTTTTGAAAACCAGGGCGGTGCTGGCGGTGGTGGTAAAGCGCTGGAAGTTGTCCTGCGCAGCGACAATCCTGATGCCCTCAAAGCAGCCTCCGATACCCTCACCCAGGAAATGCGACAGGTTCCTGGACTGGTGGAAGTTACCTCCAGTGCCAACCTGGTACAGCCTGAGATTTTGATCCGCCCCGATGTGCAGCGGGCGGCCGACCTGGGTGTCACAGTCAGAGACATTGCCACCACGGCATCCCTGGCCACCCTGGGGGATGCTGAATCAGATCTTGCCGAATTTGACGTCGGTGACCGCCTGATACCAATCCGCGTGCGATTGGCCTCTGCATTTCGCAACGACCTGGCTACGCTGGAAAATCTCAAGGTACTAAACAATCAGGGCCAGCTTGTCCCTTTAATTTCTGTTGCCGATATTGGTTTGGGCAGCGGCCCAGCTCAAATTGACCGACTCGATCGCTCACGACAGGTCACCATTGGCGCTAACTTAGACAGCATCACCCTGGGGCAGGGGCTGGAGCAAGTTTATGCGCTACCCGCATTTGTTAATTTGCCAGAAGGTGTTTCACAACAACCCTCTGGCGATGCCGAAATTATGGGAGAAGTATTTAGTCGGTTTGGTCTGGCCCTGGCCACGGCCATCGTGATGATCTACGCCGTACTAGTGCTGCTGTACAACAGTTAAGTGTATCCCTTAGCGGTGATGATAGCACTGCCCATTTGTATCGGGGGTGCCCTGCTGGGTCTCATGATTGCCCAAAAGCCTTTAGGACTATTTGCCCTGATTGGTATCGTTTTGCTGATGGGTCTGGTAACCAAAAACTCAATCTTGCTGGTGGACTATGCCCTGATGGCGCGAGCCAAGGGGATTTCCTTACGTCAGTCGGTGATTGAGGCCGGATTAACACGACTGCGCCCCATTCTGATGACCTCAATTTCCACCATGGCAGGAATGGTACCCATTGCGATGGAATGGGGGGCTGGTGGAGAAGTGCGTAGCCCCATGGCGATCGCAGTTATCGGTGGTTTTTCAACGGCAACATTATTAACCCTGGTGGTGGTCCCGGTCGGGTTTACCTTTATCGCCCAGTTTAACCAGCGGGCTAGCTCACTATTAAAACGGCTAACGGGTCTGGGTCAGCCAAATGAAGCAAAAACACCAGAAGCGATCGCAACGGGTGTTAAATAGCTCATTTTTACCGAAACCAGCATTGTTCAGTCTGTTGAAAGGCTGCTGTCGTTTTCCATTTTGGTGCCGAAATGCCGCTATCTGACTTTCACAAATACAAAGTGGGCAAAGATCTCATTCTTGTCTATTAGTCCTAGGCATTGTTTCACATATTTCCCCGCCGTTTTTTTGCATCGGACGACGAGTACAACACCTTTTTGTCATACCTTGAGGCGAACTTGAGCCCCGCAAAACGCTAAGGGCTTGTTAAAAATTCAGCTCACAGTTTGATGAGAGCTATTGTCCCTCATAGCAAATCAGATACCTTTTCCTTTTAGAATTTTGTCGCCGCGCGCAAAATTCTAAACCACGAGGCCAAATACCCAAAGACGCTGTTAGGGATACCTCTGATATTCTTCCGTAGGGTTAGAGGGCGGCGGAACGCCCTACCCAGGGGGTGTGGGGAATTCGGCGGGACCCCACGCAACCGGTTTTGCATCCGATCAATAACCTAGAAAATAATTGTGAATGTTGACCAATAGCGATAAAAGCTGCTCAGGGCTTTCCCCCTTTAAAACGCATTACGAACACCAAAAGCTTCTTGCACCGGCTGTTGTAAAAAGTAATAAATATAAAACCCGCTAAAGGCCACCGAAGCCAAACTCACAGGGTTCACCAACAGCAGCCCGCCCAAATTACTAAAAATACCCAGGGCCTGCAGCCCCAAATTTAAATACCAGGCCCATGGCTGCAGCACCCACAGCCCAATTGCGATTGCACCGTTGGCCAAGGCCAGCACCAAAATAACACCCCCCAGCACCTTAGGAAACGCATCAATCAAGGCGGGAGGTAGCTGCGCTAGGGCATCGGATACCTCCGGCTCTGCCTGCATCTGCTCTAAAATCAGCCTGCTTAGAAAAAAGGCCGCCACACCCAGCAACGCCAGCACTACCGCCAGCAGGCCGTCGATAATTGCCAAAATTGTCACACCTACCGGTCGTTTCATAGTTTTGTGACGCGTCTGTAGTTTCACGGTATCTCAGCTCAGGATGAATAGGAGCCAGGGTGACTCGCTATAATCATGTCTGCTTGTTTTCTAAGAATGCCTTATGCAGTTTGCTCCTGTCATCGCCAAGGACCTCTCAATTCGGCCCGCTCAGGTAGAGGCGGCCCTAGAACTGCTAGAAACCGGCGCAACTGTACCATTTATTGCCCGCTACCGTAAGGAAAAAACAGGGGAGCTAGACGAACGACAGCTGCGACAAATTGAGGAGCAGTTTGCCTTTTTAACAGAGCTGACCAACCGAAAAAAGACGGTACTAGAATCCATTGACAGCCAGGGCAAGCTAACAGATGACCTGCGCGATCGCATTACCCAATGCACCAGCAAAACTGAACTGGAAGATCTCTATTTACCCTATCGTCCCAAACGCCGCACCCGTGCCACAGTTGCCCGTGAAAAAGGGTTAGAACCCCTGGCTCAGCAAATTGCCCAGCTAAATAAAACCGGCGAAGCTGTGAAATCCCTAGAGGACCTGGCCGCCCCCTTTATCTGCGATGACGTCCCTGATGCGACGGCGGCCCTGCAGGGCGCAGCGGACATTTTGGCAGAGGGAACTGCAGAGCAATCGGAACTGCGGGCCTATGTGCGTCAGACACTGCTAAAAACGGGAGTCTTTAACTCAAAGATCAAGCCCGACTACCCCGAGGGCAGCACCAAATATGAGATGTATCGCAAATATGAATGTGCGATCGCAAAGCTAGCTCCCCACAATCTGCTGGCCCTACTGCGGGGTGACAAAGAAGGCATCCTTAAGGTGAACCTGACCGGGGACGAAGACCAAATTCTTGACTATCTAGAACGAAGCCAGCTTCGCACCAAGCAAGCCAACGTAAGAGAGTTTTATCAAACCCTGATTAAAGATGCCTTCTCTCGGCTAATGAAAACCTCCCTCACCAATGAGGTGATTGCCGAGAAAAAAGCCTGGGCCGATGGCGAATCAATTGACACCTTTGCCGTCAATATCAAAAATCTGTTGCTAGCAGCACCAGCCGGGATGAAGCCAACCTTGGGTGTAGACCCTGGCTTCCGCACTGGCTGTAAAGTAGCCGCCATTGATGAGACGGGTAAATTTTTAGAATATCAGGCAATTTTTCCCCATACGGGTAAACAAGAGAGTGCGGCCAAGATTCTCTTAGGGCTGATTAAACGCCACAACATTCAGCTAATTGCCATTGGTAACGGCACCGCTAGCCGAGAGACCGATGCCTTTGTTGCCGGAGTCATTAAAGAGCTAGACCCAAAGCCGATTAAGGTAATGGTAAATGAGTCAGGGGCCTCGATTTATTCAGCCAGTGAGGTTGCCATTGCAGAGTTCCCTGACCTCGATATCACCGTGCGCGGAGCCATCAGCATTGCCCGACGGCTGCAGGACCCGCTGGCAGAATTAGTCAAGATTGAGCCCAAGTCCATTGGGGTGGGCCAGTATCAGCACGATGTGGACCAAAAGCTGCTCAAGCAAAAGCTAGATGCGACGGTAGAAAGCTGTGTGAACTATGTGGGCGTAGACTTAAATATCGCCTCGCGGGAGCTGCTCACCTATGTATCTGGGGTTAGCTCGGCCATTGCCAACAACATTGTCGCTTACCGCAACGAGAGTGGCGCGTTTGCCAGTCGGCGGCAGCTATTATAAGTAGCAAAGCTAGGCCCCAAAGCCTACGAACAGTGCGCCGGTTTTTTGCGCATCCGAGATGGAAAAAACGCATTAGATAATACGGCAGTGCATCCCGAGAGTTATGACATTACCACAACAATTTTGAAAGATAAGGGTGTGGGTGCAGGACTGGGCGAGCTAAATCTAGCCAGTTTAGACCTGCAGCGCTATGTGACAGATATGGTAGGGTTGCCAACGCTGCGAGACATTGTGGAGGAACTCGAAAAGCCAGGGCGAGACCCACGGGCAGAGTTTACCTATGCCAACTTCCAGGAGGGTGTGAACGAGATTTCAGACCTCACCGAAGGCATGGTCTTAGAAGGGGTGATTACCAATGTCGCCAACTTTGGAGCCTTTGTGGATATTGGCGTACATCAGGATGGGCTGGTGCATATTTCCCAGCTGGCAAATCGGTTTGTAAAAGACCCCAAAGAGATTGTGCAGGTAGGTCAGGTGGTGAAGGTAAAGGTCATGGAGGTGAATAAAGGGCTAAAGCGGATTGGGTTGAGTATGAAGGCAGTGGACGGAGGCAGTAGTAAAGCTGCGCCGACACCGAGTAAGAAGCAGGCAGTAGAGAAAGCTGTGCCGAAGCCAGCCAGCTTGTCGGATTTGCAAGCAAAGTTTAATCGCCCAAAGCGGCGGAAATAACGCGATTTATCTCTCTTTTATTCCGCTCACATTAGTGGCAAATAACAAGTAATCTTTACTTAAGGCATCCAGATGGTTCTATGCAATCACAATTAATGGACAATCTACAATCTAAGCTTCAGAGACGAGTTGAAAAACTAAACATAGATAATGATGATACTTTCCTAGTATATCTTCAAAGGCTTTTGAAGTTCTTAGATAGTCATCCTATATTTACTGGAATCATCGAAACACTCTTGGCTCAATATTCAGACTTAGAAACTATTACTGACAGAATATTTTGCGGACGAGAAAAATTAAGCAGATCTGAGAAAAAAGCCGCTGCTGTAGGTTATTCAGTTCTTCGTAGATTAGCCGATTCAGACAATACCTCTAAACTTTTAAACCTTGGAGAATACTTCCACGAATACGCTGATCCAGAAAGTAATTCATCTACGATTTATTCGCTTTTTTTATTGCCGTTTTATGAACATATTGATGAACAGATTGATGATCAAAGACTAATGCTGAACACGCTACTTCGTTATAAAGCCAGAAGTGAATGGTTCTATCGTAATCAATTGTTGTCGTTGATGAAAAATAACTCCCAGAAAGCTGAGAAACTTCTTGCTCTTGATTTTTACTCATATTTACATGATCAGGGATTAGATTTCACTATCGAACCGTCTTCCCTATCTGGTTCGATTGATATTATTGCAGCTCAAGGCACTAACGATCCTCTTCTTGCTGATGCTAAAATTTTCGATGCAGATGGTCGTGGCAAATCTTATATATGCAAGGGATTTAATCAAATCTACACTTACACACAGCAATATAATGAAGCTTTTGGTTACTTGTTGATCTTCAAGTCTATAGACAGAGATTTATGCTTCTCTTTACCAAAGAAAATTGCTAACGTGCCTGTTGTTACCTATAACCACAAAAGTATCTTTCTAATTACTGTTGATATTTATAATTATCCTGACACTAGCGATCCTTTAAAATCTACACCTGTTTCTGGCCGTAAGCCTCTAAAAGCTATTGAGATAACGGAAGAAGATCTGATTCATTTTGAAGAACATGAAGAAGTTATTGGAAGTAAAAGATAAAATGAGGGGGCATAAATTTTTAGCATTCATAAATCTTCAATCCTCTTTTTTAAGAAACATCAAGGTATATGGGTGTATATGGCTCAAATACATTACTCTGAACATGTTTTTGAAGTTGAGCAGCCAAGTTGGGTAAGTTGAGAACGTACCAATTTCAACTTCAATAAGAGTGCTCATTGGCATGGCAATTTCACAGATGCAATACTATAGTTTCCCTGAGCTATGATATACACAAGCCTGCAAAATATAAAATCTTCAATACAAGAATAATAATGACTGAATTACTCCAGCAGGCTATTGCCGAAATATCAAAACTACCAACTGACCAGCAGGATGCTATTGCTTTACGGCTGTTAGCAGAATTACAAGACGAACAAGCTTGGCAAGAGCGTTTTGATGCCACAACAAATGCTCAGTGGGATAATTTAGCCGCTATGGTACGACAAGACATTGCAAACGATGATGTCATGCCACTCGACGAGATTTTCCCAGTTAACTAATGAAATCGAGCGTTACCAAAGATTTCCGCAAACGTCTTGATCAACTGCCAAGTCCAGTTCGTGAGCAAGCCAAAAAAGCATATGCACTATGGAAAACAGACTCATCTCATCCCAGTTTGCAATTCAAGCGAGTCAATCAGCGTCAGCCAATCTATTCAGTTTGTATCAGTCTTAATTACAGAGCATTGGGCTTATTAGAAAAAGACCATATTTATTGGTTCTGGATTGGAACTCATGCTGAATACGATCAGTTGCTAAAGCGTTTACGATAATGCTTTCCAAAGTTGCCTGAAGGGGACACTATGAAAGCCAAATTTGAAGAGCAACTTTCATCTACTAATGCAGCTGTCATATTGGAACGTCTGCCTGTTCGAATCCAGGATGCTCTGATTGCTCGTGCCATTGAAATTGAATACCCAGTTGAAGCCGTCATTGAAATGGCGATTGCTAGCTTCCTCGATACTGATGCATTGGGGTTTGCAGACTGTAAACCAAGGCGTGGGCAATAATTATGGATTCTGAGCAGCTTGTCCAAAACCTTAGCCCTAGAACGCGGAAACGACTGGGCATGTCCAACGATGATGTATCCACATTCTGTCAACGCTGGGGTATTCGTACTATGGCCATTTTCGGTTCTATCCTCCGCGATGACTTTACCAAAGAAAGTGACATCGACATCCTATTGACCTTTGAGCCCGATGTACGCCAGGGACTACTCACGTTAGCCAAAATCAAACATGAGCTAGAAACTCAGCTCCATCGATCAGTTGACATAACTATTAAAAAATCTATCGAAGCCAGCGACAACTGGATTCGCCGACGAGAAATTTTAACAACGGCTCAAACGATTTATGAGCAGATATAACACCTCTTTTACCAATAGCCAGAAGAATCAAGAACTAACCAATGATATCTCTTCAACAACTCCAAGCAGACCTCTTAGCCCTTTCCAAAGAAGACAAAACTAAGGCTATTAAAATGCTAGCTGCCAGTCTGAATGACACCTGGATTGGTATCGAAAAATCATCAGAGGCAGCCAATACAGATATCTTTATATGTCGAACAGGTATTGCTGTCTGGTTTCTTGTTCATCAACGCAACCAAGGTATCTCAGATGCCGAAATATTGGCCGAATGCCCACAGCTTACCGCTAAAGATCTTGCCAATGCATGGCTTTATGCCCAGCTTCACACCGATGAAATAGAATCTGCTATTCAACGAAACTTAGTAAAACAGCATTCCGATCTTGATGATGATTCTAAAGAAGAAGTTCTAGAAAACCTCAAACAAGCTTGGCAGGAGGCAAAATCAAGTAACACAATTCCCTTATCTCAAATGTGGGATGTCATCAATGACTGACGACAAACCTCTTATCTTATTGGCGATTTACTCAAAATCAGACCGCGCTAACATTAGCACCCAGGAAATTAGAGACATTTTAGAAGAGATGTAGTATTCCTCAGTTTCGGTATTTTACATTTCAGCCCACCGCAAACTCCGTATATTGCCTCACATGGGGCGCATGGTATCCCAACACAATATCCTTTGCAGGCACGCCCAGCGCTACTAGCTGATCAGCAACTGCCTCTTCTCCACCATCCTCCTGAATCCAAATTTTCCCATCCTTAATATCCACATGGAGCAAGCAACCATAAACGCGAGTATTGTTATCTTGCCAACCTACCCGCACCAGCTGATAGCGATCTCGATCTCGATCTAAAATCGCTTCAGTTTCCACACCAGGTCTCACAGAGCCAAGATTTTCTCTTTCTAAAAACAAATTTTCAATATGCTCGCGGTACTCTTCTATCCTTTCCATAATCTAATCTCCGGTTGATTATCGTCATAAATAAGCAAAGGCACCTGGTTTCGGGTAACAACTTTCTGTATAAATGGATAGGAGAAAAAACGACTATGAATACTAAACGGAACCGCTAAATACAACTTCCTATCTGGTTCATAGTCTTCCAGAGCTATCTTGTAGTTAATAAATTGTCCAACAGCTGTATGAAATTCTGAAATCTTTGAAGCAGCTAAAAAGCTTTTAATCTCTATGGCAATTTTTTCATTGCCTTTAGTTGCACCTAAAATACGTTCTGCCCCAAGGTCTACACACAAATCTGTAAACTCTAGTTCAATCCGATAAGGATCGTGGGTAATTGTCCAACCCCCGTTCTGCAAAGCCTTTACTACTAAGTCATGAAATGCGTCCTTTGCAGGCATTGTAAAATAGCAATTAGCAACAGTTTATAGACACCACCGTTATTCTACTACTTCACAATAACTTCCGGCCTTTACCCAACAGGGTGTTGTTCGCCTCCTAAGTCCTTAATGTGGTCTGACCCAATATTGAATCTCTATGACTCTTTTCACAAGAAAGTGTAGCTACGTCGCAGGAATATTGCTGCTAGGGCTGGCGGGCTGTCTAGCGGGTTCTCAGCCTCAAGTCTCTGCACCGGATGTGCAGCCAACGACGGAAATACCTGTGCTGGAATCAGCGCCTGACGTGCGGCCGACGGCGGAAGTACCTGTGCCAGAACCAGACGGCGCGATCGCAACCGGAGATATCTGGTCGCGGCTCCAGCAGGCAGACACTCACTACTATGTGTTTATGCGTCATGCTATCGCTCCAGGCACGGGAGACCCTGCCAATTTTCAGCTCGATGATTGTTCCACACAGCGCAATTTATCAGAGGAAGGACGCGATCAGGCCAGGCGGACAGGAGACGCGTTTAAGGAAAAAAATGTAACCGTTCAGCAGGTGCTTTCTAGTGAGTGGTGCCGCTGTCTTGACACAGCAGAATTAATGGCGCTTGCCCCAGTCGAACGGTTTCCGGCATTAAATTCGTTCTTTCAAGACCGGGCCCAAGGTCCTGAGCAAACCCAGCAGCTACAGGAATTTATGGTCAGCAACCATGACGAGCCTGGAGTGACCATACTAGTGACTCATTTTGTAAATATCACTGCGATCGCAGGTAGCAACGTATCATCTGGGGAGATGGTGGTCATGCAGGTCAACGACCAAAACGAACCCGAAGTGGTGGAGCAGATTGAGCAACTCTGAATATGCTCTCTCTAGCCAGAGGCTATTTAACCATTCGTATCAAAGGAAAAACCTGAGCTTACCGCAGGCAAATTGCCTGCATCCAGGCTAATGAGTAAATACACTTATTGATTTCCTCTTAAGTTAGAATTATTCTTAAATAGGATTACATCTTGACCTGTGAGGTTCATTTTAGTTTGGTGTTGATCGGTTTGAGTGGGAGTGCTCCATTAAGCATTAGGTTGTTCAAGCGCTAGATAAAAGGTCACAATGAAAAATGAGAATCATGATTCTGCCCCACGAGACATGTGCACCTCGGCACGAGAGGCATACAGCGGAGTTGAGTTGGAGCTTCGTACAGAGCTAGGTCATGAGTTACGTAAACTTCTCATTGAGAAGAGACTAAAACAAAGAGAACTCGCAACATTGCTGGCTATTCAACAACCTGAGGTATCCCATCTGTTTAATGGTAACTTTACTCGCTTTACGATAGACAGACTTGTTCGGCTTTTCAATCGGTTAGGTTGGATAGTCAAGTTTCAAGTATATCCTCAAGATTTTGATTGATGCCAGCTAAAGAATCATTCTGAAATTACTCTCTTTTTAAAAATAAATTTCTTCGAGAATGGGTCTGAGATATTAGGTATTTCAGACCCATTTAATATAGGTATTCTAGTTATATATTTTAAACTATAAGCCCTTCAAAATAGAAGTTTTTCCAGATAGGTAAAATGCTTTTGAAAAATAAATATAATCGTTTTAGAGAGTGTGTTTGAGCTATTGTGAAATCCACAGAGTAGTTGACAAGTATAGGAAGCTAGTAATATTTCAGATAAGAAATTGGCAGCTTTTAAGATTCATATTCATGAAGAACTGCCTATTAAATCAATTTTATTGTTGAAAAATAACTACTGAAATTAAAAATTTTTCATCTTCATTGTTATAGGAAAAAATCTATAAAATTAAGTTTTTAATAGGTTGGTTTTTCTTTCAAAATAAGGATTATTATTGTTTTAGATAATCTTGTGATTCATGCTGATAATCAGCAGTTTGATTCAGTTTTTTCTCACCTACTTCGGTGGGCCGGTAGAAAGTCAAAAAGTTCGCACTACACGCAATAAAGGAGATAATATGAGCGATCTAATGGATGCTAGAGGTAGCAAAACTGCTAGCGGCGGATGTCCATTTTCGGGAGGAACTCCCAAATTTACTGCTGGCACTGGAACGTCTAACCAAGATTGGTGGCCCAATCAGTTAAACCTGAAAATTCTCCACCAGCACGGCCTCAAATCTAACCCTATGGGGGAGGTGTTTAGCTATGCTGAGGAGTTCAAAACTCTTGACCTAGATGCCGTCAAAAGAGATATCTTTGGCCTGATGAGAACGTCTCAGGATTGGTGGCCAGCCGACTATGGGCACTATGGGCCCCTCTTTATCCGCATGGCCTGGCACAGTGCAGGTACCTACCGCATTAGCGACGGGCGCGGCGGTGCGGCGACTGGGAATCAACGTTTTGCACCGCTCAACAGTTGGCCTGACAATGGCAACCTTGACAAGGCTCGTCGGCTGCTTTGGCCGATCAAGCAGAAATATGGCAGGAAAATCTCCTGGGCCGATCTGATTATCCTGGCGGGCAACTGTGCCCTGGAGTCGATGGGGTTTAAAACATTTGGTTTTGCCGGTGGCCGTGAAGATATCTGGGAACCAGAAGACGACATTTACTGGGGCAATGAGAATGAATGGATGACTAATGAACAGCGCTACAATGGCGAGCGCGAACTGGAAAATCCACTGGGCGCAACGGTGATGGGGCTGATCTACGTCAACCCAGAAGGTCCGAACGGCCATCCCGATCCGGTGGCATCAGGGCGGAACATTCGTGAAACCTTTGGTCGCATGGCCATGAATGACGAGGAGACTGTGGCCCTGACTGCCGGTGGGCACACCTTTGGTAAATGTCACGGCGCTGGCGATGATGCATTGTTAGGTCCTGAACCTGAGGGGGCCAGCATTGAGGAACAAGGTCTCGGTTGGAAGAGCAGTTTTGGCACTGGCATAGGCGTTCATACAATCACCAGTGGTATCGAAGGTGCATGGACTACCAACCCAACTCAGTGGGATAACAACTACTTTGAAAATCTGTTTGGCTATGAGTGGGATCTAACCAAAAGTCCCGCTGGCGCGCATCAGTGGGTGCCGAAAGATGGCGCGGCTACCAATGCGGTGCCCGCTGCGCACGATCCATCAAGACGGCATGCGCCGCTCATGACGACGGCAGATATGGCAATGAAGATGGACCCCGTCTATGGACCAATTTCGCGACGCTTCTTTGATCATCCAGAACAGTTTGCTGATGCGTTTGCTCGGGCCTGGTTCAAGCTAACCCACCGCGATATGGGACCCGTCTCGCGCTACCTTGGGCCTGAGGTGCCATCGGAAGAACTTTTGTGGCAAGATCCAGTCCCTGCCGTCACCCATGAATTGGTTGATGAGAGCGATATCGCCGCGCTTAAGCAACAGATTTTGTCGTCGAGTCTAACGGTTTCTCAGCTAGTGTCGACAGCCTGGGCGTCGGCCTCAACATTTCGTGACTCCGATAAGCGGGGTGGTGCCAACGGGGCACGCATTTGTCTTGCACCCCAGAAAGATTGGGAAGTCAACCAGCCGCAACAGCTGACCCCTGTGCTGCAGACTCTAGAAGCAATCCAAAGCACCTTCAACAACGCTCAGTCTGGTGGCAAAAGGGTTTCGTTAGCGGATGTAATTGTGCTGGGTGGCTGTGCAGGTATTGAGCAAGCGGCCAAGAATGCGGGTTGGTACGATATCAAAGTCCCCTTTAAGCCTGGACGCACTGATGCATCACAGGCGCAAACAGATGTAGAATCTTTTGCTGCCCTCGAACCGATTGCAGATGGTTTCCGCAACTATGCTAAAGGTCTGTTCACCATACCGGCAGAGAAATTGCTGGTGGATCGAGCGCAGTTGCTAACGCTGAGTGCACCAGAGATGACCGTTCTGCTGGGCGGTATGCGTGTCTTGAATGCAAACGTTGGACAGGCTAAGCACGGTGTGTTTACCAATCGACCAGGGACATTAACCAATGACTTCTTTGTGAACCTGCTGGATATTGGCACGACATGGAAGGCTGTTTCTGACGCTGAAGATGTGTTTGAAGGGCGCGATCGCACAACGGGTGCAGTCAAGTGGACGGGTACCCGTGTTGACCTTGTCTTTGGGTCTAACTCGCAGCTTCGAGCCATCGCTGAAGTCTACGGATGCCAGGACTCACAGCAAAAGTTTGTGCAAGACTTTGTAGCAGCGTGGGATAAAGTGATGAACCTTGATCGCTTTGATAATCTTGCTTAGTTTTCGCAAATAGGTCTTTAAGGGGGTTGGAGTAGAGCCTCCTCCAATGTTTGGAGGAGGCTCTGCAAACCTCAAAAAGTTCTGAACAAACCAATATGAACTTGTTAACGGGCTATAGTAACAACGCTCTTGAGAGCGTAGGTCATGATGAATGAATCAACGTGTCAGCTATTTCGTGGAGTTCTCTTCATTTTAAATTTATTGGAACAGCTAGCCGACGACCTGTTGTTTTGGTTAGTTGCTTCATGTGTGTGGATATATTGGAGCGCTGTCTTTTAGACAGGTTGAATACAAGTACGGAGCTAGGAAAGTGGTATTCAATCGTGAAGGCCAGCGGGTTCCTCAAGTAACCTTTCACATGTTTGCTAAGGGAGGGTGGTACGCTCTGTCGACAGCCGACCTCTTTGATGGCAAAACCGTGGTGGTGTTTGCAATAACGGGAGCCTTTACCTATCCTTACTCTCCGATTCGGCTGTTAGGCTACAACGAATATGCCCAGGTATTTCGAACCAGCGGTGTGGATGAGATCCTTTGCATTTCGGTCAATGATCCGTTTTCACTAACAACATGGGCTGAAAAAGAAGGTGCCGATCAGGTGCGCTTTATCCCCGATGCAAACGGTGACTTTACCCGCGAAATGGAGATGATGGTCAACTTGTCTAGTAAAGGAATGGGCTACCGCTCTTGGCGCTATTCCATGCTAGTGAGAGACGGGTTGATTGAAAAAATGTTTGTTGAACAAGATGGGTTTGAAACGAGGCCAGTGGTTTCTAATGCCGAAACAATGCTGAACTATATTAACCCAGAAGCCGAAAAGCCTGAACAGACAGCTGTGCGGATGCACATGTGGCGGACGATGTTTTCTGATTATACAAGCGACCCAGACAGCTGATTAGACACAACAATCAAGCCGCTTAGCTAGAGTGTTGGCACGATTGAGCTGAATTCAACCTAAAAAGAATTCAATTTAGTTGGCAATGGAGAGTGCGCTGATAGTACACCGTCGCAAAGTTATTCCTGTTTGTTCCAATGCCACATTTTATTAACCACACGCTGCATTTTATTCATATCAACGATAGTGCGTCTTAGAAACTGGGTATAGAAATAACAGCATCTATCTTAAGTAGGACCATTACCATGTCTCAACTAGCGCCTATCCTTTTAGAAGACGGCACCACAATCTATATTGAAGCGGCTGATGGCCATGAGTTACCCAGCGAAACCACTCCTGAACCAAAAGAGCCAGGCCGGGTCTCTAAAGGTGCATTTTCTTTAGGAATACAGCGACAGCTACCCACGGTAAAAACCACAATCACCCAATATACCCGCTATGTTTTAAATGCCTTTAAGGAGTTAGGCAGCGGCAACGTCGATAAAGTTAACCTGGAATTTGGTCTTAAAATAGCGGGTTCATCGTGGATTCCTTACATTACAGAAGGTAGCGCCGAGGCCAACCTACAAATCACAGTTGAGTGCTCATTTAAGGATTGAGGGGCACTACATTGACTCGCTGTAGCAGATTCTCTCCATGGCGATAGCCGACATTACTGATCTGTACCAGGTCGCCCGGATTAGCCGTGCCCCGAGTGAGTTGATGCAGCTGTGGATCATAGGAGAGCTGTTCACCAACTGTGCCAATAACAGAAACTCCCCAGCTCTCCACCAGTCGGTCTATGGGTTTAACCAGGGGCAAAAGCTTTTTAGCGTCAAAGTCTTCACGCTCTGTGGCGGCTTTGGCCGCGGTCGGCCAATAGGTTAACCAAGATTCTAAGATTTGTAGGGCAGCGGCTTGAAACTGCTGTTCTAAGCTTTGATGCTGTTGTGCTAGACGATGTTCTAACCGAGAATATTCTTGACGTAGACGGACAATATCATGACCGTTGTTGGTTGGTTGTGGTAAAGATTGCTCTGGGTCAAACGCCTGCAACAGTTCGTTAAGGGAACAGTCCAGAGCGGTCGCTAACTGTTTGAGTACAGCCAGCCGCATGGTACCAATTTTGCCCAGGCGTAGCTGTTGCACCTGCCATCGAGATACGTTTGCTTTTTCAGCCAGCGCCCGCTGACTGGAAACATGCGCCTGCTGCATAATCTTGTGCAGGGTATCCTCACTGGCAAGAACAGCTGTTGGAGTAGAAGGATTAGACATTGACATGCGATCGCAACACTACTGTGCATAGGCATTCAGTAACAGAAACAACAGAGTCATGTTCTGCCCCTTAATGACAAACACACCCTTCTATATGACCACAGACTGAGTCAATAGAGGGCTGTAAAGTTGCACTTTCTAGTCGACCCCGTAGCTCAAGGCAGACCGTTAAAGCGACAGCGGTCTAGCCAAAACCCAGACAGACAATGCTTGAGACGCCTTCCTAAGATAGACCGTGTCCATAATCCAAGATCTATGCACCTTAATATCTATAGTGATTGTCAATAATTACAATGGTGCACTAGCTGATTAAACCGGAGCGTAAGGCTCTTACAGCTGCCTGGGTGCGGTCATTGGCCCCAAGTTTATTTAGAATGTTGCGGACATGGGTTTTAACAGTACCCACCGTAATGTAAAGCTTCTCAGCAATCTGAGAATTACTGCAGCCTGAAACGATTAGCTCTAAAATTTCTAGCTCTCGGTCAGTGAGCGGGTAGGTTTCAATAATTTGCTCAAACTCTGGCTCAACCGCCCGAATCTCTACTGTCCGATCTTGCAGACCTACGCCCGCACCCAGCGGCTGTTTAACCTGCTGCAGCACAATACTGGCAATGGCCGGATCAATCCAGGCATTGCCCTCATGGGTTTCCTTTATGGCCTGCACTAAGTCCTCAGTTTCAATTTCCTTTGTAGAGTAGGAGTCTGCTCCAGCGGCAAACGCAGCCAGCACGGCTTTCTCACTATCGTGCATTGTGAGCATCAAAATTCGCGTCTTTGCCTGGGGATGGTTTTCCCTAAAGCGCTGAACCAGCTCGATACCGTCGATGTCGGGCAGACCAATATCAACTAGAGCAACGTCGGGAACCTGCGCCCCCAGCAACGCCAGCCCGTCACCACCGTTGGCAGCCTCACCCACAAAGTCAAGCCCAGCCTGCTTTAGGGCTGCCCGCAGTCCCATTCGGGTCAAGTCGTGGTCTTCGATTAGTGCAATGCGGATGTCGCTCATGAGCTTCTAGCCAGGGAATTGTCCCAAGGCTCTACCTAAACAATGTTAAATAACTAACGATAACGAATCAGTAGCTAATATAAGAATTGCAGTTTCTATTCGAGACAAGCATCCATCTAATGAAGGACTCCAGCAAAATTCTTCTATGTCTAAAGGTATAGATAATTTGGCCTGACTAACGCTACGATGCCATGGTATGGAGGTTTTTAGGCCAACTAGTAATTTGTCACTAGTGGCTTTAATGCCTTTTCCTAAGCTTTAGACCCCGGAGAGAGTAAGAACTTGCTGTTGTCTATGGATTTTAACGCGTCACCACAGCTATCTTCGGATGACTTGGAGCAATTTTTCTTACTATCTTCCGAACTTCTGGCTGTCGTTAGTAAAGACGGTGGCTTTATTGAGGTAAATCCAGCGTTTGCAGAGATACTTGGCTGGTCACGGGCTGAGCTGTTAATAAAATCGTTTGAGGATCTAATTGATAGGAATGATTTACTGGCCAGTCGTCAGGCTGTAGAAGTCGCGTTAGATCGGAGCGGTAGCACTCAGTTTCACAGCCGTAACCTTTGCTCAAACGGTCGCTGGAGACAGCTGGAATGGACTGTCAGATTGGAAGGTTCAAGACTCTATTATTGCGGTCGCGATATTACCGATCAGCATCGGGTTGAACAGAGTTTGGAACGCAGTGAGCAGCGCTTTCAGGCAATTTTTAATCAGACATTTCAGTTTATAGGGCTGCTCACACCAGACGGAACGCTACTGGAAGCCAATGAGACGGCGTTGAACTTTGGTGGGTTTTCAGCCGAGCAGGTCTTGAATAAGCCTATTTGGGAGGCCCCCTGGTGGCAAACATCGACTGAAGTAAAGCAGCAGCTGCGCGATGCTATAGCAAAAGCAGCCCGTGGCGAATTCGTCCGCTACGAGGTTGATGTGGTGGGAGCCAATAATACGGTCGCCACCATTGATTTTTCCTTAAAACCGCTGCGCGATCAATCGGGAAAGGTCGTCCTACTGATTCCAGAAGGCCGCAACATTACCGAGCGTAAGGCACTTGAGTTGGAGATGCAGCAGCTCAACGCTGAGTTAGAAACACGAGTCTCTCGTCGGACAGCGACTATCCAGCGGTATGCCGAAGCGATTGAAAACATGCAGGATGGATTTCATCTATGGCAGTTAGAAGATGTGGCAGATGCCAGCAGCTTTCGGTTAAAACTGTCCAATCCGTCTGCTGAAAAGCTTTTAGGGGTTCCTAACAAACAAATGTTAGGGGCACTTATGTACAACGCAATGCCCAATATGGCTGAGACACCCATCCCCGAAATCTGTCGTCAGGCCGTTGTGACGGGTCAAAAAAGGGATCTCGGGGATGTGCCCTATGGGTCTCCCACCCATGCAGAGCGTATTTTTGCAGTCAAAATATTTCCGTTAGAGGAGCGGTTTCTAGGAGTTCTTTTTGAGGATGTCACAGAGGCCCGTCACGATCAGCAAAAGCTATTCGAACAAAAAGAGCGGCTCAAAATTGTTTTTGAGCGGGCGGGTGTGGGAATCGCCCGTTTGGATGTGGCCGGTCAGTGGGTTCAGGCCAACGACAAGCTGTGTGAAATTTTGGCCTACTCCCGTAAAGAACTGTTTCAAAAAGACTTTCGAGAGATTACCCACCCCGACGATGCAGCCCAAGATACCGAGATTTATCAAGCGCTGCTGTCGGGGGCTACAGAAACGACCACGTTAGAAAAGCGCTACTTACGCAAAGACGGTGAGCCTGTCTGGTGCAATGTGACCGTGTCGATGATTTATAACCAACAGCAGCAGCCCTGCTATTTTGTTGCCTTTATTGAAGATATTACTAGCCGTAAAGCCAACGAACTGACGCTGCAGCGTCAAAAAGATGAGCTGGCAACCACCAATCTAATTTTGGCTCAAATGACGGCCAATCTTGGGGAACGTAATCGAGAGTTAGATGAGTTTGCTTATGTGGCCTCCCATGACCTAAAGGCACCGCTGCGGGCAATTGGCAACTTGGCTACCTGGCTAGAAGAAGATTTAGCAGGGCAGCTGCTGCCTGAAAATAAAGGGCAGTTGGACCTGCTTCAGGGGCGGGTCCACCGGATGGAAAATCTAATTGATGGTCTCCTTGCTTACTCACGGGTAGGACGGGGTAACCGACTGACAGAGCAGATAGATCTAAATCTTTTATTGGAAAATGCTGTCACTCTGCTAGATTTACCCCCAGGGTTTACGATTGCGATCGCACCTGATTTCCCCACGCTCTTAGCGTCGCGTCCGGCCCTCACCCAGGTATTTGGCAATCTGATTAGCAACGCCATTAAACACCACGACCGCACCGACGGTCGGGTTGATGTCAGCTACCGGCGGTTAGACAATGACGTTTATGAGTTTTCCGTCAGTGATGACGGTCCGGGCATTGACCCAGCGTTTCACCACAAGGTGTTCAATATTTTTCAGGTGCTAGAGGCGCGGGATAAAGTGGAAAATACTGGCATTGGGTTGGCCATTGTTAAAAAGACCGTAGAGACCGAAGGGGGCACCATTACCCTTGAGTCTGAGGCCGGTCAGGGGGCTACCTTTCGCTTCACCTGGCCCAGAGAGCCCTGAGGTAAAATTAATTTTTAAAGCAGCCCCGGAAAAGTACCCCAGAGAAACATTAAGCGGTTATAAAATTGCGATTTCAATCTCTACCCAAAGACAGAGGTTTTATGCCATTAAGCCCGTCTACCGGAGTATTAAGAGCTGCCATTAGAAAGTTATGCTGATAACAGTTGAGAGCGCAGGCTGAGACCTGATGAAATGCGGTGATGAATGACAAGTCAATCAATATTTTGCTGGTAGAAGACGACGCTGTAGATGTGATGACCGTCCAGCGTGCCTTCAAAAAAAGCAACGTTTCCAACCCTCTCCACATCGCTGGTAACGGTTTAGAAGCGCTTGATCTGCTGCGTTCTCCAGAGGGTCCGTTTGCAAATTCTCGATGCGTGATTTTGCTGGACTTAAATATGCCAAAAATGAACGGCATCGAGTTTCTTAGAGAACTGCGTCAAGACCCCAATTTTCATCAGACTCCAGTCATCGTGTTAACCACTTCAGATCAAGAGAAAGATCGTGTAGAAGCCTATAACCTGCATATTGCGGGCTATATTCTTAAACCGGTCACATTTGCCAAATTTGTCGAAGTGGTTACGGTACTCAATCACTATTGGACCCTATGTGAGCTTCCTTAAATGAGTTCTTCTAACGAGCCCTTAAAGCTGCTGGTAGTGGATGATGACGATGTCGATCGGATGGCACTGCGGCGAGCCCTCAAACACTCAGGCATTCACTTTGAGCTACAGGAAGTGGAAAGCGCTAAATCTGGTACCCAGCTGCTAACTACCAGTGTCTTTGACTGCGTATTTCTCGACTATCAGCTCCCTGATTGCGATGGGTTGACCCTGGTGCAAAATTTACGCAGTGCCGGTATCGGCATTCCATTAATTGCTCTAACGGGTCAGGGTAGCGAAGAAACAGCCGTTGGCCTAATGAAAGCCGGTGCATCTGACTATTTACCCAAGGCTAAGCTCTCTAGTGAAACCCTCACTCGCAGTATTCAGAGTGCCATTCGAATTTATAAAGCTGAACGTGAGGTGGAGCTAACCAATCAGCGACTGCGAGAGACCAATGAGCTGCTGCTGCAAAAAAATCAAGAGCTAGAACATCAGCGAGAACAGATTCAACGCAAAAACCTGCAGCTAGTAGAGGTGTCACAGCTCAAGTCTGAATTTTTAGCCACCATGTCCCATGAGCTAAGAACACCACTCAATGCCATTATTGGGTTTTCTCAAATTTTGATGCGACAGCTTAAGGGAACTGCCAGCGACCGTCAGCTGGACATGATCCGACGTGTTCTAACCAACGGTCAGCATCTGCTAGAGCTGATCAGCGATATTCTAGACCTCTCTAAAATTGAAGCCGGGCGACTCGATTTGCGAGTTGAACCGCTAAATCTTTCAGAGCTACTCTCGACAACGGTTGAAGGGCTGCAGTCGCTGGCGGATCAAAAGCAGCTTTCTTTAGAGATAGAGGTGGATCTGTGCGATCCCAAAGTTGCCAATGACTCCAATCGTTTGCGACAGGTGATTACCAATTTGCTCTCCAACGCAATTAAATTTACCGATTCAGGCTTGGTTAAGATAACTGCAAAAGCAGTATCGGCAGACCAGATTGAAATCACCGTTGCCGATAGTGGAATTGGGATTGCGGCAGAAAACATATCCCACATTTTTAATGCGTTTCACCAGGTAGATCAAACAATATCCCGTAAGCATCAGGGCACTGGGCTAGGCTTAGCAATCACCCATTTACTGATAGAAATGATGCAGGGCACCATCTCAGTTGACAGTACCCTTGGCGAGGGGAGTCAGTTTCATGTGCGAATTCCCCGCCATGTGCAGCCATCTCACACGGTCTCTGTCGCTCCTCAGCTAAGCCGATAGACATAGAAATTTTTAGAAAATTATTAAGCGCAGTCAGAGTCTTAGAAAATATCTAAAGTCAATTGATTCTTTAATCTATCTTTGGTGGGATATTGGCTAGCATCATCTCTTGATACATTTAGGTATCGACAACTTGGCTGGTAACTTCACTAGTTCCACACGGTTTTAATGCTGCCTTGCGATCGCGCTGGCAACTCAGTACTAAAGTCCTGTGATATTCCTGTGTAAAGTTCCTGACTAACTAATGAACAATTCTTCCACAGTTAATATTTTGGCTGTTGATGATGCAGCTGATAATTTATTTCTTTTAGAATCTCTCCTGAGCGAGGTCGAAAATTACACTGTTCAATTGGCTGAAAATGGTGAAGAAGCCCTGACGGTTATTAAAAAATCTCCACCAGATGTCATCTTGTTAGACATCATGATGCCGGGGCTAAGCGGCTATGACGTTGCCAAACGAGTGCGCGAAGACCCTCGACTACCCTACATTCCCATACTTTTGCTAACAGCCCATGAGCAATCGAGCCTGGTTATGGGGTTGGATGCCGGGGCCGATGACTTTTTACGCAAGCCTTTTGATGCGGACGAACTACTGGCACGGGTTCGTTCAATGGTGCGGCTTAAGCGCAGTATCGACGCCCATCGCTACATGGTGCAGCAGCGGGATGACTTTGTAGCACGTCTCACCCACGATTTACGAACTCCCCTGGTGGCGGCCAATCGTGTGCTTGATCTGTGTTTGCAGGGCACTTTTGGGAACATCGATGATGCAGCCCAAACTGCTCTGACTAATATTGTCACCACCAATACCAATCTTCTAAAGATGGCCAATACCCTGCTTGAGGTCTATCGCCACGATGCGGGGCAAAAGTCCCTAGCTGTTGCGACCGTCTCTCTGCAATCTCTAGGAAATCAGGTGGTGACCGAACTGGCTCCGTTGGCCGAAGAAAAGGGTCTTAAACTGACTCTGGAGGCCGACAAAAGCTATGTTATCCGGGGTGACCAGTTAGAGCTGCGGCGTTTGGTCACTAATTTAGTCGGTAACGCCATTAAGTTTACCGACGCGGGGTATGTGACACTGCAGCTGCACTCAAAAACTGAAGGGACCGTCAGCTTAGACGTTAAGGATACGGGCGCTGGAATTTCAGCCGAAGAGCAGCGTCAGATATTTGAATGGTTTCGTCAGGGGGATCACATGCGTTCTGGTAGCGGTTTGGGGCTGCACTTATCCCAGCGGATTGCTCAGCTCCACAACGGCACGATTACCCTTGAGTCTGCACCAGGCCAGGGTAGTACGTTTAGCCTGACCCTGCCGCTGCTAAACAACGATGCTGAGAAGCAGCCTTAAACAAAAGTATTAGACGCTGAGTGTCAAAGACACAATCTCTGCAATACAGACTAAAGCACATCAGGAAAAACATTAGGAGAAAACATGCTCCACAGCGCATCCTGATAAGGCTGATCTCAGCGTTTGAAGGTGAGCCGTAATGCCATGCAAAATCATAGCGGTGGCGGCTGACTGTCTGGCTCCAGTGGAGACACTGCTGGATGTTCGGGTGTCATCATATGGATAACCTGTTTTGGCACACCAAAATCAAGGTTGGCAGTTTCAAATGCAATTTTGAGCCGGCGGCGATATTCACGGGCCACCTCCCACTGTTTAAGCGGCTGGGTTTTGATCCATAGTCTGACTGTAGCGCCAGTGTGGTCGATGTTGTCCACACCCAGCAGTAATGGCTCTTCTAAGATTAATGTTTCCCAGATGGCATCATGGCTCATCTTGTCGGCGACCCGTTTAATTAGCTCTAGCGCTTGGTCAATGTCGTCGTCGAGGGCAACGGGTATCTTTAAGTCGACTCGCGACCATTCTTTAGAGAGATTTTGGACAACAGTAATCTGACCATTGGGGATGGTGATTAATCGCCCTTCTTCATTGCGCAACTGGGTAATGCGCAGGTTCATGGTTTCAACAAAGCCAGACATATCACCAATAACCACCACGTCACCAATGCCGTAGTGATCTTCCATGAGAATCATAAATCCATTAATGATGTCTTTAAGCAGACTCTGAGACGCTAACGATAGGGCAAGACCAATAATGCCGGCGCTGGCTAATAGCGGCCCAAGGTCGATGTTAATAATGGCCAAAATTACTAGGATACAAACGATGATAATGATGGCCACTAAGATACTTTTGGCCACCTGGGAGAATGTGGAAAACCGCAGGCTGGCTCGCTGGGTGCGCAATGAGCTGGGTAAGGTTTGGCCATAGATGGTCAGAAACAGACGGTCAATGACAATATCGCCAAAGTGGATGATGGCGTAGCTCACGGCAAGTGCGATCGCAATTCGCAGCGGTACCTTCAAAATTTGTATCAGCGGCTGTTGCCAAACTCGCGTGTAGGGAGACAGACCCAAAATAATAAAGCTGCCGCCGCCCCAGATTAACAGTTCTCCTAGCCAAAAAAACCAATGCTTTAGCTCATAGATGCGTTTGGCCTGTCGCCACATAATCATCTGTTTTACGACTACACCCTGCACCGATGTCTCATCAACTTCAGGTGCATTAGATAGCCAGTGATGCAGCTGATAGAGCCCCCGACTTAAAAACACCATCAACAGCAAAAGCCCTCCAGCCCAGCGCAGACGCTGTTGGACAACTTCTGGCTGCCGTTCATATTGGTAGTAGTCCAGAGCCTCTGTCAAAATGGCCTTTAGTTCATCAGCCCGCACGTTTACCGGGGTTGCCCCCGCCAGAGCGACATCGGCACTGGTCACCGTCATCAAAAATTGATCGCCCGTGAAAATAATCGGCTGGTTGGTACCGGGATCTGTTCTCCAGTCTATGACCTCTGAAGAGTGCTGGGCCGCATATGTCTGTAGACGGTGAGAAATCTCCTTAGCCCGTGCCTCAGCAGAGATACCGTCAACGGCGGCAGTACGAAACAAAAAGCGACCATCTAGCCGTACAGCCGACGGTTCTATGGGCAGCGGCGGGGCTGAAATGTCTACTTCGTCATCTAAAATATTGCTGAGGGGCAGGTTGTCTAAACCAAACTGAGCTTGCCCTGGAGCAGCACTCAATAGTAAACAGCTGAGGCTAGCAACCAGGGCTAATAGAAAGTATCTGACTCTCATACATACAAATACTAGAAATACGCGAGAGATAAGAATTTAATCAGATTCTATTTTTGGCATTGCCGCTCCTCGAGATGGTTTTAGCTATGAGAAGTCGTTAGGTAACCACCGCTCTAGATCGATGCATCTCCTAAATCAGCAATCGCCTGTTTTTAACGAACAAGGGGATAAAGTTCCCCTGGACGACGCTTAGATATTATAAGCCCCCCAGGCTGTTCCTGTTTAAGAGCCTCACATGACTAAAGTCACTTAAAAGTTTAGCCCCTTTTTTCAACAATCGTTAAATCGTCACAGGTGACTCAACATAAATGGTGGGTTCTTCAACCGAAAAGCAAATATTGTAGGAATCCAGCTTTCGAGCAATTTTCTCACTGGCTAGCTCCAGCAGTCGCTTACGTAGCTGAATCGAGTCTTCGTTAGACCCTAAAATAAAGAACGTGACCCGTGCCTGAGTTTGCTCGGAGTGGCCGCTGTTGTTGGACTCAACAAACGAGATGCTGGTACTGCCTGGATCGATCCCAAAAAGTGATTCGGTGCTGCGGGTAACCACCTGTTTAACCAGAGCAGTGGACTGTTCATCGAGGGTGGTTTCAAAGTCCAGATAAAGCATTACCATGACCTTTTTACCCCGAGTGACATTCTCAATGTCGAGATTGGCCAGTGTATTGTTAGTAATAATAACT
>JBHJIV010000267.1:0-17529 GCA_050043105.1 Leptolyngbyaceae cyanobacterium | reverse complement strand
CATGGCCTCAGTCTGTCGGGTAATGGAGCTGCTGGATACGCCTATTACAATTTCCCATGGTGGTCTGTCGCACAAGACTATCCGTGGAAACATCCAGTTTGAAGACATTACTTTTGCCTATCCAGGACGCAGTCCAGTTCTAAGTCAGTTCTCACTGCACATTCCAGCCGAATCCACTATTGGTATTGTGGGTGCCACTGAGTCGGGTAAAAGCACCTTGGTCAAACTGCTCCTACGCTTTTACGACATTCAACAGGGTCGCATTCTGATTGATGGGGGCGACATTCGAGACATGAATTTATTTGATCTGCGTCGCCATATTGGCTGGGTCAGTCAGGATGTGTTTTTGTTTCACGGCACTGTGGCTGAGAATATCGCTTACGGAAGCTTTGATGCTAGCCATGACCAGATTATCCAGGCGGCAAAGGCAGCTGAGGCTCACGATTTTATTCAACAGCTGCCTCAGGGATACAACACTGTTGTGGGTGAACGAGGACAAAAACTCTCGGGTGGACAGCGACAGCGCATCGCTATTGCCCGCACGATTCTCAAAAATCCACCGATTCTTGTGCTTGATGAGGCGACTTCAGCGGTGGATAACGAAACTGAAGCGGCTATCCAGAAATCATTGCAAACAATCACTCAAAACCGCACCACGATTGTGATCGCCCATCGACTCTCCACAATTCGACATGCTGACTGTATCTACGTCATGGCCCAAGGACAGCTAAGCGAATCAGGTACCCATGAACAACTGTTGACCCAGGCAGGAGTCTATGCAAGTCTCTGGCAGATTCAGTCAGGAGAAGCACTGTCCTCAATTGCCTGATCGGGTTAGGGAGCTGCGGTTAAATAATGCCCCCAATCAATCCGGTTTCGACTTCGCTCAGCCTTCCAGCATTGAGAGTTGAGCGGAGTCGAAACTCGATCTACGGGTATTTCATTTTCGAGTCAGTCCCTTAATGGTTTGTAAATTGGATCATGACTTCCGACCCTGTGCTCTCTTATACAGAACTAGCACCATCTGGGATAACGGCTACTCCGTGCTCCATTAATTCGATTGTTTTTTGAATGAGTGGCTGAGTTGCATCTTTTTTAATGCCCAAACGGTTATCCAATAGCAGCATGGCTAACCCATGCACCAGCGACCAATTGGCCAACGCGAGTAGCTGAGGCTCTCCAGGTTTAATGTCTTCTGTGGCTTGACCCGCTTCAATAATTTCCACCAAGATTTGAAACGACTGATTGGCCGTTGTTGTTAGCGAAGGAAACGCGTCTGCATCATGACAATAGCTACCAAACATGACTCGGTAATGGGTAGGGTAGCGTAAAGCGTATTCTACATAGGCGTTCCCTGTTGCCTGTAGCTGGTTGAGCGACGTCGACTCGGCATCTCGTGCCTGTTCTAAGTATCGACTAAACTCCTGGAATCCTTCTTCGGCGACTGCGGCCAACAGCTCTTCTTTATCGGCAAAATGACGATAGGGCGCTGTGTGAGATACCCCAGCCCGACGAGCTACCTGACGTAGGGATAGGGTAGATACATCCTGCTCTTCAATAATCGCCAAGGCTGAGTCTAGCAGCGCTCGCCTTAGATCCCCATGGTGGTAGCTTTTTTTGTCGGCCATATAGGTCAGCAGCTGCTCAAATACATGGTTATTGTCGTTAATTATGTTTACAATGTCAACTTTTGTTCATGGTTTTAGGTCGCACACATGAGCTCCCATATTGAGAGAGACAAGAGGGACAGAATCTTATACAGGTCCTGTCCCTCTTGTTAGAAGCAGATATGCTGGTGCAATTTAATCAAAAGATAAGCGGTCGTCGAACAATTTTATGCCCTTGCTAAAATCTCTCAACTGTCTGCTTTAGCTGCCGCTGTTTAAGGTGTCTTAGCGCTGCGAGCTTCATTTAATTGCGATCGCACCAGATCTGCTGTTTTAGCAGTTGCCACAAAGTTACTCCAAGCACCGTGGTAGCTACCCGTATGCTCAGCCAACAAATCAGCAATGTGAAAGCCATTTTTAACAGTGTTATTCGCAAGTTCCGCTAACACGGGCACCCAGGTCGTCACAACAACCCCGGCAGCAGACATTCGCATCATTGCTGCCTGCTGATTTAATTCGTCAAACGTTGAAGAGGCATCCATCACGGCATAGACATCGTAACCTCGCTGTACGCCATAAATTGCCGCAAACGCTAGACAGGTTGTTGTATCTAGTGCAGCGATAATCTACTTTTTACGATTCATCTTTTCAACGGCTTCAGCAGAAGGCGCATGGTCCCAAAACTTTACAGTGTCCCGCTCAACAATAGTATGCTCGGGAAATAGCTCAACTAGTTCTGGCATAGTTGGCCCATTGGGACCCTGTGGCCAACTGGTAGTCAATAACGTTGGCAGGTTAAAGAGCTTAGCCACGTTTGCCAGGGCAATAATATTGTTTTTGAGTTTTAGGGGCTCAACAGAGGGCAAAAATTGAAAAAGACCCACTTGGTGGTCAATCAGGAGTACAGCAGCATTGTCGGGTGTCAGTGGTTCTGAAAAGGCATTGGGGCTTGTCATACTGATGATCCTGCAATAGATAAAAGCATATCAAATAAGAATTTACTGTTAAGCCAAATCTCTGTCTTTTAAAAAAGTACGATAATAGGGAGTGAGTTTTTGTAAACGGCTTTTTATGTCAGCTGCCAGCCTCATCTCAATTCAGCAATTTCTTCCTCAAGTTCCCTACGTCCCAACACACAATAGTGAAACAGCCGGTTGGAAAGACATCATTTTGTTAAAGCATTCACTACCACCAGGTGAAGTAAACGTTCCTGGTTTAGCTGAGAATCTGTTATTTGTGAGCCTGTTACCTAAGATTTACTATGAAAATTTGAATAACCAGCGTCCTAAGCAACAAATCTTACGACAAGGTGATGTCGAGCTTACCCCTGCGGGATATTCTCAACATTGGCGGTGGCTCAGCCCATTTGCTGCGGCTAATGTATTTATTCCCTCTCCTTTAATCCAAGAAATTAGTAAAGATCTGGTTAAAGGCGATCCAAATTCTGTTTGCCTAGTTGAGTATAAAGCTACCGCTGCACCCTTTCTATCTGCGATAACAACAGAGTTATTGTCCGAGCTAGAAGCCGGCTCACCCTATGGCAAAACCTATGTCGATACGCTGACCCACAGCCTGGTTATGTACTTGATTATGCATCACTCAACCGCAACGGTTAGGGCGCATACGCCATTCTTAAAGTCTGACAATAGCCACGTGATTTGTGCAATTGATTTTATTCAAGCGCATCTTAGTGAAGACCTCCGTTTGGCCGTTATCGCCGCTGCCTGTGATGTGAGCGTTAACCATCTGTGTGCTGTGTTTAAGCAATCTACTGGTCAGTCAGTTCACCAGTTTGTCATTCAGCAACGAATTGAGAAAGCTAAAACTTTGCTAAAGAAGTCTAAGAAATCGCTGGTAGAAATTGCTCAAGAGACTGGATTTTCTAATCAAGCTCATTTTACAACTAGCTTTCGTAAAGCTTTGGGCACTACTCCTAGCCAATATCGTCAAGATTCCACTTAGCTGTTAACCAGTTTTCTGTGTGCTGTGGGAGTCTCACAAAGAAAGAGGATGTTTTATTTTAGCCCTCTTAATAGTCTCAGACCGTTTAGCGTTACCAATAATGTTGAGCCTTCATGACCCAGCACTCCAGCAGGGAGGGTCAGTTCACCCCTAAAGTTAGCTATCATCAACAGGGCTATAGAGCCTAGGGCCAAGACGATGTTTTGCTGAATAATTCGCTGAGATTTTATGCCAATACGAATGGCCTGTTCCAGCTTTTCTAAACGATCACCCATCAGCACAATATCGGCTGTCTCTAGGGCAACATCGCTACCAGCACCCCCCATGGCCACCCCCACAGACGCCTGAGCAAGTGCCGGTGCATCATTAATGCCATCCCCCACCATCGCCACTGTCTGAAACTGATTTTGAAGGCGCTTAACTACATTAACTTTGTCTTCAGGCAGTAAATCTGAGTAAATGGTTTTCACCCCCACTGCTTGAGCCACCGTCTGGGCAGTGGCGGCATTATCGCCTGTCAGCATGACGGTGGTAACCACACCCAATCGCTTGAGGGCAACCAATAAGTTAGCGGCCTGGGGGCGCACCCGGTCAGCGACAGCCAGTAATCCGATCACCCGATCGTGTTCCATAACCCAGATGACGGTTTTACCTGCGGTTTCCAGGCGCTGCCCTGTTTGCAGCAGTGTAGGGTCTACAGCTTGTTTGGCAGTAACAAACGAGAGTTTGCCGATGCGGGCGGGGCCTGTTGCCAGATTACCCACGATTCCCTGGCCCACTTCCGCATAAACAGAATCGGTTGGCAGCAGTTTAATTCTCTGATGTTGAGCCTTCTCAACAACCGCTTGGGCAATTGGGTGATCTGAACAGGTTTCTAAAGAAGCGGCTATCTGAAGCCCTCGGTCTGCTGAAATATTCGGTGCCGATATCAGATCGCTAACCTGGAGAATACCTGTGGTAAGGGTGCCAGTTTTATCAAACGCAATTGCTTTTACCCGCCCGATGGTCTCTAGCTGAGCACCATCCTTAAAGAGAATTCCCTGTCTCGCCCCTTGGGCAATACCGGATAGCAGCGTTGGCATAATGGCCGCCATTAAGGCACAGGGAGAGGCCACAACTAGAAATACTAGGGCTCGATAAATGGTTGTTTCCCAACTCCATCCTAAAAGTACAGGAGGGCTAATGGCCAACAGCAACCCCGCCCCCACAATCACTCGAGCATACCCCCGCTCAAACGTTTCTAAAAACTGTTGCGACGGTGGTTGTGAGGTTTTGGCCTGTTCCTCCAATCGAATCACCCGCTGGATGAGGCTGCTCTCAGGTGGTTTATTGAGCTCTACAGTCAGCACACCGTTACCATTGAGGGTACCGGCAAATACCTCATCCCCCACCCACTTATCGATGGGCACAGACTCTCCGGTAATGGATGACTGATTCACGGTGCTGCTACCTGAGCGTATAATCCCGTCTGTAGGAATCAGCTCGCCGGGTTTAATCAGAATGCTGTTGCCCACCTGTAGTTGTCCGGTCTCTACCAGACGGGGGTGCCCCTCTGCCAACAGCCAGGCATTTTCGGGTGTTAGCTGCATGAGACTGCGAATATTATGCTCGGTGCGATGTTGGGCAATGCCTTCTAGAGCACCGCTGATGGCAAAAATTAAGATCAAGACTGCCCCATCCACCAATAGATAATATTCTTGCTGCCACAGTCCCAAAATAGCCGCCCCAAGCGCGGCCACGATCATCAGCAGGTCTACATCCAGCTCTCGCTCTTGCCAGAGGGTAGTCATCCCTTCACGAGCACTTTCATAACCGCCAATTATGTAGGCCGCTAGCAAAATCCATAGGCCCAATCCTAACCAGTTGACGGTTAGGGCTAGCCAGCCCCACAGGGTTAATAATGCACAAATGATAGCTGCGATCGCATCAGGATACGTGCGCCCCCAGTTTCCGAACCGCCGCTGCCAAAATGTTAGAGTAGTATTCACCATGCAGCCTGCCCCTCTTGGTAGAAGACCCATGCTAAACCTTGACACTGATGTTAATGTCAAGATAAACATCGGTTATTAAGCCCGATAACAAATACATCTCTAAGCGTAAGTTTGACAAAATTAACGTCGCTGCTTATTGACAATTTTTCTTATTTAGGTAAAGCTGATGTCATCTGTTTAATCATATGTAGAGGAGGGAGACAATCGGGCTATGCTGAGCCGAGGGATTAAGTCATTAATCATGGTGACCATAACTCTTCTTCTTGGTTTACTGATGGGCATATCCCCTGTTTATGCCCATGTTGTTGATGCCACAGCATGGAACAATTTAGGGCAACAGTTTTTTATCTTAAAACGTTACCCTGATGCTTTACTTGCCTATAACCATGCTCTGTTACTCCAGCCAGACTATTCTCTAGTATTGGCCAATCGCTGTGGCGTACTTAGCCAGTTAGAAGAATATTCCCAAGCCCTGGCCTCTTGTGATCTTGCCCTTGAAATCGATAGTCAATGGGGAACGCATGGCTCTGCTTTAGGCTGGGACAATCGAGGAGATGCGCTATTTAATCTAAAAAGATATCAAGAAGCGCTGCATTCATTTGAGCAGGCACTAGTTCATAATCCTGATTATGAGAATGCCTATCGCAATCGCCAAATTGTCCTGACCTGGTTAGAACAAACCAGCAATTAGATGTACACAACTAACAGGTCCAAACAATGAGTCACTTTATTGATGTTGCTGTCGCCTTTCTAGGTGGCACTATCCTATCTGTTGAAGGTGGATACCGGGTATTACAACATCCCAAAAAAGAGCATGTTTTTAATCGAATCTCTGATGCCCGTTGGTTTCTGGCTGTGAACTGGTGTGATCAGTTTTCTACGCCAGCAGGGATCTTGACCCATGATGGACAGCTCACCTTCCAAAACCACGCGGCCCTGGCCTATGGTGAAACATTGTTTTTACCATTACAGCTCAGACACGCCATTTTTAATCATTGTCTCACCCTAGCGCCAGGCGAATTTACCACCTATACGATTCATAACTCTTTTCAGGTTGATGAGCATCAAGTAGATATTACGGGACTAGACATTGATCCTAGATATGGCCGGGTCGCTCTGGTTAAAACAAACCATTCAGAGTCTTTAGCGCCATTTTAGGGCGGCTTCTGGCAAGACTGTTTGCTCCATGACAAACCGCTAGCGTCTTTTAGCGCCGCCTTCGACAAGACTACTGCTCCACTACAAATCGATTGAGACGATACCCCGCTAACTGACGACGTATCAGCCAGGGGGCCCAGCGAGCCAGAATTTTTATCTGTAGAGGTGCATATTTCATCAGATCAGAGCCCGCATCTAGAAATGTGCGTGACTTCACGAGATGCAAATTGGCTCCCCAGGTTTCGAGTTCGTTAGGATCGTCACAGGCCCAGCGAAACCAGCTATCCTGAGACATATATCGCATAGCATCATGGGTAGACTGACTATTGACCATGGCTTTAGCGGTGGTATCGGTGAGAAACCAGGCACCTGGAAAGCGATTGGCAATTTGAGTAATCGCTTGCTGTGCTTGTGCGGCTTCTAGATAGATAATGACAGCCTCAGAGATAAAACACCAGGGGCCTCCGGTAGCGGCTACGGTCTCCATCCAGTTAGTTTCTAGCACGCTGGCTGCAATCATAGTGCGACGAGGTTCGTCTTGAAAAAACTGTCGTCGCAGTGCCAGTGAGTCAGGGAGATCTAGGTCAAACCAACGGGCCTGTCCATTGTCTAGGCGTTCGAACCGCGTATTTAATCCGCAGCCAATTTCAATAATTGTTCCAGTCGGGTACTCTGACAAAAAGGCTTGTACATCTTGATCAAACATCCGCGTTCGCAGCGTTGCTCCAGCTAGGGACCTGGATTTTTCCCATTTTGAGAAATCGTAATCCAGAGACTCAACAATTGAGACAGCCTTTTTATCCTGGATCAGGCCATTTCTCTTTTGGGTTTCTACAGCACGTCCTAGCAGAGGAATCAAGAGTGTTTCTTGAACCGGGCCAAGCTCAACGGTCACCTTTGTCATTGTTCCTATGCTCCAATAGCGCTACGATAGTTAGCTTTAGACAGTTAAGTAGGGCGGCAATAACGACAGTGCTACGATCAATAAAAAGAGTAAGCTAGCAACTGTTTCTAGCATGGCTACGTGTTGAATTTTACTGTTGCAGTACCAGTCTTTTTGCCACAGAATAAATCCAAATTTTAGGAGAGAAACGCCAAGGGCAGCGGCCGTTATAGGAGCCAACCAATGGAGCTGCCAGAGGGTCACAACGATGCCTATCGCAATCGTGTGAAAAATAAGCCCTGATGTAATCGACGCCTCTCGAACTTTTCTCAGCTTGACGCTAAAAATAGCGCTGGAGAAAAACAGCGTATTAAGCAACCAAAGGGCGATGACGCTGGTAGAAAGAGTACCGACGGTGGCGACATAGGCTAGCGGGGCTGCTAAACAAACCGCAGAAAACGTAACCAGCTCGTTAAAGACTGATTTTTGCTGCCGCCACCGTACTGATACGCCATCGACAATGGCAGCCACCAAAACGGCACCATAGATTCCTGGCAACGACCAGCTGTCATGGCGCTGCCATAGTAGCCACAGCGCGATCCCACCCGCGATGCCTCCATAAATCCCGGCCCATACTAAAAATCGAGGTTTCCAACTGTGTCGCTGTTTGATTTGTAACACCAACGGATGCTCTGCCTGAAACCCATAATAAGCACACACGAGCGTCAGCGTTGTTGTCCAGGTCCACTGCTGGGCGGCGGCTGCCCCAGTTAAAAAGGCAATGCCTAACATGACGTATACCCCATGTTCTGGTGAGACCGTAGGGTGATACCACTGTTGTTTAGGTGACTTGGAAACTGTTACGGCAGTCATAACTCCACCGAGGATAATGTGAGCATAAACGCAAGGTTTGAGGAGGCTTCTAGCGCATGGGGGGCGTTAGCTGCCATAAAAATAAACACACCCGGAGATAGAGAAATAGTCTCACCGTTTAACGTTAGCGTCCCTGTTCCATCTAGCACGTGAACAGTGGCATTGCGAGTGGAGGTATGTTCTGAAATTTCAGTCGCCGCCGCCAGACAAAACAGACTGTACTGACACAGCTCACTTTTCCAGAGTACTTTGCTAAGTATTCCTGAGGCGGGATATTCAAAATGGTCTTGCAGCCGTATGCAAGCTGTATCAGCAGAAACTAGCATAGGAGACATAGTTTATTCCCCCTTTCTGGCACAAAGCACAACATAGCCCAGGTCGCTGCCGTGACGGATAAAGGTTTCTCGCATGGAGAGAATACGCTGTCGCAGCACCGGACGGGTCAGCATATTCCAACCCATCGTTAGAAGAGTAGGCACCCCTTCTTCTAGGGCAATTTGACGGGGGCTTAACAGCGTCATCGCGCCAGTATCAACCTGTTCTACCGTTAGTCCAGCTGTTTGGCAGGCGGCAATCCAGCCTTCTGCAGATAACGGAGCGGCGTTGACTCGAATAGTCGTAGAGAGGTCTCGATAGATGGTCTCAGGGTCAGAACCACTCACTCGCAGTTCCTGGCTGAGAAATTGACCATTGGGTTTGATGCGATCGCAAATACCGGCCAAAATTTTAGCCTTGCCCGCCGCCGACTGCATCGTCAAAATCGCTTCTGCAAGTACATAATCAAACTGTTCTGTGACCTGCTCCAGGTGAAAAATATCGCCTTCTACAATGTTACCCTGACGGCTTAAGCCCGCCGCTGCTACATTTGCTTGGGCACGGACCACACTATCTGGATTTTTCTCAATGCCCACCACCCGCACACCGTAACGCTGGGCCAGAGAAATGGAACTGTAGCCAAAGCTGGCGGCTAATTCTAAAACAGCCTCACCGGGTTTAAGATTGGCCCAGGCAAAGAGCTGTTCGGTTGCTGTATATCCTCCTGGACGTAGGGCTTGCTTACCAGCTGCCGCTAATACCTGATGACCTGGGGCAGTTTTGAGGTTAATCTGAGCCATGGCTGTTACCGGATGACAACACCTTGAGTGTGTCAGAGAGTTTCAATGTGTTCCATGAGGTAGCTCATAAACAGAAGGTAGCTCCTACAATAGATAGCGAGGCAACCCTTCCTAATATTAATAACTATTCTCATTAATGAGCGCTAATTTTAGATTGGCTTAAGACATTTACTTCGCCCCTGAACTGTGACCCAGCACGTTGACATTACCCATCTCCAAACTATCTCGTTATTTACCCAGCTAAATGTTTCTGTCCTAGAACAGCTAGCCCAACACTGTCGGTTAAGGAGCTATACATCTGATCAAGTGGTGTTCTATGAAGGCGATGAACTACCTGCATGTCTGCATGTGTTGATATCGGGACGTCTACGCATCGCTAAAATTGCAGCCTCTGGTAAAGAGACCATTCTGCGAATATTGCCAGCAGGAGAGATATTTGCCGCACCCGCTGTGTTTGGCAATGGCAAAGCGCCTGCCACCGCCACTGCAATAGAGTCAGCTAGCGTACTTACCTTAAAAAAGCAGGCTCTGCTGGATGAATTTTCTCAAACCCCAGAACTGGCGCTGCAGTTATTAGGTGTCTTTAATCAGAGACTGCAGCAGCTTCACAATCAGGTTCATGGCCTCGTATCAGAACGCGCCATTGTCCGATTAGTTCATTATTTAGAGTATGTGGCCAACCACGTGGGCACTGATTGCGTGGAGGGTGGTGAGCACATAAAAGAACGGCTTACCTACTATCAAATTGCTCGCAGTATTGGCATTACCTATGAGGAATGTGTGAGATTATTTAAACAGCTGCAACCCGCTGTACGCTACCGGCGTGGAGGAGACATTGTCATTACCGACCGTTCCCTACTTAAGCAGCAGCTATAGCTATTCAAAATTCTTAGCTAAAAAATCCATGGTCGAAATTCAAGACGACCATGGACGGTTGAGTGAACACCGAAATAGCCCAATTCTGACAAACCAACAGTCTCATCTAGCCCAGGGTCTACATGAGACTGTTAGCCCAAACTATTGGTTAGAACTTAGCCATCCCTGTATACGCTCACATAGTAGCATTATTGAGAATAAATCCCATATGCTTAAATGACTTGTTGCGATCTTCAGGGTGTGCACAGCTCACAGCAAAGCTTTAGTTTTGCCGCACGACTGTCTTGAAGCATGTCGAGAAAGCTCTGAGCTATCTACCATAGGCATTTCTTGACGACATCGCAGACACATCCAATAAATACCCGCAGTGCGAATATGACGTAGTAGATTACCTGAGCAACAAGGACATGAACTCACAGTCTTGATGATTTACATATAGGATACATTCTCAATAATTCTAACGCGATTTTCTTGAAGCGACTCATTTAGTGATTTACGATTAAAATCTCACCAACAGCCGTTTAACCAGGCCATTGTCATTGAAATCAGACAGTTCCTGCAGTCCGCCCCTAGTTAGTCTGCCATCACAGATAGTTAAGCGATTAATAATTTTTTTATTCATAGTTGACTATTGAGAAAAAATTGCAATAATTACGATAAAACGACCTTAGTCTTCTATCACCATTTTTACTCAAAACAGCTATGGAATCTTCCCAGGTATCGCAAGACCTATCTGCGTCTCAATCTTTGCTTCAAAACTTGTTGAAATCAAACCCGTCTAGTAGCGCTTTGTTTCAAGTTTTCTGGCTGTTTGCCAGACTGGCCGCAGGAGGCCTAATGATCCACAACGGTCTAGACAAACTGTCTGATATTCAAGGATTTGCAGATAATGTTGTGAGCTATATAGGGTTACCCTATCCAATCTTTTTTACCTATTGTGCCGCATACATTGAAGTTATCAGTGCCGGGTTAATTATGCTAGGTTTTCTATCGCGGCCTAACGCTCTGGCGCTTTTAACAACGATGGGGGTTGCTATATTTTTTCACATCAAAGGGAATGGACTAAAAGTTACACCATTAGAAACAGCCTCACTGTACGCCACGTTTTATCTATTCTTCTTAGTTAATGGACCTGGACAGTGGTCGCTAGATGAACTGATTGTCAAAAAAATCAGCTCTTAATTCCTACTTGACTATGGAAAATGAATTGATTGCCATCACGTTGTTATTTGTCGCGATTTTACTGGGGCCAATATCTTTATTCGTCATCATGCTCTGGCTGACTGTAAATGTTTCTAGTCGCCTAGCTCAATGGTTCTGCCGAATGTATCGATTGAGAACATCTCCCTGTTGCATTTGCTTTTACTATACTGGTTGTAAAGAGCTGGCTTGTGCAGTAAATCCTTGCAGCGTACTTACAAAAAATGCTAGGAGTTGTCAGGACTTTCTGCAGGTAGACGAGAACTCAAAATTTCTGTCTAAAAAGCAGTTTAAGCACACTAGTTAACAACCATCACACATGATCAAAGCTCATTAACTGTTTTTACATCACAGATAGCACGTATGAAAACTTACAAAGTAACTCTCGTTAACGAACAATACGGTGTTAACGCGACTATTGAAGTACCTGAAGATGAGTATATTTTGGATGTCGCAGAAGACCAAGGACTGGATCTTCCTTTTTCTTGTCGAGCGGGTGCCTGTTCGTCCTGTGCCGGTAAAATTCTAGCAGGAGATGTCGATCAGTCAGATCAATCGTTTTTAGATGACGATCAGCTGGATGCTGGATATGCCCTGCTATGTGTTACTTATCCAATGTCTGATTGTAAAATCGAGACCCATGCTGAAGATAATTTGTATTAGGAGCTGTTCAAAAATCATCTGCAAAGAGAGCATTAATCTCCTCAAAGCTTTGGATTCATGGCATAGTGTAGAAAAGACCAATAGCAAACCAGCATAGTAGGCAATTGAATCCAAAGCAACGTGCCGTTTAGCGGAGATCTTAAATCTAGGTTAGCTCTGGCAAATAAGGCGATAATTTGAGAGTCAGTTGAAATAAAGCCAACCAGTGTGAATAGAAAGTAGATTATCAGACTGACCAATCCTATTTTTAGCAGATAGGGTTCTGAACGAGAGTGTGATGTCACATTTAGAACAACAGCACCAACAAAGATAAGAATATAAACAACAGATACGATCTGCATGGCCCGAAGGCTATGCAGATCGTCTAAAGTAGGCTGATCGCCTACTTTAGACAAAGCTGGTTTAATTAGTAAGAGGATGACAGCATCTTTGCCCAAACAGAAGGGCAATAGGGTCAATATACCAAGTAATACAGTTGTTTCTAACCCCATACGCTAATTCAGTTGCTATCGTGACTATTCTGCAGGTGTGCTGTCATCCGTTGGCTCAGTGGTGCTCTCGTCAGATTCCACAGTACCGTCATCTGCTGATTCACTCTCATCTGCTGGTTCAGTGTTCTCGTTAGACTCCATAGCGGCTTCAGCTAACGCTAAATTATCTCGTGCTGCTTGAAAATCAGGTGCAAGCTCTAATGCGCTGTTGTAGGCAACAATGGCTTCTTCATATCGTTCTAAGTCAAACAGTACGGTCCCTAAATTATTGTAAGCCTGCACATAATCAGGGTTTAGCTCAATGGCTTTAACATAGGCGGCAATAGCCTGCTCTGCAGGTAGTAAGTTACCCAGATTTACATAGGCTTCGGGTAATTCTGGATTTAATTCAATCGCCCGCTCATAGGCGGCGATGGCTTCTTCATAGTTCTCTTGAAGTGCCAGGACGGTACCAAGATTGTTGTAAGTATCTGCACTGTCTCCGCCCACTTCTAATGCCTGTCGATAGGCTTCGGCAGCATCTTCTGGCTGACCCAGCTGATAGAGAGTGGCACCTAAATTGTTATAGGCATCAGCATTCTGTGGATCGATCTCAATCATTTGCCGCCAGGCTGTCGCCGCTGCTTCATAGTCTCCAGCTTGGTAGGCTTCTAACCCTTGCTGTGCAATCTCCTGAGTGGATTGAGCGACAGCCGACAATGGAGTCAGTAGAAAAGAGAATAAAAGGAGTGGAATAGCTTTACGTAGGAGCATATGTCAATAGAGTATGGGGGGGCTCTGGCAAGTATAGCATTATTGACATTTATTCTTAATATTAGAGCCCAGACGGCTAACATACCTATTTTAATCTTCTGCTCTTGATATGACAGGCACCACTGCAGATCTCTGGTGAGGCATCACTCCGTGCCTCATCCTCAGGTGAGACCCATTCGCAAAATTCTAGAGATTCGGGTGAACAGATATCGCAGCCATGACAGCGTTGGGCCGTATTGGGGGTTAACCCCATGGCCAAGAGCTTCTGGCGATAGCTACCAGAGCCCTGGTCATACCCCACAATGCGTCCCTGATACCCACTGCCAGATCGCGTAGACGTGTTTGCATTGGCTTCTCCTGAGTCAAGGATGGACTGGATGAGATTTTCAGATCTGCTGGCGAATGCAAGGGATTAGACATCGTCTGAATTACCGATTGCCGGACGTAAATCTTGTCAGCAATATCTAGCCCCAGCCCTAAACGGGTGTTGGCAACAGCCACCATAATTGAGCCACCAGCCGTGCGATTAACCACCTCTAGCTCAGTGCCACGGTTGAGCCCCATGCTGATCAGCCGCTGCCTCCCCTCTGGCCCAGCTGTAAAGCCGACTATCCAGACAAGATCCCCAACATTCGCCTGGGATAGGAGAAACGATGTGGCGGGTTGGGATAGAGTTTGGTCGTCCGCCATCGCCTCACCGCTGTCTGGCTGCTCTAGCGAACCCCCCAAAAAGGTAAACCAACTGCGGCGTTGCTGCCTGGGGCGATAATCCATAGTTCGACTCCTTACTGACAAAAAATGTCAAAAAAATCAAATTCATATTTACTCCTTAATAGCCGTTAGCTTGGAATATTGAAAATGATTGTCACTGATACTTAAAAACAAATTAAAATAGCAGATTAAAAGAGCTTTTAGAACCAAGAGTTTGAGACTCACACTCTGACAAGAGAGTAGTCAATGACTATCATTAAGTAACTGAATTTTATCGGTGATCTATAAAAACACTATTGACATTTGCTCTTAAATCAAAAGCCTGATTATTAAGTTAGTAGAAATACCTAATCTACTTAAGGGGGCTTAATTTTCTCTTAATAAAGAAGCCAGGATTTATTAAGAAGCATGTAAGGGCTCTTTAAAAATTAAGTTCATGGTTTTAAGTGATAGCTTAGGCTGCTGGTGTAGAGTTTAAAGATGTTGCTTGGGGTCCCTCCGAGTTCCCAAAACCCCCTGGGCAGGGCCGGAACGCCGCCCTATAACCCACCGTGCTGAGTTATTTCAATAGCATTAAGTTGGGATTACGGTGGGGACAATTATCTATATCTTGAACTGGTTTTTGAAAAAGATTTAGGGGGAAACTGCAATCATGAAATTATTGCTTAACGAGTCCTAACGAGGTCAGTAGCTCTTCTTGGAGGTTTTAAGGATAGAGTTTCACCTTTGCTGTCTGGGCGATCCCTGGTATATCCAAAGACTCTACTGCCTCGTTCTGGAACGCTTACTGAGGTGCCAGCCCCTAAACTAGCCGCTCAGGATGTTGTGTTTTCAGGCGTTGCTTTAGACATCAACCGCGATGCCAGACTGTATCGTTAGCTGATGTATAACAGAACTTATTTTCAATTAAATAATGACTGTTCTTATGAAAGACTTTTATTTTGTTGTCTAGCTCATTGTCTTAATCTAAAACAGCATTAAGCTATTGCTTTTTTCTTTCACTAAGCAGGCTGGAATATCTAATTTAGCAAGGTATCTGTTGTTTAATTGATTTTGTTGAGATGGTCAAAAAAACTTAGAAATACCGAGAATTCTTGATAGGCTAGTAAAGTAGATCTGTAATTTTTAAGGGTTTAGAAAAGTTTTTTCTGGGATTCATGTAACCAAATAAAAATTCTAATCCTGGCCATCAAGACAGATAAGGAGACAAACATTATGACAGCCCAGCTACCCCAAGACGTTGGTTTAAGAGCGCGGGTGACGGAGCTTACCGGGTTACGTACAGGTCAGGTGGTTGCCATCGGTGTTGTCGCCGTTGCGCTGACGCCTGTGGTCTTACCGGTATTGCGGCCTGTGCTCAAAGCGACGATTAAAACTGGGGTGACGGCCTTTGAGAAAACAAAACAGGCGATTGCTGAAACTGGAGAGATTTTGGCAGATATTGCCGCAGAAGCAAAAGCAGAAGCCAGAACCGATGCCCTTAAGGCTGCCGCACCCCAGCTCGGCTCGCCACAGGCCGCGGCTAATGATAACTAAAGTTACAGCAGCACGTTGAGGCCAGCACTAGTACAAAGAGGCGTTTTGATTATGGCTACTATCAGTGAATCGCAAACCCTAAATGTTTCCAGCACGACGACCCAACTGGGACACTTTTTGGACGAGTACAGTGAAGTTGCCTTAATCTTGCCTGTTTTAGCGGGGTTGTTTGTCACCAGCCGATTGCGGCTGCGGGGGGCCAATGCCCTCATTGTTAATTTGGCCATTGCCGCGATCGCACGTCAGGCTGTTCATCAGCTTAAACAAGACGCGGGCACCACACCAACAGAGACCAACGGTGCCAGTCAGTCTGAGAGCAGCTACGCCGTGCCAGGGGACGACTATAAGGTTCTGCACTCTGTCCCAGGACGCATTCGACTGCGCATCCCCCAGCTGCTAGAAGACCGTAACTTTGGCAAGCGTCTAGAATCTTCCCTGCTGGCCGACTCCCTTGTTTCAGGGGTGCGAATCAATCAAGCCGCGGCGTCAGTGGTCATTCACTATGCCGACAGTGGGCTATCAGAATTAGATTTAGGTCTGCGGCTGCTGCGGCTGCTAGATCAAGCCAAACAAAATGACCCATCAGCGACACCGTACAAATAGAAAGCGATGACAGCCCAGCGTTTGCCCCGTCTCGCCCATCATTCCTGGCAGGTTGTTCATCACATTCCAGGTCGGGTGCGGGTGAGGATTCCGGCCATGGCCAGCGCGGCGTCTGCCTCCGCCAGTGAGAGCAAGCTACGGACTGCCCTAGAGCAGATGGCTGGCATTCGGTCAGTGCGGATTAATCGAGCCGCTGGCTGTATTGCCATTAGCTACCATCCAACCGCTGAGGCCACCCTGCAGACGCTGTTGGTAACCCTTGAAGAACAACAGCGGCGCGCATCCCCCGTTTTGCCACTCGCTCAGACACCTAAACAGCAAAAGAAACCAACAGGCGAATGGGAGGGACTGAAGCTACCGGTGTTGGCGGCGGGGTTGACCCTGGCCGGTCGTTGGTTACCCGGTTTGCGCTCCCTTGCCCTGCTAACTCTGCTAGCGGCGGTGTTTCCTGTGGGGCAGCGGGCGGCAAAGAGTTTAGTGATTGAGCGTAAATTTAATATTGACTGTTTAGATTTGCTGGCGCTGAGTTTGGGGGCCTGCCAGGGTAAATTACTCACCCCCGCCCTGGTGCTCACACTGCACGAGTTGGGAGATGCCATTCGAGAACAAACAGCCCGTACTACAGCCGTACAGGCCGCCAATTTAGAAGATGCCATTGGTCATTTTGCTTGGGTCAAAGAGACCCCCGACTCACCGCCGCGACAAATTCCGAGCGAACAGGTCCAGGTGGGGCAAACGGTGGTGGTCTACCCCGGTGAACAGATCCCGGTGGATGGCGTTGTGCTAAGCGGTGACGCCGTGATTGACCAGCAGAGTTTAACCGGTGAAGCCATGCCCGTTGCTGGGCGAGTGGGCACCCAGGTATATGCCTCAACCTTGGCCCGCTCCGGTCAAATTCATATCCGGGCCGAACGGGTCGGGCGCAATACGCGAGCGGCCGCCGGTCTTGAGCTGCTGCGTCAGGCCCCAGCAATTCTCAGTATGACAAATGATACCTGAACAGCTGTTATGGCAGGGATAGTAGTACCATCATGACGTTGCTAAACAGAGTCTAAGTCCCTTGCGCCTTCCAGGCTGCTTCGATACCCTCGTAAATCAGTTTCGGCA
>JBHJIV010000266.1:0-17874 GCA_050043105.1 Leptolyngbyaceae cyanobacterium | reverse complement strand
ACTTTCAACACTCTGGTACCCTAAGCTAGGTTCTTGAGAGGCTGCCGCCCTCTCAACTATACCGATTAGACCGTGCGCACGTCCCGTTTGGGGTCGTATTTTGTGAGTTGATGGACACCGTTTTTCCCGCTGGCGCTAACCGTCTGCCATCGTGCATCGTCCGGTTATCGTTAAAACCCAAGATCTGAGTAAAACCTATCGCACCGGCTTTTGGCTCAATCAGCAGATCGCCTCGCTTAAGCCCTGTTCTTTAGAGATCTATCAGGGTGAAACGTTTGGATTATTGGGTCCAAACGGTGCAGGTAAAACCACCCTCCTAAAGCTGCTGTTGGGTATCATTCGTCCTTCCTCGGGCAGTGCTCATCTGCTTAATCAGCCAGCGGGCGACCAGACCATCAAACAGCAGATTGGCTATCTACCAGAAAACGCATACTTTTATGATTACCTGACTGGGTGGGAGTTTCTTACCTATTCGGCCGGTTTGTTTAATATTCCAGCCTCTATATATAAGGAGCGTATTCCCGATCTATTGGATCGAGTAGGACTGTCACGGCACGCCGCGATTAAAAAACAGCTGCGACAATATTCCAAAGGAATGTTACAGCGCATTGGTCTGGCCCAAGCTCTGATCAATGATCCAGACATCATTTTTTTGGATGAGCCGATGTCAGGACTTGACCCAACCGGACGCTATCAGGTGCGGGAGGTGATTTTATCACTTAAAGACGAGGGCAAGACCATCTTTTTTAATAGTCATATTTTGGCGGATGTGGAGGTTATTTGCGATCGCATTGCCATCCTCGACGAAGGTGAGTTGGTATGCCAGGGCAGTCTGTATGAGCTGCTGGGGTCTCCTGACACCTATTTTGTCAAAGGCCAGGGCGGTAGCTTAGATGTCCTTAAAAAGTGGCTGCAGAATCTCACCTATGAAGGTGGCTACTGGCAAGGTTATCTCCCAGGTAACCCCAATGACTTTTTGGCCAGCGTTAACCTAATGAACGGTCGATTGATCACCCTGGATCTGCGACGGCTATCTCTGGAAGAATTTTTTATTCAGCAAATCAATCAGCGCCGGACCAATCCAAACAAACATTAGCGGTTGGAAACGAACCGCTCTAGAAATGTTGCTGTCTAACGACTTCTCACAGCTACCCTTACATTGAGGAGTAGCAATGCCAAAAAAATAAACCCAAATTTCGGTATTTGCGAAACACAACTATCCCCAATTGGCCCTAAAGTATAAGACTCCCCCGCATGTTCTTTAGGCATCAGCTATGGTCGAGGTCGCCAACACTACATTTATTGATCGCTCCGATTGGGGACGAATCCAGGTAACTGGAGCTGATCGTCTCCGCTTTCTCCACAATCAAACCACTAACGCATTTGAGCAGCTGCCCCCTGGTCAAGGGTGTGAAACGGTCTTTGTCTCGTCCACGGCCCGCACGCTTGATTTAGCTAGTGCCTACGCAGATGAGGACAGCGTTTTACTGATGGTCTCTCCTGGTATGGCAGCAGAGCTAATTGCCTGGATGGATCGCTATATCTTCTTTGCCGACAAAGTTGCTTTGAGCGATCAAACCGAGACAACCTTTGCTGTTACCCTCCTGGGTCCCGAAACCGATCAGCTTTTAACCAAACTTGAGCTACCTCAGCCAGACACTGATGCTTATAGCCATGTCCGCAGCCACTGGCCGATTGGAGACATCGACATTCAAGTCGTTCGAGAGACTGGACTGGGTCTACCTGGCTACACCCTAATCGGCCCCAAGGAACAGGCAGCTATTCTAAAAAACTGGCTGATTGAGCATCAAGTCACCAGTCTGTCTCCTGAAGAATGGGAAATATTACGAGTTCGACAGGGTCGTCCAATGCCCGGCCAGGAACTAACTGACAAAGATAACCCGCTAGAAGCAGGGCTTTGGCATACGATTTCCTTTGAAAAAGGCTGTTATATCGGCCAGGAAACCATTGCTCGACTCAACACCTACCAGGGGGTAAAAAAACAACTTTGGGGGTTCAAACTAGGCAAGCCAGTGACGCCAGATGTCTCCCTGACTCTAGACGACAACCAGGTGGGTAAATTAACCAGCGTGGTTGCTGACGATAGCACCGTTTGGGGACTAGGATACTTGCGTACTAAAGCAGGGGGTGCTGGGCTAACCCTAGAGGTAGAAGATACGACAGCCGAAGTCATCGAGCTACCCTTTCTATCACGGGGCTATTTGGATAGCAGCGCAGCCATGTCAAGTTAACTCAAATGAATAATAATGTTATTTCTTAACATTTTCTCAGGATTTTCTCTTTTCTTGTAGAACAACTAGTGGTTACAATGAAAGCGGCACGGTTTTTTTACCACAGATTTTTGAACCTATTAGGTTAGGAAGCTGGGTCAGACATGGGTACTCTGAAATTGCGTTTAGTGATTTATGTCGGCCTAGTTTTAACAAATGCTCATTATCCTGTGGGATTAGACCAGCATAGCCAGGTTTGAAAAAAGCTCTATTCCAATGGCTGTCCCTACCCTAGGGTGGGACGGTCAGTTTCATATCAATGTGGCAATAACAATCTTATTTAGAGGTTTATATCATGGCAGCATCCCTTTGGAGACTACCGCTTGATCGAGCAGTTCGCTATGCCGTTAGTGATGCATTAGCGTCAGTTAAATCTCATGTGTACGACTTAGAGTACAACCAGCGTCGTTCTCCGCATGAGGTGACGACCTGGAATAACTATCTAAGTGAGCTACGAGTATTACACCAGCTGCTGCTAAATCTACCGAGCTTAGAAACGGCCCAGTGGTTAAGCGACGATCAGGCTTACACCGCCCCCACCTTTACACCATTTGTCAACGGCAGCACAGATGCGAGAACCAGTATCCGACGAGTTCACGGCTGGTTGCTCTCTCTGCCTCAGGTAGCAGCTGACAGTACATCTGTTACCAGCTCTTCACTACCATCAGAGCAGAACTACTATTTCAATCAGGTTGATGAAGCCCTTACTCAGCTTCAGCTGTTGCCAACTCCTGGTACCGATGCTTGGTATGCCAAGTATGAGCCCACTGTTGAGAAGACTGTACCATCAGTAAAACCATCTCAGCAGTCTTTGGAACGAGCAGTCGCCTAATCGTTCTGGGTTCGTGTTGCCTCTATACACCTATATGCTGAACTTTTTATAAAAGGAATCGTCCCATCGGACGGTTCCTTTTTTCATGACTCATTTATAAATCAGCAGCTAGCCAGCAGGACGTAGACCAGAAGAGTTTTCTTTTGGAAAAGAGTTTGCAATTGTGCTCCGCAATACATGATTCTAGCCAGCGTAGTCAGGGTTGTATCAGTTTTGAGTTCGAGCGTTATCGCTCCGTATCTCCACACAGCGGAATTTTAATCTTCAGATATACTGGGTGCTTTAGAGCATGATCCAGAGGCGGCTTTAGCCGTAGGATAAACTACACAATCGCCAGAAATTAAAGACCATCACTGTGTATCTCGTTCTCGTGTATCTATGCTTTGCTTATCGTCGATCTGTCTAGGACCCTGAAAGTTGTCTCCTCGCCCTCCCACTAATTCTCTTGGTGAAGAACCCACACCCCGGCCAGACTACGGACCTCTATTAATTACCATTTTGATGTTCCTGGGGGTGAGCGGGGTGCTGTTCCACTGGTCGTCTCCCCAAATGCGCTGGCGACTTCCCAAAGCGTGGTTTGACCCATCTCAATTTTTACGGCTAGGGTCCGCTGACTGGGTAGCCTCTCCTTTGCCCTTGGCGATGGCTGGCGGAGACCCCCATATTCGTGCTTTGATGCGAACAATTTCGGCTAGCGAATCGAATATGGATCAGCCCTATCGCTTACTCTATGGTGGTCAGACCATCAGTGAGCTAGATCAACACCCGGATACTTGTATACCCATTGCAACGGGACCCAACGTTGGGGACTGTACAACGGCGGCCGGTCGCTATCAGTTTTTGACGACTACCTGGCAGGCAAAAGCGCAAAAGTACCATCCCCAGCCACCAGGATGGTTTGAGTTTTGGCAAGCCTATGATTTTTCGCCTGAGGCGCAAGATATTGTTGTCTATCGTTGGCTCTCAGATCCAAATGCTTGGGGAACAGATATTAGCCAGCAGCTCAAAAATGGAGAGATCAATCAGGTGCTAGAGTTGCTGTCAGGCACCTGGACTAGCCTGGGTTACGGCATTGAAACAAATACGATGTCGAGTCATCTGCCGCAAATCTACGGAGAAATGCTGGATGAAGAGCTGTCACCATCTGAATAGGTGAAACGAGTTAGACATGGGAGAGTTGAGGATTTAAAGCGGTTGCGATCGCAGCTTGCACCTGTTTACATTTAGCCTGTACCTCACCCGATTCCAACAACGTTTGGGCTCGATTAAATCCTTCTGGCAAACTCGCCACCACACCCGCACGCCACAGGTAAAAGCCACCATTCCAAATAGCAGAGCGCGTCAGCTCAGTTGGCTCTGCCTGAATGACCTGTTCCAAAAGCATTGGGAAATCTGTATCTAAGTCTAGATCATGACCTTCAAATCCATAGTCTCTTGGGTGCAGCAACAATCGCTCAAACGTGGGTTGCTCATCGTTAGCACTGCCCATACCAATAATTGCCGTACGGCTGCGGGACAGATCACAGCTCCCTTCAAGTCCTTTGACAGTCGTAAACTCGTAGGTATGGCGTAAATGATAGGTTTCTTGAGTACGCGTTTCAGTGGGAGGGTGCACAAAACTGCTGACCACATGCTTGGGACCATCACAAGGAGCCCACATTAACTCTACTGTTGCTAGAGTAGGGCGTTTGCCAATTTGTTCTCGATAGGGAACTAGCTGATGCGCTTCAGGAAACTGTTGGGGCATGTAGACAAACCCCAAACACGTTAGCTCAAAAACTTTTTGCGCTTGCTCTAAATTTAGTGGTTTCCAGTCTATGCCTAAATCTTGCCAGATATCTACCAGGGGTAGGCCCATTTTTGTCGGCATGCGGTCACCCCCATGCAAAACAGCGGGGACACCACTAGCCGCCAACATTAGAGCCGTTATCGGGGTCACCGGAGCATGGCGCTGACGACCATCATAGGGAGTATTGAGCACCATGGTTGGGGAGTCGGCCTGGAAACCCACTAATTTGCCTCCCATTTTCTCATAGCAGTCCAACATACCGGCTAACTCAGGAATTGTGGGTCGTTTGATCAGCTGAGCGATCATAGACGCACCAATCTGCGCCGGCGTCGCTGTTTGCTCAAGCATCATACGCGTCGCCAACTCAGACTCTTCTCGAGTCAGAGCTTTAGATGTGTGGGTACCGCTACCAACCTTCTTCAAAAGGTCTCGAAAAACGTCGCTCATAATGAGACTGGGGGGTGGAAGTTAGATACGGGAGTCTTGGTCAAGTCAGCTTGAGATAAACATAAGGCCCTCGCAGTGTCACCTAATTTAGGGCCATAAGACTGGGTAAATCACTAATTTGACTAAAGCTTTCATCGGCGAGACGCTGCACCATATCGCAAAACTGTCGCACAGGTGGCAACCGCAGCCGATCTTGAGTAGTCACCATTACCACCTGACGAGTCAACACCGGGGCAGCTGTACTACGAACGGCTAAACCAGGATCACGACGGCTCTCAGCTAGAGCTGACTGAGGCAACAGGGCAATCATTTTGCCCTGACGCACAACACCCCGAAAAGCATCGAGGGTATTGAGTTCCAATGCCATTTTTAGCTCTGTTTCAGGAATTTGAGACTGGACCAAGCGCTGCATTCCGTAGCCATCTTTAAAAACCACGTGGGGGTAGCGGGCAATTTCAGACCAGGGGGCCGGACTGTAGCTAGCCAGGGGATGATCTGCCGCCATCAACACCTCCACATGGTCTTCATATAGAGGTGTTACAGCAATCTCTTGTGAGTTTGTCAGCATCGGATTGTGCATGACAATCGCAATATCCACCAGACCATCGCGCAGAACTTTAAGAGAGCGATCGCTCCCTAAAGCAGTCACCCGCAGCTGCACTTTGGGGTAACGCTGACAAAACTGGGTAATGATCGGGGGCAGAAAATGAGAACACACCGATTGAATACCCGCCACACAGAGTTCTGGCTGGCGACCCTCTAATAGATCGGCAATCTCACCCGCTGCCTGGTGCCATTCCTGACAAATACGACGGGCCCTGGGCAAAAGTCGCTCTCCACCAATGGTTAATTTGGCTTGGGCGGTGCGATGAAATAATGGCATGCCTAAATCATCTTCTAACCCACGAATTTGCCGACTAACCGTTGATTGAGTGATGCCGCACCGGCGGGCGGCAGCCTGAAAACTACCGGTTTCAGCAATTGCCAAAAATGCTTGTAGCTGCTCTATGCGCATGGGCTAATTGTTGTTGAAGGGCTAGAGACACCAAAATCGGTGGAGCCATCTATCTACTCTAAGCAGCCTTACCATTACATTTAGTACGTCTGGCTACCAGCAGCAGATCAACTCATCAAGCTATTCTTAAAGAATTCTAAAAATAGGCCATATGATATCTCCAGATACCACATCACACAGCTCTTTTTACTGGGTGTCCTTAGACTAGCTGTTAGCAATAGTTCGCCAAAGTAGCCATTGAATAGAAATTGAAATATGGCCGTTTTAATCAGTAATATTTATCGACGTAAAAACAAAGAAATCAGAGTATGGCGTTTCTTAATGTGTTGTTAATCTTATAGGTCACCGTCCTTGGTGATCAAATTTTGGCTCCATGACTTACCAAAGTTTAAGAACGTTTGCCCGATTATTAGGACAGTGTTCGAGATATATGGAGACTCGCTCAAAACTCTGGTCTGGGTCCAACCGTTTGAGCGCGGCAATGGTGTGCATGAGCACGGCATCAACCGGGTGATTTAATAGCGGCAATAGGGCATCAAACGCTTGGGGCTGACCTAACCCAGCTAAGGCCATTGCAACTACCTGGATAACAACGGCTGCAGGCCCGGCTTGCAAACTATCAATCAGACATTGAGTTGAGTTTTGAGCCATCGCTCCATGACGTAAATCGCCCATTACTCGAACAATGGCCACGACTATTTGAGATGTTTCCTCAGCAGTCAGTGTCTGGAGAGCGTCCGCTTCTGACCCAGAGCAAAACTGTTTAAGGGCACCGTTTAATAGTGCAAATGCTCGCTGTGTGGTTTGACCAGTTAGGTCAGCTTCGGGGCGATCGCAATACCATTTCAGTGCACTGACCGTATTAGTGCGTAGGGATATGGGGGTATGCTTCGACAGCAGCACCTGATTTAAGGCGTCTAAGCTATCGTCAGCCCCTAAACGCCCCAGGGCCAGGGCCGTCTGACAGCTCACATTGAGATCCACATCCCACAGCAGGGGCTGTAGCCGTTGACTCAGGTGACAGGCGGCTTGCAAATCTTGTCGACGCCCCAACGCCATCACTGCAGCCTTACGCACCGGGGCGGACAAATCGTCTAAAGCCGCCAACAAAACGGGAGTCACCGTAACGCTGTGAAAGCTCCCCAATGCATCCACCGCATAGTAGCGAACCTTTGCATCGTCATCGCCAGCAACACTCACCATGGCTGGAATCACACCGGTGGAGCGCACCTGGTTTAAAGCTTTTGCGGCTAGCAAACGCCGTTGGGGCTGCTCTAACAACTGACTCAGAACAGTGACGGCAACAGGCCCCATGGCGGCCAACGTCTCAATGGCAAAGGCACTTAGCTCAGTGACTTGTTCGGCTGTGCGATTGATATAAGCAGTGTTGTCGATCTGTGCCGCGATCGCAGCAATAACATTTGGCTCAGGAAAATGCCCCAGGGCACGAACAGTAAACCAGTGGGTTTCAGCATCAGCGCTCAGATCGCCTAGCAGCTCTAACAGAGGTGCGATCGCAGTCTTACCTTCCCTGACAATCAGCTTTGAGCTGTTCCACTTTTGATCAAAATCGCCCGTTCGAAAGCGCTGCCAGTGAGCGACCCGGTCGTCTAATCTAGACGATTCTAAGCCGCTAACCCCCTTTAATGGTGGCATACATCAACTCTGCAGACATCTACACCATTATTCCGCGAAAATGCGCTTTCAAAGTGTTTTAATATGAATATTTTGAAATATAAAATGCATTTATTGCATCGAAAATCAAAGCAAATAAAATTTGAACCACTGTCATCTTTCATAGTCGAACCATTCCAAAAGAATTGAAGATGTCTGTATGGCCCTATACCAAAGGAAAACATTATCGAAACAGTCAGCTGTGGAAAAGTATTTAATCAACTCTATTGGATCAATTGCCTTAATACCTTTGATATTTTTCGCATTTAGACTATGCAAAAGCTGCAATAGTCATTCAAAAGAGTAATCAGCTATACAAAAAAATCCAGATTTTCTCAATATTCTTGATTTAACTCGATAGCAAGCGAGCTAAATGAACTCCTGAAGCGGTTCCTTATAAGTGTGTCTAGCGGGGCAGAGCCATAGATTCTTATCGGATCTAGGTCCTTTGCTCCCGTTTTTTTTGCTTCAGGTCCCCCCAGGGATAATTACTGAGGGGTCGGCCTATGACATCAGTGTCAGGGCATTGTCTATTCAACAGGTTGGGAGTGCTGCTGTGGTAACCGCATCCACTACTGAGAAGAAGGTAAAACTCAATAAGTTTGAAAAATATAAGGCTGAAAAAGATGGCCTAGCTGTCAAGGATGAACTCGAGAAATTTGCCAGAATGGGCTGGGAAGCCGTAGATGAAACTGACCTAACCCAGCGTCTCAAGTGGTTAGGTATTTTCTTCCGTCCCGTCACGCCGGGTAAATTTATGCTGCGTCTGCGCATGCCCCATGGTCTGCTCTCTTCAGAGCAGATGCGTGTGCTGGCTGAAGTTGTTCAGCGTTATGGAGAAGACGGTAGCGCCGACATCACCACTCGCCAAAATCTGCAGCTCCGCGGCGTTCATCTAGAAGATATTCCCGATATCTTTTCTAAGATGCATGCCGTTGGCCTGACCTCAATGCAGTCGGGCATGGACAATGTTCGCAACATTACTGGCTCTCCGGTTGCCGGTATCGACGCGAACGAACTCATTGACACCCGAGAACTGGTGCAGGCGGTGCAGGACATGATTACCAACAATGGTGAAGGTAATTATGACTTTACCAATCTGCCACGGAAATTCAACATTGCTCTAGAAGGCAGTACTGATAACTCAGTTCATGCAGAAATCAACGATATTGCTTTTATTCCAGCTTATAAAGACGGAATTCTTGGCTTTAATGTACTAGTAGGCGGATTTTTCTCCTCTACGCGCTGTGCAGCGGCAATTCCCATGGATGTGTGGGTCCCCCCCGAGAGAGAAAATGTTGTTGAACTCTGTCGCGCTATCCTTACGGTCTATCGTGACAACGGCTCTCGTGGAAATCGCCAAAAGACCCGACTAATGTGGTTAATCGACGAGTGGGGTGTGGAGAAATTCCGCTCAGAGGTTGAAAAGAGTGTCGGCAAACCGCTGTCCACTGCAGCATCTGAAGATGCTCTAGATTCAGATAAACGGGATCATGTCGGTGTTTTTCAACAAAAGCAGCCGGGCTTAAACTGCGTTGGCCTACATATTCCAGTGGGTCGCTTGCAGGCAGAGCACATGCTTGACCTGGCTCGCGTTGCTGACGTTTATGGCAGTGGCGATCTGCGTTTGACAGTCGAACAGAATGTCATCATTACCAACATTCCTGATAATCGACTGGCTGTCTTCTTAGCCGAACCTATTGTCCAAACATTTCCCATTCAACCCTCTCCTCTGGTGCGTTCTTTAGTCTCTTGTACAGGGGCTCAATTTTGTAATTTTGCACTGGTAGAAACCAAGATGCCGTCTTTGGCATTAGCCCGACGTTTAGATTCAGAGTTAGATGTTCCAGAGCCTGTGCGTATGCATTGGACAGGCTGCCCCAATTCGTGTGGTCAACCCCAGGTTGCACAAATTGGCATGATGGGCACCAAAGCCCGCAAAAATGGCAAGATGGTACCCGCTGTAGACATTTACATGGGCGGAGCGGTCGGCAAAGACGCCCACTTGGGCGAACGCGTTATGCAGAAAGTGCCCTGCGATGAGCTACCCGGTGTCGTTCGGACACTGCTGCTGGAGAACTTTGGAGCCAAACTCAAGCCGGGCGTAGTTATTGAAGAGCCGGCTAAAGAGCCCGAAACTGCCCCAGCCCCTAAAGCAAAAAAGTCTGCCGTTGTTATCTTCTCTAAGTCTGGCAAAGAAATCACCTGTGATGATAGCCAACCTGTTTTAGCGATCGCACAAGCTGCCGGACTCGACATCGAAAACAGCTGCCAGTCTGGCTCCTGTGGCACCTGTAAGGTACCGCTAATTAAAGGCAAAGTGCGCTACGAAGGGGACCCATCGGCTCTAGAAGCAGGTGAGACTGATACCATATTGACCTGCATTGCTCATCCTGAGGGTCGCATTGTTCTGGATGCCTAGCTAGCGCAGAAGCTAACACTCTACTCGGTAGCAAATTGCTACCGAGTTTTTTTGGAACGACAGTGGGATGCTCTACGCCTATAGTTCACACCATCGCCGAAAGCATTAGATAACAACAGCCATTAGCGGTACCAGGTCAAATTGCAAATAACGCAACAATTGCATGCAAGATGTTAATCCATTGATGCATCCCGTTAGGAATGTTACAGAAGTGGCCCAGGGACAGTAGGCATGATGAGTTTAACAAAGCAGATTTTTAACTGATGGATAACCTGAAATCTTTAGTTCTTCCGGCTTTTCTCGGCTTAGCAGCAGGAGTAGCCCATGGAATTCTCTCCCATCAGGCAGATCTACCCATGTCACTGACGGAGCAGCTGATAGAGTCGTTGACACCAGCTCAGACAGTCAGCTATTCACCGCAAGACTAAATTTCGTAAACAGTAGTGCTTGCTACAGAATAATTATGGGATGCTTGAACTAACGCTATAGTTCAGAGTCAATTTATGGCTTCCCAATCTCGTGTAATGTCCACCCAGGCTTCTAACTTAGATAGAACATTGGCTGCTTCATTGGCAGCATTTTCTATGTTTGTAGTTGGCTACACAGCTGTTCGAGCGTTTCTAGCTCAGCCCACAGCAGATGCACCTATTACAACAGTCACTCCCCATCAAGCTGAAATGTGGTCTGGGTTGGGGCGATAGTACACGCTACCGACTCGCAGCTGACCAAGAGACCGGCTTTCCTCTAAGAAGAAAGTCGGTCTCTTAGTTATTACCCCCATATTTCTTATATAGCAAACTACAGGTGTTCAGCAGTATGTCATTCGAGCAAGTTATGCAACAAACGAGATGTGTGTTGCCTTAACAGGAACACTATTTTTGCCAAATAAGACATAGTTAAAGAGTCAAATACGCTCAGCAACTACCCTTCACACCAAGCTGCCCGATATTTGATGCAAAAAATAAGACAGAACATGCAAAAAAAGAATCGTTTCAAATTAATGGTAGCAAAGAGCACATTTTTCGCAGTTGGGCGCAGATAAGGTAACGCTATGGTGATAAGGACTGAATTGTTTTGTTCAGTTATTACTAATTGGGCATCAGATTTTGATATTTTTGCCTATTAGTTTTTACAAGTAAGTAGATTTAGTTGTTGTTATCACCTGTCTGTTGCGCTGTCTGTCACCCTGCCAATGCTTAGGGCACCGACAGTTTTTTACAAAAGCAACAGTTTAGAACCTGCCCGCAAGCAGGCTCCAGAAAAAGTGAAATGTTTGTCTGTCCAGGAGAATAGCACTGATGCTCGGAGAGATGTGGTCCTTTAGAGGACGGTACAAAATCCTCCATATGACTTGGTTCGCCTTCTTCCTGTCGTTTGTTGTTTGGTTTAACCTTGCACCGTTAGCGACAGCAATTAGAGAGGACTTTGGTCTAGAGGTGGGTCAAATTCGTACCATTGCAATCTGCAATGTGGCTCTGACAGTTCCAGCCCGTGTCATTATCGGCATGTTGTTGGACAAATATGGTCCTCGCTTGACCTATTCGCTGTTGCTTATGTATGCAGCAGTTCCCTGCATTATTTTTGCCTCTGCCCAAAGCTTTAACCAGTTGGTAATTGGCCGTCTGCTTATGGGTATTGTGGGTGCCGGCTTTGTCATCGGTATCCGGATGACCGCAGAGTGGTTCCCACCCAAAGAGATTGGTCTAGCCGAAGGTATCTACGGTGGTTGGGGGAACTTTGGTTCTGCATTTTCTGCATTTACCTTAGTGGGTTTAGCAACCGCTCTAAACTTTTTTCCCGGTTCTTTCCAGGTCACTGATGGCCCAATGCTGAACTGGCGCATTGTCATCGCTGCAACAGGCATTATTGCTGCCCTCTACGGTTGCCTGTACTACTTCAGCGTAGAAGATACGCCTCCGGGCAAGGTTTACCAGCGTCCCGCCAGCACTCGCGGTATGGAAGTTACAACCGTGAGAGACTTCTGGGGTCTGTTGCTGATGAACCTGCCATTGACTGGAATTCTTATTGTCTTGTCTTGGCGTCTTAAGAAAGTTGGGTTTCTTAATGAAGGAACTTTCGGTCTTGCGATCGCAGCTCTTGTCGCTCTTTATCTTTTCCAGGCTTACAACTGTTGGGCAGTAAATAAAGATTTATTGTCTGGCGCTAAGCGCTACCCTGCTGAAGATCGTTATAAGTTTAAGCAGGTTGCTATTCTTGAGCTAACTTACATTGTGAACTTCGGTTCTGAGCTTGCAGTAGTCTCCATGTTGCCCACCTTCTTTGAAGGTACTTTTGGCCTTAGCAAAGCCTTAGCGGGTATGTTGGCTGCAAGTTACGCATTCATGAACCTGTTTGCTCGTCCTAGCGGTGGCTTGATTTCTGACAGGTTGGGCAGTCGTAAGACAACTATGGGTGTCCTAACCCTTTGTATGGGTGTTGGTTACCTGGTCATGAGCAGCATTCCCAGTATTCGTGATGCTCTAGGTGGCGGCGGTGCATTTATGGTGGGTCTCGCCGTTATCATGACCATGATGTGCTCCTTCTTTGTACAGGCTGGTGAGGGCTCCACATTTGCCATCGTGCCCCTTGTGAAGCGTCGGGTAACTGGTCAGATTGCTGGTAACGTTGGTGCTTACGGTAACGTCGGTGCGGTTGCTTATCTGACTCTCTACAGTTTGGTGCCTGAAGGAGATATTGGTAATATCATCTTCTTCCAGACTCTAGGTGTTGCAGCAATTATTGTTGCCTTCCTGTGTTTCTTTATTCTAGAGGAGCCCAAGGGTTCTTTTGCTGAGGCCCATGAAGGCGAGGACGTCTCTGTACCCGATGGTTCTTATGTGGGTTAACCCCACGGCTAAGCTCGCTTAAGCAGACAAAGTAGTATCGCTACTGTTTTTGTTCTCTAAGCTGCTAGCAGCAACCGGTGATGACAGCCATGTCAACTCAACAGATTGGGGGGCGATCAGCGCTCCCCTTTTCTGTCTAAAGGGGACAATTTATAAAGTTTACTGTTGGTATTGAGGTAGTTTATGGATTGTCCTTGTACTCTTAGGTGTAGTAAATCTGACGCTCTACCGCTAAAATCGCCTCAATAGAGCTTTATCGTTAACGCTCCGGGATTAACGATTTTTCAGCAAAGTAATCAGCAAAGTAATCAGACCTTAAATCTATACAAAACAGATAAAATCAGGGTTTTCATGGATGGAGGATGCAATCTATGGCTGATGCAGCAAAAACACTTTGTCCTTACTGCGGTGTGGGATGCGGTCTTGAAGTGCTCCCCCCTGCTCAACCTGGTCGATCTGTAAACCGTGACGAACAAGGTAATCCTGTGTGGCAGGCGCGGGGCGATCGCAACCATCCCTCCAGCAAAGGTCAGGTCTGCATCAAAGGCGGAACCATTGGTGACTCCCTTGACAAAGGTCGGCTGCTTCACCCTATGATGCGCGAGTCTCTTGACCAGCCTTTACGACGAGTCTCTTGGGATCAGGCACTGGATCGGATTGTTTGTGAGATTCAAAAAACGCTTAGAGAGAGAGGCCCAGAAGCCATCGCTATGTATGGTTCGGGCCAGTTTCAAACAGAAGACTATTACACAGCTCAGAAGTTGTTAAAAGGGTGTTTAGGCACCAACATCTTTGATGCCAATTCGAGACTTTGTATGTCATCAGCCGTCGCTGGCTATATTCAAAGTGTTGGTTCGGATGGCCCCCCCTGTTGTTATGACGATTTAGAACAAACAGACTGCGCGTTTTTAATTGGCACGAATACAGCAGACTGTCATCCGATTGTCTTTAATCGGCTAAAGAAGTATCACAAAAAAAACCGCAAAGTCAAAATGATCGTGGTGGACCCCCGCCGCACGGATACAGCAAAAGCCGCCGATCTACATTTAGCCATTAAACCGGGCACCGACATCGCATTGCTAAATGGTATTGCCCATTTGCTGCTAAAACATGGCTGGATTGATCCCGGCTTTATTGATTCTTGTACCGACGGATTTAGCGACTATGCCCAGGTGGTCAAAAACTATCCACCCGAGCGGGTAACAGAAATCTGTGGAATCACCCTGAGTGAATTAGCCAAAGCCGCTGAATGGTGGGGCAAGTCAAATCGCGTCCTGTCGATGTGGTCCATGGGGGTAACCCAGTCCACCGAAGGGACTGCCAAATGCCGCACCATTATTAACCTGCATTTAATGACGGGCAATATCGGTAAGCCAGGAGCAGGGCCATTTTCCCTGACAGGGCAGCCCAACGCCATGGGAGGTCGTGAAGCTGGGGGTCTCGCCCATATTCTGCCGGGCTATCGACTGGTCAAAAATCCAGAACATCGACAGGCGGTGGAAAAAGTCTGGCAGGTGCCCGAAGGCAGTATTGCACCCGTTCCAGGTTTAGCCGCCTGGGATATGATGCTGGCGCTAGAGCGCGGAGATATTAGTGTCTTTTGGGTAGCCGCGACCAACCCAGCCGTCAGTATGCCAGACATTAAACGTACCCAGGCCGCCCTAAGACAGTCTCCTTTTACCATTTGCCAAGATGCCTACTACCCCACAGAGACAGCGGCCTTTGCCCATGTGGTGCTACCGGCTACCCAGTGGGGAGAAAAAGCTGGAGTGATGACAAACTCTGAACGGGTGGTCACCTACTGTCCGGCGTTTCGCAATCCGGTAGGTGAAGCGAGAGCCGACTGGGAGATTTTTGCTGAGGTGGGCCGACGTTTGGGCTTTGAACAACAGTTTGCCCAGCGTACATCGGCTGAGGTGTACAAAGAGTTTGTTTCACTCTCGGCAGGTCGCCTGTGCGATGTTACCGGTCTTAGCCACGAACGACTGGCCGCAGGAGCCATTCAGTGGCCGTGCCCAGCTGGAGAATCGGACGACGTTGCTTATGGCAAACACGATAAGCGACTGTATACGGACTATCGCTTTGCCACACCCAATAAGAAAGCAAAATTCTGTGCGTTTCACGTTAAGGGGCTGGCCGAGCCGCCCAATGAAGATTATCCGTTTGTGTTGACCACTGGTCGACTGTATGGTCACTGGCATACTCAGAGTCGCACGGGCCGTATTGCGCGCATTACCAAGCGTTACCCGGAGCCGCTGTTGGAGGTTAATCCGCGGGATGCACAGCTGTTAGAGATTCAGTCTGAGGATTGGGTGGAGGTGAAGTCTCAACGCGGCTTTGCTCAGCTCAAGGTATTAGTCACCCAAAATATTACCCGTGGCACCGTCTTTATGCCCATGCACTGGGGCTTTTTATGGGGCGACAACATGGAGGTGAATGCTTTGACTCACCCAGAAGTGTGTCCAATTTCGCTAGAACCTGAGCTAAAGGCTTGTGCTGTACAGGTGGTGCCAATTCCAGTGCCTAAGATTTCTGATGAAGCCACTGTTAAGTCTCGGTTTGAAGCGGCTCAGAAAGTAGCCCTGCAAGAACCGCTGAAGGTTTAAGAGAGTCGCAAGTAATCTGTTCCAATAAGGGTGAACTCATGACTTTTGTGACTGAAAGTATTACGTTGACGGTAACTTAATTTTGATTATTCTCTCAACAGCGCCCCCTTCGACTTCGCTCAGGGGGCGCTCCAAGCCTTAGAAACGGTCTAATCCACCCGGACTCGGTTGGTTAAAATCGCCATGACTTCGTTGGGCTGGCCGGTGGGTAATGGACGACTCCAGTCGTTTGGTTCTGCATAGTTGAGTTTATGCAGCAGTTTGATCACGGTCTGGACATAGCTAAGGCTGCCGAACAGCATGTGTCGTCCGGCTTCATAGTCATGCTCCGGCAAAACTGCAGAATGGTTTGTGGGCGCAGATGCGCTCGTTGGGTCTTGAAACATAGGTCTGGTTCTCCGATGTAGAGGTAAGGAAAGCCAGAACCTAACCTCCCTAGCCCCCCACAAAAAGTCATGGCAAATCGCGGAGGGTAAGGCATAATAACCCAATCCCATTGGATTGCGTGCTAATCCGTGGGTAGCCATCGGTTGGGTGGTGCGAACACCCGCCGATGGTGCCAAAGTTATTAGGTTCTAGTGAGATGCTGCACAGGCAGCATTGGGTAACTTTAGACCGGCCACCCGGCTTTCGTCAAGCGGGTGTTGGGTCGGGTTGAAAGGGGCGCGATCGCAACAGGTTTTTATTAGTTTGTGAGTGTCATATTTCACGAGGAAAAATCGTACTAAAATAGAGATTAGCGTCCCGGTCAGGAGATTTTGATCATGGTTAGCGCACCCCCATCAAACGTGGCTACCCGCTCCGCCGAGCAGCGAGTATTACTTTGCAACATCAGCTGGCAAAGCTATGGGCAAATTCTGACAGCTCTGGGAGAACGTCGTTCGGCCCGATTGACTTACTTTAATGGCTGCTTAGAAATTATGACGCCTTTAGAAGACCATGAGAGTTCTAGTAGCCGCATTGATCAATTTATCAATGTTGTTACCGAAGAAATGAATCAGGGCCTCAAAAGTTTGCAATCAACCAGGCTAAACAAGTCTGAGCTCTGATTGACTGACAAAAGTTTGCTCAAACAAGGTCTAAAGCCTCTCACCACAAGGGTTTCAGTGGCGTACTATAGGGTTCCGCTTTTTGAGTACTCGAAACGCCTGCTAGTCAAGGGTTTTGGGGATTTGCCGATCATGTTTTGTCAGTCAATCAGGTCTGAGCTATTGGCAAGTGCAGAACCTGACCAGTGCTATTACATTTCAAATGAACAACTGGTACGTGGCAAAACAGTCAATCTAGCGGTTGATCCTCTCCCCGATCTAGTGGTTGAATTAGGTATTGCCCTTATTGATAAAAATATACTCTATTCGGCGATGGGTGTGCCCGAGTTTTGGCGCTATGACGGTCAAGTTCTTAGAATTTATCAGTTACGCGAGGCTAGGTATCAAGAAACCCAAATGAGCTTGGCGTTTTCGAAAATTGCTAAGGATTTGCTCTACCAGTTTTTGCAAGATTGCAACGAGCAAGGAGAGATTGCTTCTAAACGCCAACTACCCAATCGTCTTAACGACTGAGATAGACGCATCAGCAATTTACATCCATGATAACAAGCGAAGAGTGAAGATATAGAACGTTCACGAAGTCAAATAAAATTTCTCTCAGGTCGGAGAGTGCAGATTATGAGAGAGAACATAGGGCAAAAAAGTGACTGGCTAGTAGGGTGCTACAACAAAAAATAATGACACGTCAAATTGAAAGATTCCAAAGCTTAATCAAAATAAAATACATTAATTTGTTATTCCTGTCTCTCTTATGTATTTTCCTATTTAGGGTTTGCTGTTAAAGTCAGGCACCCCGCTTCTGCAGGGGTTTCAATCTATTGCGATGTGCTTAAGTGCACGGGGAAATAGCTACAATGCCCAAAACCCTTGCACCTAACCGGGGACATGTACCGACAATCTTCA
>JBHJIV010000265.1:0-4167 GCA_050043105.1 Leptolyngbyaceae cyanobacterium | reverse complement strand
TCTACGCAGGCCGCAGTGTGAAACACCACATCTACCTCCGCCACGGCCTGATTTAGCGCATCCGCATCGGTAATATCGCCATACACCAGCTGCACATCCAGAATGGCTAATCGCGACAGATCGCTGGTGCGACGTACCAAGCCAACCACACCATTACCTTGGGCAACTAATAGCCGAACTAAGTGGGACCCCGTGAAGCCGTTTGCCCCTGTAACCAATGCTTTCATCCATTTCTCCCATAGTCCCAGGCTGTATCGTAGCTGAAATCAATGTCCTGATAAAAGGTGATCGCAGCCCGAATTGACGGGTCTGTGCCGATCCCTAAAGCGATAATTATTTTCCGCAGGGAGCAGCTGAATTTGTCACCAAAGATCGTTTTTAACGAAAAAGCCACTTAAGATGTAGATACTTTAAGAGCCGCTACCTCTGGATGACTAAACCAATTAATAAGTCTGATTTTGTGCTCACACCATACATGAAGAGCAATGACTTGCGGGCCACTTATCAGGTTCTAAATACAATTATTCCTTATGTTTTTCTATGGTTTTTAGCGGTCAAGGCGGTTGAGATTTCTGTTTGGCTACTGCCGCCGATCATCATGTTGCTAGTGCTCTTTTCACTGCGCTGTTTTTCTTTGATGCACGACTGTGGGCATTACTCACTGTTTACATCCAAAAAAGTCAACCGCATTGTTGGGTTTATGTTTGGTCTGGTGAATGCAATGCCCCAATACTGGTGGTCTAGAGACCATGCCTATCATCACAAAACTAACGGCGACTGGGAGCAATATCGAGGCATTGGAGATTTTCTATCAGTTAAAGAATATACCCAGCTCAACGCATCTGACCAGAAGATGTATAGAGTTCTCAGGCACCCACTGATGGTAATTCCAGGCGGCTTTTTCTATCTGGCCTTTAAGCCTAGACTTATTCTCATTTTGGGAGTCTATGAGTTTGTCTGCGATCTGTTTTCGGCTTTGAAAACTGATTCAAAAATGAGGCTATCGTTTATCCTGCCTGCTCATAAACCTAAGTATTGGTCGACCAAAGCGGAATTTTGGGACATCCTACTCAATAATATTTTCGTAGTTGGGGGATGGATCTTTCTTTGCCATTGGCTTGGGGCAGGTTTCTTTTTGAGTGTTTACTCTATTGTCCTGACGTTTTCTGCTGCCATCTTTATTAATGTTTTCTTTGTTCAGCACAATTTTGATGGGGCTTATGCTCACGAGTCAGCCGGTTGGGATTATCTAACTGGGGCCATTGAAGGCAGTAGCTACTTACAATTACCTGCTGTATTCAAGTGGTTTACTGCTGATATCAGCTACCACAATATTCATCATCTTTCTGAAAGAATTCCTAACTACAACCTCAAAGCGTGCCATCAGGCAAATCAACATCTGCTCTCACGGGTAAAGACCATTGGAATGGGCGATATTCTCGACTGTTCTCAATTTATTTTGTGGGATTCTGATGAGAATAAACTGGTTTCGATTAAGTCGTTTGGACCAGCTACCAAAGTCCATGCCTAATCATTACTCGCCTGAGGTTAGTGATTTCTCGTAAATCCGGTAGGTCTTGTAGACGGTGGCTCCGGTGTTTTCGATGATATTTCGCGATCGCATATTGTCCTCGTATACCCAAGACAATTCTGAACGTTTGTAGGGGCGCTTTTTCTCAGTGCCCCCCTTCATGCCTAAATACACCACTGCTAGCGCTACCATTTTGCGACTGTATTCCGGCAATGTGCAAATAGCCAGACCCCTGGCTTGCTCAATTTTGCGACGAAACCAAAGAAATTTGAGAATGCCAAAAATATTGAGCTTGCCCTTTACATGTTTAAGAGCAATGTTGTAATCAGGCAGAGCCATAAAAAAGCCTACCATTTTGTTATCAGAGTCTTTTTTTGGGTCTTCTGCAATTACAAAAATATCTGTATCTACTAAGGTCTGCAGCTCCCGTGCCTCTTCCATAAACTCTGCTTCAGTACGGGCATTGGAGCTCCAGTTATAGGCAAAGGCTGTCGTAAATAACTCGTAAATTTGGCGACAGTCTTGTTCAAACGCTTCGCCTTTAGTGTGGATAGTGCGAAACGTAATGCCAGCTTTTTGAGCAATTTTATAACCTCGCTCAAAACTGTCGGGCAAGGGCTTATCTAAAGGCAAATTATAAGCATAGGCATCCTTTGCCTTATGCCAGCCGTTGGCTGTCACAATGTCCAAATAATACTCAGGGGTGTAGGGCATCATCAGCATTGGGTCTGAATCAAATCCATCTGCCAAAAAACAACAGTTGTTATGAGTAGACAGATCAATAGGGCCGCGGGCTGCTGTCATGCCCTGTTGTTTAAGCCAGTTGGTAGCCTCATCTAGCAGTGCTTGGCCAACGTTGCGATCGTCAATGCACTCAAAAAAGCCCATGAGCCCAACTGATTGACCTTCTCGTTCAATCAGTCGGTTATTAACAGCCGCAACAACCCGACCAATAGGCTGTTCATTTTGATAAGCAACAAACTGCTGCAGCTGACCATATTGGAAAAATGAATTCTCTTCAGAAAACTGTTTAGCCGTACTCGACTTAATAGGAGCAACCCAATAAGGATCATTTCGGTAGACGTATGCTGGAACAGCAAGAAAGTCTACTTGGTCCTGTGGGGTAGTGACTGACCTGATAGAGAAAGTACTCATAGGGGGAGTGTGAGTAATGTTTGGTAAATGATGAATGATGCTTGAAGTTAGATCAAGTTAGCTACTGAAAAGCTAATTTCCTAATCTGAACCTACTCAATATTCACCATTCACCATTTACCCTTTACTCTCTATGCATACTGAGCAACTGCGCCCCCAAGCTTTTGACGTACAGCTAACATTGCTTCTACTAACCGATCCATTTCGGCTTGGGTATGAAGCGCATTGGCCGTAATTCGTAAGCGAGGCTTAGCGATAAACCAGATGGCTGAAACCCAAATACCGTGCTCTTCCATTAGGGCACGAGCAAAGGATTTTGGATCGAGATCAGGTGGCAGCAATACAGGAACAACATTAGTCTCACCAATGGCCTCAAAACCAGCAGCGATCAGCTGAGAACGCAGATATCGAGTGTTCGACTGCAGCTTGGCTACGCGCTCTGGCTGACTACGCACCTGCCGGATACTCTCCAATGCAGCTGCTGTTACTGGTGGTGGGAGAGAAATAGTACCGATAGATGTGGGAGACACATCCAAAAGATCAATGAGTTCTCGGTTTGGTGCGCTAATGGCTGCACCTGCTGACCCTGCGAACTTAGAAAAGGTCGTCATGATAATGGGGACAATGCCACGGTCAATCACTGACTGAGGATTAATTCCAAAGTGATCATAAATTCCTTCGCCTCTACCACCAATAGCGCCACTAGCATGGGCTTCGTCCATGACAACAACGCTGCCGGGATAGTCCTCCATAATGTCTAGCATGCGGGGTAGAGGTACCACATCACCATCCATGGAAAAGACTGCATCAGAAATTACGATTACCCGATCATCAGGACGCACGTAGCGACGCATTTTGCGCTCTAGGTCGTCCATATCGCAGTGGCGATATGCCTTGACTCGCACCTTAGGGCTGTGGCCAAACATCTTACCTGATCGATTATCAGCATTAACCACGGCTGCAATGATACAGCCGTGGTTGAGTACATCGCTAAAAATAATCGTCTCTCGAGTATGTTGAAATCCTTGTACTGGCACGGCTAGGTGGCAAAACCCATCCATCAGTGCCTGCAATGCCATCCATGCATTGAGAAACAGTTGAGTATGGGGCAAGTGCTTAAAAGCTGAGATTTCTTCCTCGAGCTGACGATGTAAGTCAATGCGACCGCTCAGAACCGAACAAGAGCTGTTTGAGGTGCCATAACGACGAATGGAGTCAATGGCAGCCTGGGTGACGGCGGCATCTTGCGCCATGCCCAAATCGTCTTTGGTACAATATGTTAGAACCTGATGCCGTCTGCCAGTTCCCTGCTCTTCTTAATCAATCTGGTTGCCATTTTTATGATGTCTAATGAACTAGTCATGGTATAACCCACTTGCATGCAAACTCTGCACGTAGTCATTAACGACTTCCACATTTTACTCCTCATCACCTACATTGAGCATATCAATCTACCAATGTCTTAGCTAAAAAGCCGATGAG